>CAZVRY010000152.1:0-16667 GCA_964629545.1 uncultured Verrucomicrobiota bacterium | reverse complement strand
CACCCGGGGGGGGGGGCCCTGGGGGCGGGGGCGGGGGGGGGGCGATTAGGCGGGAGAATGGATGCGTTAATTGGGGTGAGATTACGATTAGGATTAGGATTACGATTGGGCGACGGAGTGAAGGTCGAGGCAATCGGGCTTATGGGGAGGGGGAGGGGCCGAGGGATGGGGGGGAGGGGTCGAGGGATGGGGGGGCGGGGTTGGGGAGGCGTTCGATGTGGACGAGGGCGGGTTCGACGCGGAGGATGCGGACGCCGGAGGGGGCGAGGACTTTGACGCGGCGGGCGGTGGTGGGGCGGTCGTCGGCGTCGGTGAGGTTGACGAAGACTTCGAGGTCGGAGCCGCGGAGTTCTTGGAGGACGATTTGGTCGCCGGAGAGGCGGACGGAGACTTCTGGGGGTTGGACTTGGAAGAGGTGGGCGGCGCCTGGGGATTGGGTGATGGTGATGGGGAGGCGGACGTAATCTTTGACGATGGTTTTGCCGGAGGGGTTGGTGAGGGAGGAACCTGGGGAGTCGTAGCGGCCGTGGACGGCGTACCAGAGGAGGCTGGCGAGGCCGAGGGAGGCGATTTTGAGGCCGAGGTTATGGAGGACGTGTTCGCGCCAGGTCATATTAATGGACCTCGGTGTTGCCGGTTTGGGGGGGCTCGGAGGAGAAGGCGGCGCGTGGGCGGTCGACGAGGTGTTGGCGGATCCACTCGCGGAGGGAGCGGGTGGGGGAGTGGGCGATGAAGACGGTGCTGAGTTGGGAGCGGAGTTCTTCGAGGGTGATGGCGCGGGTGAGTTGGCCGCGGAAGGCGCAGGAGATGGCGCCGGTTTCTTCGGAGACGGCGACGACGAAGGCGTCGGTTTCCTCGCTGAGGCCGATGGCGGCGCGGTGGCGGGTGCCGAGGGAGGCGTTGAGGCCTTGTTGGCGGGTGAGGGGGAAGATGCAAGCGGCGTAGGCGATGCGGTCGCCTTTGATGATGATGCCGCCGTCGTGGATGGCGTTATTGGGGAAGAAGATGGTTTCGAGCATTTCGGGGGTGGCCTGGCAGTCGACGGCGATCCCGGATTCGACGGCTTCGCGGAGGTTGATGGAGCGTTCGAGGGCGATGAGGGCGCCGATGCGGACTTCGGCGAGGCGTTCGCAGGCTTGGACGATGACCTCGATGGTTTCGCGTTGTTCGTGGGTGGTGGCGAAGAGTTGGAAGTTGCCGAGTTCGCTGAGGAGGCGGCGGAGTTCGGGTTGGAAGATGACGAGGACGGCGACGGCGAAGAACGTGAAGAAGTTGGCGAGGATGAGGTTAAGGACTTGGAGTTGGAGGAGGACGGTGATGACGACGAGGGCCAGGAGGACAGCGAGGAAGCCGAGGACCACGGACCAGCCGCGGGTTCCGCGGAGGAAGAGGAGGAGGTAATAGATGACGACGGCGAGGATGAGGATCTCGATGGCGGCGCGCCAGCTTCCTTGGAGGCTGCCTTGGAGCCAGTTCAGGTCCATGAGGGGGTGGGTGATTGGATGGCTTCGATCAGGCGCACGGCGTTGCGGGTGGCGGCGACGTCATGGGTTCGGATGATCTGCACGCCGTGGGAGACGGCCCAACAGGTGCAGGCCAAGGCGCCGGGCAAGCGTTCGGGAATCCCTCCTCCGAGGATCCGGCCCAGGAAAGATTTGCGGGAGACGCCGAGCAGCAACGGGCGCTGGTGCCTTGTAAAGCGGGGGAGGGCGTTGAGCAATCTCAAATTATGATCGGGGTTCTTGCCGAAGCCGATCCCGACGTCGAGGGCGACGTGGGTGGGGGGGACGCCGGCGTCCTGCAACCGGGCGAGGCGGTCGGCGAAGAAGGCGTCGACGGTGGCGACGACGTCGTCGTAGGCAGGGTGGGTCTGCATGGTTTTGGGGGTGCCTTGCATGTGCATGCAGACATAGCCGGCGCGGGTTTCGGCGACCAACCGCCAGAGGGCGTCGTCCGCGCGGTGGGCGGCGACGTCATTGACCAGGGCGGCACCGGCGTCGAGGGCGGCGCGGGCGACGTCGGTTTTCTGGGTATCGATGGAGATGGGGACGGACAGTTCGCGGGCGAGGCGTTGGATGACCGGGAGGACGCGTCGGAGTTCTTCGTGGGCGGGGACGGGGGAGGCGCCGGGGCGCGTGGATTCGCCGCCGACATCGATGAGGTCGGCGCCTTGGCGGACGAGGTCGTGGGCGTGGTCAGCGGCGGCGACGGGGTCCAGCCAGAGGCCGCCGTCGGAGAAGGAGTCGGGGGTGACGTTCACGATGCCCATGAGGAGGGCGGGGCGTGGGAACTGGAAGGAGAATTGGCGGGCGTGGAGGATCATGCGGCGAGCGTGGCGGCGCGGCAGGGGGGATGGTGGAGGAGGGTTTGGGCGCCTTCGACGAGGCGGTCGGCGATGGCGAGGACCAGGGGGTCGGGGACTCCTTTTTGGGGGTCGGAGGATTGGCTGAGCATGTGGCACTGGTCGTTGACGTAGTCGATGAGGACGGGTTGGCCGTTGGGGAGGAGGGCGATTTCGCTGGAGAAGAAGCGGAGGCTGGTGAGGGCAGCGAGTTGGCGGCTGAGGGTTTCGAGGCGGGTTAGTTGGTAGTGGTCGATTTCGTGGGGGGTGGGGAGGCGGTAGTGGTCGGTGTGGCAATTCCACCAGGCGATCCAGGTGGTGCCGAAGACGTAGAAGACGCGGAAGTAGAGGGGTTGGCCGTCGGGGGTTAGGCCTGGTTCGATGCGGCGTTGGAAGAGGTAGCCGGTATCGGGGAAGGCCTCCTGGGAGCGGGCGAGGTCGGAGGGGTGGGTGGCGTCGAGGACGAGGCCGCGACGTCCATAGCCCATGGCGGGTTTAATGACGAAGGGGCAGCCGAGGGCTTGCTGGTCGGCTTCGGGGAGTGGGGTGGGGAGTGGGGAGTGGGGGTTGACGATGAGGGAGAAGGGGACCGGGAGGCCGGCGGCGACGAGATGGGGATGGAGGCGGCACTTGTCGAAGGCGGCCTGGGCGAGGGGTGGGGGATCGATGACGTGGGATCCGGCGTGGTGGGCGGCGAGGACGAGTTGGTGGTAGCGGTCGTGGGGTTGGTGGTGTTCGCTGTGCATGTTGAGGAGGACGCGGGCATGCACGCGGCGGTGGAGGAGGGCCTGGAGGAAGGGTTCGGCCCAGAGCGGTTCGATGAGGAAGAAGTTGAGTCCGGCGGTCGCGCAGGCGGCTTGGACCCGATGGATGAAGAGGTCATCGGAGTCCAGTTGGTGCGTCATCGCCAGGTCGTATACCCGTGTCACGTCCTGACTATTCGGGCCGGGGGGCGGGGTGTCAACCAGTGTGGAGGGCTTGGATGAGTTCGATGCCGGTCCCGGTGCCGAGGTTGCGCGAGTACTGGCGGTCGCGGGGGTTGTTCCAGTGCTCGTGGACGCCGAGGCTGGCGAGTCGTTGGGTGGGGGTAGGGTGGTTGGGGTCGTAGAAGGTGCCGGAGGGCGGATCGTGGGCGAGGGCGGCCTCGTGGAGGTAATCGTCGACGCCCCCTTTGCGGGGAAATTCGGTGCCTTCGGCCCATAGGAAATCGAAGCCGACGGAGTCGATGGCGACGGGGTCTTGGGAGGCGAGGAGGCTGCAGGGCCACCGGTTTTGGAACGGGGGGTGTTGCATGCGTTGGGGGACGGGGTCGCGCGGGTGCACGCCGGAGAAGAGTCCGTCGACGAGGTAGAGGACGGTGTTGCCTCCGAGGCGGTCGTGGCCGGTGAGGTCGACGAGGGGGCGATAGATGGCGGATTGGCGGGAGAAGCAGTTGGGGTGGATGTCGTAGTAGCCTTTTTCGACCGGCCAGCGGACGAGGGAGCCGTAGTGGTTTTTGGCGCAGAGGGTGACGCCACCGGCGGTATGGGCTTTGAGGTTGGCGAAGTTGATGAGGTAGTCGGCCTCGGCGAAGCAGGTGGGCAGGTGGTCCTGGGCGGTGGCGGGAGGGCGGCAGCTCCAGTGGAGGGCCAGCGAGGAGGGGGAGACCTTGGTGCGGCCGAACCGGCCGGCGCAGTCTTCGTAGTGGACACCGGGGAAGACGGGGTGGAGGAGGTCGTAGTATTCGTGAACGAGACAGGCGAGGGTGTCGCAGACGGTGATGTCTGAGGGGGCGACGCCCACGCGGATCAACTGGTTGAGGAGGGCCAGGATCATGTGGGGGGCCGTGTTCATGTAGTCCTCGCGGCGGTTGAAGCGGTAGGTGTCGGTATTGACGTGGCCTTCGAGGTAGATGAGGCCGACCCAGTTGGGCTTGATGGCGATCTTCTGGCCGACGCGATAGTCGACGTCGCCGCGGCCCCGGGCCTGGTTGAGGTGGCGGAACAGGCGGGACCAGGCCTGGTTCAGGTTCGATGGGCCGGTCAATTCGCAGACCGCGCGCTGGAGGAGGGCATCGATGCGTGGTTGGCGGACGCGGTTGCCTTCCCACCAGTGGCCGTCGCCAGGGCCTTTCCAGTCGGTCAGTTCGGGGTCATAGGCCCAGACGACGCGGCCTGGGTGGATGCCTTTGGCCTGGCCGAGGGGCGGAGGTGGGGCGGTGGGGGTTTGGCGTGCGTGGAGGCCGAGGGTGCAACCGCCGGCCAGGGCGAGGGAGTGGCGGAGGAACGTCCGGCGCTTGAGCGCGAGGGGGGTGTTTGGGGGGAGGTGGGAGGTTAGCGGAGGGAGGGGAGGGAGCTTCGGCTGCATGATGACAGCCGAGCAGAAAACGGGGGTCGAGGCAAGACGGAACGGGGAGACGGAACAGGGGGGGGATGGAACGGGGAGCGGGGCGGGGGTTAGGGGTTAAGAGACAAGTTCTGCGTGGCTTATTCTTTGGCGGGCCCTTATTTGCGGGCGACGGAGGAGGCGCCGGAGGCGCGGGCGGAGACGGCGGTGGGTTGGCCGAGGTAATGGACGGAGGAGGCGCCGCTGGCTTCGGCGTTGAGGTCGGCGCTGACGTTGACGACGATGGTGGTTGCGCCGCTGGCGTCGACGTCCGTCCGGGCGGAGGGGTAGTCACCGAGGTCGGCGTGGCTGGCGCCGGAGGCGTCGAGTTTGAGGGCGCCGGCGCGGCCGCGGAGAGTGAGGTGACTGGCACCGGAGAGGCCAAAGTCGGCGTCGCCGTTTTGGATATCGCCGCGGAGTTGGCTGGCTCCGGAGAGGCGGAGTTTGAGGGGGCCTTGACTGTTGAAGCCGGAGAGGGTGGCGCGGGCGGCGCCGCTCAGGTCCATCTGGTCGAGTTGGGGCAGGACGATGCGGGCGTGGAGGGTGGCCTTGCGGAGGTTGACGTGGGGTTGCAGGCCCAGGTGCAGGGTGGAGCCGGAGGTGTGGACATCGAGGTAATCGACGAGGTTATCATCGAGGGTGACGGTGACCGAGTATTCGCTGCCTTGGACGAGGTCCACGACGAAGGCGTGGCCGGCGGTCACTCGGGAGAAGTGGGTGAGGGGATAGGCTTTGGTGATGGTGCGGCCGGAGCCGGTGATGGACTGGCTCATGATGCCGCAGCCGGTGAGGGCGCAGGAGAGGACGAGGAGTGGCAGGGCGAGGGCGAGGGCGAGCGTGGGGAGTCTGGGCGCTGGGGGGCGGTGGTGGCGGGCGGAGGTTTGCATGGAGGAGAAGCTGCGATGAAGAAGGGCGGTCGTCAAGCGGGGGGAAGGTTGGCCCCGCCTTTGGCCGTGTGGATTGGCTTGGAGTGGAGGGAGGTGGGTTGGTAGGGTTCGGCGCTGCGCGCCGTGCCGATCGAACGGGTCAGATCCGGGCTAGCTGGGGTAGGCCAATTAGCCTTGTTGACGATGGAGGTATTGACCTCGGTGGTGCGTTATGGGGTGGAGTGGAGGGAGTGGGTTGGGCAGTTGTATCAGATTGGGGTGAGGTCGCAGTTGGTGGTGGTGGTGACGGGGGCGTTTACGGGGATGGTGCTTTGTGCGCAGACCTACTATCAATTTCACACGGTGGGGATGGACACCGCGACGTTGGCGGTGGTGAGTGTGGCGATGTGCAGCGAGTTGGGGCCGGTGTTGACGGGGTTGATGGTGGCGGGGCGGGTAGGGGCGGCGATGGCGGCGGAGTTGGGGACGATGAAGGTGACGGAGCAGATTGACGCGTTGCGGGCGTTGGCGACGCATCCGGTGGATTACCTGGTGGTGCCGCGGGTGGTGGCGACGCTGGCGGCGATGCCGTTGTTGGCGGCGGAGTCGGTGAGTTTGGGGATTGTGGCGGGGTATGGGGTGGGGGTGGGCTTATTGGGGATCGACGGGGCGTATGCGTGGCACAACATGCTGCACTACACGGGGGCGGTGGATGTGGTGACGGGGGTGATGAAGGCGGTGGTCTTCGGGTTTTTGATTGCGGTGATCAGTTGTGACAAGGGGATGCATTGCGGGCATGGGGCGGAGGGGGTGGGGCGGGCGACGACGCAGGCGGTGGTGCATGCGTCGATCAGCATCCTGGTGGCGAATTTCTTTTTGACCCTGATGTTGGCAAGGGTTTTGGCCAAATGAGGTTGGAGACGCGTCAGTTGCGGAAGGCGTTTGGGGAGCACCGGGTGCTGGACGGGGTGGATTTGCGGATTGAGGAGGGGGAGGCGGCGGCGATTATTGGGCGGAGCGGGGGAGGCAAGAGCATTTTATTGAAGCATTTGATTGGCTTACTGAGGCCGGATGAGGGCGAGGTGTGGGTGGACGGGGTGAATGTGACGCTGCTGTCGGAGCGGGAGCTGCTGCGGATCCGGAGGCAGTTCGGGATGTTGTTCCAGGGGGCGGCGTTGTTTGACTCGTTGACGGTGGCGGAGAACGTAGGTTTTCTGTTGGCGCGCGAGCGGGAGTTGACGGGGGCCGAGGTTGCCCGCAGGGTGGCGGAGGCATTGGAGTTGGTGGATTTGGCGGGGACGGAGGCCAAGAAGCCGGCGGAGCTGTCGGGGGGGATGAGGAAGCGGGTGGGATTGGCGCGGGCGATCGTGTATCGTCCGCGGGTGGTGCTTTACGATGAGCCGACGACGGGTTTGGATCCGGTGGTGGCGGACAGCATTGATCGTCTGATCGTGCGGGTGTGCGAGCATATGCGGGTGACAACGGTGATGGTGACGCATGACATGCGGAGTGTGCGGACGGTGGCGGGGCGGGTGTTGATGTTGCATGGGGGGCGGATTCACGCGGCCGGTGCGCCGGAGGAGTTGTTCGACTCGCGGGATCCGGTGGTGCGGCATTTCGTGCAGGGCGTTTCGGATCCGAAGGAACTGGACTGGTGACATGAGCCGTGGGCGTGACGAATGGAAGGTGGGGTTGTTTGTGGTGGTGGGGTTGGGGTTGCTGGCTCTGCTGATGGTGAACTTTTCGAAGGGGCGATCGTGGTGGACGTCGACCTATCGGATTCAGTTGCGCACGACGAACATCGGGACGTTGAAACCGCAGGCGGGGGTGTTGCTGGCTGGGGTGAAGGTAGGGAGCGTGGACCGGATCGAGCTGGCGGCGGACGGGCTGACGGTGTTGTTGCATTTGCGGATTGAGCGGCGCTATCCGATTCATGGGGATGTGGAGTTTACGATTCAGCAATCCGGGGTGTTGGGGGACGAGTATGTGGCGATCGTGCCGGGGCCGAACGAGGCGCCGTTGTTGCGCGAGGGGGAGGAGCGGCCGTGCCGGGTGCCGTTCAATCTGCAGGAGGCGGCGCATGCGGCGCTGGGGTTTATTCACCGGGTGGACGACACGGCCCGGCGGTTGAACGACGCGATCGAGCGGATTGACCGGTTGGTGTTGAACGAGCGGACGTTGACGAATCTGGCGGAGGCGGTGGTGACGTTGCAGCGGACGACCGTGCAAGCGGAGCGGGTGCTGGGGCGGATTGACGGGTTGGTGGTGTCGAACCTGCCGCCGGTGGACCATACGATCAGCAATCTGCTGGTGTTTTCGGCGGATCTGCGGTTGTTGGGGCGGGATTTGCAGGCGGTGCTGGCCACGAACAGCGTGGAGGTGACGGCGGCGGTCAAAAGTGTTGAATCTTCGGCGGCCATGCTCGAAGCTTTGCTGACCGATCTTCAGGATGGAAAGGGTTTGGCGGGCAGCGTGTTGAAGGATCCGCACCTGGCCGGGCAGTTTTCCCTCCTGGCCAGCAACCTGACTGTGACGAGCAGCAATCTCAACGCCCGCGGCCTCTGGGGCATCCTGTGGGCCCCGAAGCCGTCGCGTCCGCTGCGGCCGTTGCCGCATCGGCCGGGCGATCGTTGATTATGAGTCTCTGGGTGCTCCGCATTATTTTCCTGGGGATGTGCACGGCGGGGGGCTTTGCGATCAGCCAGGTTCGGCCGGAGTTGCTGGATGCGGGGTTGTGGTGGACGCTGATCGGTTTTGGGTTGGGGGGGTTGTTGATTGCGATTGACGAGATGCTGAAGGGGTTCTCGCTGCGGGCGTTTTCGTCGGCGACGTTTGGGTTGTTATTGGGGACGTTGGTGGCGCTGATGATCGATCGGTCGGGGTTGTTTTTGTGGGCGGAGGAGGAGACCACGCGTTGGCTGATCCGGTTGGGCCTGTTCATCAGCTTCAGTTATATTGGGATGATCCTGGCGTTACGGAGCAACAAGGAGGATTTTTCGCTGATTATTCCCTATGTTCGGTTCTCGTCGCAGAACCGGCCGGAGAACCTGTTGTTATTGGACACGAGCGCGATCATCGATGGGCGGGTGGCGGAGCTGCTGGAGGGGCATTTTCTGGAGGGGATCGTGGTGGTGCCGCGGTTTGTGTTGAAGGAGCTGCAGCAGGTTGCGGACTCGAACGAGCCGATGCGGCGGGCGCGGGGCCGCCGGGGTTTGGACACGCTCAATCGGATTCAGCGGAACCCGCGGAACGAGGTGAAGATCCACGAGGGGGATTTCCCGGAGGAACCGGAGGTGGATGCGAAGTTGATTCGGTTGGCGCACACGTTGGGGCCGCACATCAAGCTGGTGACGAGCGATTACAACTTGGGGCGGATCGCGGAGTTGCAGTCGGTGAAGACGCTGATTTTGGCCGAGTTGGCGAGCGCGATGAAGCCGGTGATTTTGCCGGGGGAATCGATGCAGGTGAAGATTGTGCGGGAGGGCAAGGATCGGGGGCAGGGGATTGCGTATTTGGGGGACGGCACGATGGTGGTGGTGAACGGGGCGCAGGGGATGGTGAATCAGCAGGTGGAGGCGCAGGTGATCAGCATTTTGCAGACGGGGACGGGGACGATGGTGTTTGCGGATTTGCGGGCGCCGGCGCATGCGGAGTTGAAGCTTTAACCAGGGTAGATGTTATGGGACTTGTGACGGTGTTTCGGGCGCTGAATCCCGCGGAGGCGCAGGTAGTGCGGTCGCGGTTGGAGGCGGCGGATTTTCATGCGGAGGTGACGCATGAGTTATCGGCGCTGAGCATGGAGGGCTACGCGTTGGCGACGGGGGGGATTCTGGTGCAAGTGCCGGAGGAGGATGCGGAGGCGGCGCGGCAGATGTTGGAGCAAGGGGAGAATTTCGGGTCATGAGGTCGCGGGGTCGTGGCCTGTGGGGGCGGCTGAGGGAGTCGTTGGCGGAGGGTGAGTTATTGATGGATAGGGCGGCGTGTCGGGCGCATGCTGGGGACAAGTGGTTTGCGGCGCAGGAACCGGAGGCGGTGGCCTTGCCGCGGTCGACGGACTCGGTGGCGAGGATTCTGCGTTTTGCCCATCGCAACCGGGTGCCGGTGACCCCGCGTGGGGCGGGGCATGGTTATGTGGGGGGGTGTGTGCCGGTGCGGGGCGGGTTGGTGTTGTCGTTGGCGGCGCTGGATCGGATTGTGGAGATCAGCGCGGCGGATTTTGTGGCGGTGGTGCAGCCTGGGGTGGTGACGGCGCGGTTGCAGGAGCGGGTGGAGGCGCGGGGGTTGTATTATCCGCCGGATCCGGCCAGTCGGGCGGACTGCAGTGTGGGGGGCAACATTGCCAGCAATGCTGGGGGCCCACGGTGTTTGAAGTATGGGGTGACGCGGGACTACGTCTTGGGGTTGGAGGTGGTCTTAGCCGGGGGCACGGTGGTGCGGTTGGGGAGTCGGACGCACAAGAACAAGAGCGGGTTCGAGTTGGCGCGATTGCTGGTGGGGAGCGAGGGGCTGTTGGGGGTGATCACGGAGGCGACGTTGAAGTTGCTGCCGTTGCCTCCGTTTCGGGCGTGTTTGGGGGTGGGGTTTGGTTCGATGCGGGATGCGGCGCGGGCGTTGCGGAGGGTATTTGCGGCGGGGTATTTACCGAGCGCATTGGAGGTGGCGGATGCGTTCACGTTGGCGGCGGCGCGGCGGCGGACGGGGAGCGAGCTGCTGGCGGGGTGTGAGGCGCATCTGATCGTGGAGTTGGACGGGCACGAGCGATCGGTGCGGGGGGAGATTCGCGCGTTAGAGGGGGTGGTGGGCGGGTGCCATCCGGTGTTTGTCCAGCGGGGGTTTGGGGCGCGGGGGTGCGAGCAGTTTTGGCAGTTGCGCCGGGAGTTTTCCTACGCGTTACGGGACACCGGGTTGACCAAGCTGAACGAGGACATCACGGTGCCGCGGGGTCGGTTGGAGGATCTGTTTCGGTTTGCGGCGGGGTTGCAGGGGAGGCACGGGTTGCCGGTGGCGTGCTTCGGTCACGCTGGGGATGGGAACATCCATGTGAACGTGATGGTGGATTTTGGGCAACCGGGGTCGAAGGCGCGCAGCCGGGCGGCGTTGGACGAGTTGTTTCGGCAGGTGACGGCCTGGGGGGGTGTGATTACGGGCGAGCATGGGATTGGGTTGGCGAAGAAGCGGTGGTGGCCGCTGGCGGCTTCGGCGGAGGTGCGGTCCTTGCACCGTCGGGTGAAGGCGGCGTTGGATCCGCGGGGGATATTGAATCCGGGGAAGTTTGTCTGAAGGACGTTAACCGGTCCAGGAATGGGGGACGAGTTCGACGAGGGCGCGGGCGAGGCTTTCGAACTGGTAGGGTTTGGAGATGACCCCGTTGAATCCGTGTTGGCGGAAGTTGACCATGACGGGGTCGTTGGCGTAGCCGCTGGAGACGACGACGGGGATGTCCCGGTCGAGGGCGCGCAGTTGTTGGATGGTTTCGCGTCCGCCCATGCCGTCGACGATACTGAGGTCCATGATGATGGCGCCGAAGGGTTGACCGGACTGGCGGGCGGCCTGGTAGCGGGCGAGGGCATCGGTGCCTTCGGAGGCGGAGTCGACCTGATAGCCGAGGAGAGTGAGCATGGAGCCGAGGACCTCGCGGATGACGGGGTCATCGTCCATGACGAGGACTCGGTTGGTGGTCATGGAGAGGAAGTCTGGGGGCGGGGCGGGGGCGGTTGGGGCCAGGGCAGCGGGGAGGAAGAGGTGGGCGATGGTGCCGCCGTCGGGGGCGGGGTGGAGTTCGACCTGGCCCTGGTGTTGGCTGACGACGGAGTAGACGACGGGGAGGCCGAGGCCGCTATGGCCTTGTTTGGTGGTGAAATAGGGGTCGAAGATTTTGCCGATGGCCTCGGTGGGGATGCCGGGTCCGTGGTCGCGGATGGAGATATGGACGTGGGGGCGATCGGGGAGGGGGAGGCCTGGGGGTGTGCCTGGGGGGCAGTTTTCGGCGAGCACTTCGACGGTGCCGCCGTCGGGCATGGCTTCGGCGGCGTTGCGGAGGAGGTTATGGAAGACCTGGTTCATTTGGCCGGCATCGATTTCGACGTGGGCGAGGTCGTCCGGGAGGCGGGTTTGGCAGCGGACGGGCGAGCCGTGGAGGCTGAAGTCGGCGGCGTCGCGGAGGAGGTCGGTGAGGGGCATGACGCGTTTGACCGGGGCGCCGCCTTTGGAGAAGATGAGGAGTTGTTGGGTGAGGTGGCGTCCGCGGGCGGCCACTTTCTCCATTTGATCGAGTTTGGGGGTAAGGGGGTGGCGGGAGTCGATTTCGGTGCGGAGGAGGGAGAGGTTGCCGAGGATGACCATGAGGAGGTTATTGAAGTCGTGGGCGATGCCGCTGGCGAGGCGGGCGATGGAGTCGAGTTTGCTGGCTTGGAGCAGTTCGGCGTCGATGCGTTTGCGTTCGGTGACATCGCGGGCGATGGCCATGATCCCGCCGAAGTGGTAATCGGCGTCGCGGAGGGCGGAGGCGGAGACGAAGGCGGTGAAGGGTTCGCCGGAGTGGCGTTGGGCGGTGATTTCGCCGGTGAAGTGGCCTTCGGCTTTGGTTTTTTCGAGGAGGCGGGAGGCTTCGGACGGGTCGTGGAAGAGGAGGGTCCAGGGGTGGCCGAGGGCGGCGGTGCGGGCGAGGCCGAAGACCCGTTCGGCGGAGGGGTTGAATTGGCGGATGCGTCCCTCGGGGTCGGTGGAGATGATCATGTCGAGGGAGGATTCGATGAGGCTTTTGACGTAATCGTGGGCGGCTTGGAGTTCGGCTTCGGTTTGTTTGCGGTCGGTGATATCGACGTCGGCGGAGCAGACGCCGACGGTTTGGGATCCGTGGAGGACGGGGAACATGACGGAGTAAAGGTGGCGGATCTGGCCGTCGCGGCGTTTGATCGTCCACTCGAAGGGGGGGAGGGGTTGCTGACTGGTCCAGATCCAGTCGAGTTGGCGGGCGAACATTTCGGCTTCGCCGCCGGAGAGGACTTTATCCTGGAGGGGTTGGCCTTTCATTTCGATCCAGGAGTAGCCGTAGAGCTTTTCGGAGGCGGGGTTCCAGAGTTCCACGCGGCCTTCGCGGTCGTAGACTTGGATGGCGACGGCGGGGGTATTCTGGATGAGGGCTTCGAGGAAGCGGTGGACGCGTTTTCGTTCCTCTTCGGCCTGGTGGCGTTCGGTGACGTCGCGGAAGCTCCAGACGCGGCCGCCCCAGGCTCCGCCGACGCGTTGGGAGCGGGAGTGGCGTTCGAAGACGCGCTGGTCTTTGAGTTCGAGGACTTCGAAGCTTTCGAGGCCCGGGTCCTGGTAGAGTTCGCGGACGCGGAGGAGGAAAGGTTCTGGCGATTTGAGCTGTTCGGCGGCGAATTTTTGGAAATCGTGGTCGGCGCGTCCGGCAAGGACGTGGGGGGGTACTTTCCACAGGTCGACGAACCGTTGGTTATAGCTTTCGATGCGTCCGTCGAGGTTGACGACGAGGATGCCGTCGGCGGCGGATTCGAGGGTGGCGAGTTGGAGGGCGAGGCTGCGTTGGAGTTCTTGTTTAGCGGCGGCGCTCTCGGCCATGCGGGCATGGAGTTCGTCGTTCGTGCGGCGGAGGGAATCTTCGGAGAGGCGGAGTTCCGTGCTGAGGGTTTCCGATTCGATGCGGGCTTTGACTTGGGTCCAGGCGATGCCGAAGAGGAGGATGGTGACGGCCATGCCGCCGAGGAAGGTGGCTGGGGGGAGGTAGCGGTCGAGGACGGGGGTGAAGCCGGGGAGGGAGGCGAAGCGGAGGGTGTATTTGCGCTGGTAGCCGTGGTGGAGGTCGAGGTGTTCGAAGACGGCCTTTTTGGGGCGTGCTGCTGGGCGGCTGGGGCGGGTGGAGTAGAGAAGGTTTTTTTCGTCTGGGAGGGTGCCGTCGAACATGTCCATGAGGACCATGTCGCGGAGCTTCTCATTGAAGAGGGTATCGAGCATGCGGCCTGGGCGGCATTGGGCGAAGACGAAGCCTTCGAGGCGGGCTTGACGTTCCGCGGGGTCGGCGGGTTCGGTGGTGCCGGCGTAGACGGCTTGGTAGACGGCGAATTCGGCACGGTCGTTGGCGGTGGCAGGGGGGCCGGGGGCGAGTTCGCCGGTGCTGGCGAGGGTGCCGGAGTCGCGGGCCAGTTCCATGGCGCGGCGGTGTCGTTCATCGTTCCAGGGATCGCGCCCGACCCAGTCGACGGGTTGGTTGGTGGGGTTGAGGGCGAGCGCGATGGGGAAGGAGAGGTCGGCGGAGCGGTTGGTGGGGCCTTGGTATTGTTCCCAGCCTCGGAGGCGGACGCGGGCCACATGGTCGGGGAGGTCCTGGGGGCGGACCTTTTCGAGCCAGCCGACGACTTCGATGCCGGGGTAATTGTGGGGAAGGCGGAGGGAGTCGAGGTAGCGTTCCCAGGCTTTGCGGTCGACGGAGCCCATCGCGGAGACCAGGCCGCCGAGGCCGCGGAGGGCGTCGTGGTAGGCTTGGGATCGTTGTTCGACGGCGCTCTGCATTTCGCGGACGGTCATCTCGAAACGGGTGGTATCGCGGGTGAGGACATATTGGGCGACCCAGTAGTAGGAGAGGGCGGTTCCGATGACCCCGCAGACGAAGACGACGTAGGCTGCCCCCATGAGGGAGAAATGCTGGCGCATCTCCTGGACCAGAGTTGTCTTCACGCGTCTAGGTCTTGCGTATACCAGTCGCCCCCCCCCGCGGAAAGCACTTTTCCGCCGGGCGGCGGCGGCTGGTTGAACGCATTTGCTGGCTCGGTTGTCCATCGGCCGTTACGATGCAGCGCACATGAATACGGGTCTTGCCGCGATTAACGCCGAGGTGCAACAGGCCGCCGCGTTTGTCCCGCCCCTCTTGGGCGAGATGAACAAGGTGATCATTGGCCAGAAGTATTTGGTGGAACGTTTGATCATTGGTTTGTTGGCGAACGGGCATGTGTTGTTGGAGGGGGTGCCGGGGTTGGCCAAGACCCTGGCGGTGAAGTCGCTGGCCTCGTGTCTGCACGTGCGGTTTTCCCGGCTGCAGTTCACCCCCGACATGTTGCCGGCGGACGTGGTGGGGACGCAGGTTTACAACCCGCAGTCCGGGGGCTTCAGCACGCGGCGGGGGCCGATCTTTGCGAACCTGGTGTTGGCGGACGAGATCAACCGGGCGCCGGCGAAGGTGCAGAGTGCCTTGTTGGAGGCGATGCAGGAGAAGCAGGTGACGATTGGCGACCAGACCTTTCTTTTGGAGGAGCCCTTTTTGGTGTTGGCGACGCAGAATCCGATCGAGCAGGAGGGGACGTATCCCTTGCCGGAGGCGCAGGTGGATCGGTTCATGTTGAAGCTGCGGATTGGCTATCCGAGTCGGGAGGAGGAACGTCAGATCCTCGAGACGATGGCGCGGACGAGCGGTCAGCCGACGGCCTCGGCGGTGGTGGAGGCGCAGACGATTTTGGCGGCGCGGGAGGTGATCAACCGGGTTTATTTGGACGACAAGGTGAAGGATTACATTGTGGACCTGGTGTGCGCGACGCGCGAACCGGAGCGCTACAAGGTGGACGTGAAGGACTTCATTCAGCTGGGGGCGTCGCCGCGAGCGACCATTGCGCTGACCTTGTGCGCGAAGGCTTACGCGTTCCTGCGGGGGCGCGGCTATGTGACGCCGCAGGACGTCAAGAGCATCGGAATGGATGTGCTGCGTCACCGGGTGACGATTACGTATGAGGCGGAAGCGGAGGAGAAGACGAGCGAGACCGTGATCCAGAAGATCTTCGACGAGTTGCCGGTGCCGTGAAGCGGGGGGGATGGGGGCGCTATGATCCCGCGGGACATTTTAAAGAAGATACGGCAGATCGAGTTGCGCACGAACCGGTTGGTGACGGAGTCGCTGGCGGGGCAGTATCACAGCGTGTTCAAGGGGCAGGGGATGAACTTCGACGAAGTGCGGGAGTATCAGCCTGGGGACGATGTGCGGGCGATCGATTGGAACGTGACGGCGCGGATGAACCATCCGTTCGTGAAGAAGTTCGTGGAGGAGCGGGAGTTGACGGTGGTGTTGATTGTGGACCTGAGCGGGTCGGGGTTGTTCGGTTCGGTGAGCCAGTCCAAGCGGGAATTGGCGGCGGAGATTGCGTCGGTGTTGGCCTTTTCGGCCATCCGGAACAACGACAAGGTGGGGTGCATCTTGTTCACGGACGTGATCGAGCAGTACATCCCGCCGCGCAAGGGGCGGCGGCATGTGTTGCGGGTGATCCGGGAGGTCTTGTTTCACGAGCCGCGGCGGCGGGGCACGGACCTGACGGGGGCGTTGGATTTTCTGAGTCGGGTGACGCCGCATCGGGCGATTGCGGTGGTGTTGTCGGACTTCCTGGGGCAGGCGTCGTTGGCGGCGCTGCGGCAGGCGAATCGGCGGCACGATGTGGTGGCGGTGCAGATCGCGGATCGCTACGAACGGGAGTTGCCGGATTTGGGGTTGCTGGTGTTGAAGGATGCGGAGACGGGGGAGGTGGTGGAGGTGAACACGGGGGACGAGCGGAAGCGGCGGGCGTTTGCGGAGCGGCAGGTGCGGGGCCAGGCCGAGTTGCTGCGGTTGTTGCGGGCGGCTCGGATTGACTCGATTCAGTTGCGGACAGACGAGCCCTACAGCGCAGCGCTGGGGCGGTTTTTCGAAACGCGAGAGAAGCGTCGTCGCCATGGCTAGCGGGAGCAACAGTCCTGGGTTGGGGGTGCCGGTGGGGCCGGGGTCGGGGGGGGTGGACATTCATGACATCCGGCCGCCGGTGGAGATTCCATCGGGTTGGGAGTGGGTGTGGTGGGGGGTGTTGGGGGTCGGGGTGGCGGTGCTGGGGTGGTGGGTCTGGCGGAGGTGGCGGGGACGGGGGGCGGCGGGGGGGGCGGTGGTGGTGGTGATTCCGCCGCATCGCCGGGCGCGGCAGCGGTTGCGGGAGGCGCGGGAGTTGTTGGGGCAACCGGAGCCGTTTTGCGTTCGCGTGTCCACGGTGGTGCGGGAGTACTTGGAGGAGCGGTTCGAGTTGCACGCGCCGGACCGAACGACGGAGGAGTTCCTGGCGGAGTTGCAGGGG
>CAZVRY010000151.1:10415-16668 GCA_964629545.1 uncultured Verrucomicrobiota bacterium | reverse complement strand
GTGAGCGTCTGCACCGGCACGTCCGGATCCGCGCCCGCCAACGCCTGCCGATACGCCACCAACTCGGGAACGACGGCATTCGTCAAACCCACGAACAACGGCGCCTCGTTCACTTCCAGCACCGTCACCTCGAACCGGTTGGTCACCGTCACTTCCCCATCCGTCACCGCCACCCACACTTCGTTCGTTGACGGCCCCTGCGCCTCGCTCGGCGTCCACTCGAAGGCCCCTTCGCTCACCACGGCCCCCGCCGGCCCCGACACCAGGCTAAACGTGAGCGTCTGCACCGGCACGTCCGGATCCGCGCCCGCCAACGCCTGCCGATACGTCACCAACTCGGGCACCACGGCGTTCGTTAACCCCACGAACGACGGCGCCTCGTTCACTTCCAGCACGGTCACAACACACTCGTTCGTGCTGCTCAGGGGAGGCTGCCCATCATCGGTTACAATGGTCACGACGATATTGGTGCTCGGGCCCTGAACCTCGCTCGGGGTCCATGCGATCACCCCATCGTCGGAGATGCTCATCCCTTCCGGCGCTCCATCAAGTTCGTATCGCAAGGTGTCGGCCGGATAATCGAAATCAACCGCCGTATTCGTCACCACCAGCAGTGCCTCTTCCAAAACCTCCAAATCCTCAAGCACCATGAGCCTAGGTGCCGTGTTGCCAACTGTCTGCGTTGACGTGTCCGCAGACGCTGGCGTTGCTTCGACCTGACCCGCCCCGTCCCGGGCCACGGAATAAAAAGCATACTGCTGCCGGCCCATCGCTTGAAAGGTCGCGCAATTCGTGGTCGTGTTCCCGAGCCACAGCGTCCATGGCCCTCCATTCGTCGAGACGTAGATGTCGAAGCCCGTGATCCCCGCCCCTTGATCGCTGCCGCTCCAGCACACCTCCAACAGCGCACCCGAGGTTTCCACAGGGAGTGCGACCACCGCGCTCTGCGGAGGATCCGCGTCGATCGTAACCAGCGCCTGCCGGTTTGGATCGATCCCCTTCGATGCATCGTGCGGGTCCACCCAATCCGTTCCGATCGCCGGTTGCTGGTCAAACGTAATCCACGCCACGTTCCGGATCTCAGTGCCGGTAACTAGGTTCGTGTGGGTTCGAATCGCATACCCTATGCGGCCCTGGCCGCGGCCGGTGCCGTTTTCCGGCGGGAGGAAGCCAATCTCGACCGGCGGGGGCAGACCATTCGTTGGATTGAGCGATTGCAGGCGGGCGTAGACTTCGCCCGTATCCAACCGGATGCCCGCCTCGATCTGCACCTCGAAGTCGCAGCCGTCCTGGCTCATCTTCACCGTGTGCTCGAACCGCTTGGTCTGGGGCGGCACGGGGATGAACTGATCGCCAAAGGCAATATCCGTCAGCTCAAACGTCCTCCAATCCAGCAAGTTTGTCAGTTGATTACTCACGAGCACCTGCTGCGCCGGCGCAGAAGCGTTGGTCTCGTTCTCGAAGTGTATTGTGTAGGGAAACAGAATGTCGGCACGGACGAAGTTCCGCGGGCCGAATCCGCCAGGGCCGAGCAGTTCGTTGGGGTCGGCCGATGCGGAATTGGTGGAACTGCCGTCGCCGCCGGGGTTAGTAGGCGGCATTGGTGGATGGATTGGGTCCTTGGACGGGCCACAATAGCCTCCAAATCCAGAGGGTCCAGCCCTGCCGTTTGGACTACCCTGCAACGGATCATTGTCGAATGGGGCAGACGCCGCACCCAACTCGTTTGAGAACTCATCAATGTCTGTGTCCCACGGGAAGCCCCATCCCCTATACCAAGTATTTGCAGTTTGGAAATACTCCCACCATCGGCCCAGGTTTTGTGTGATCCTGCGAGCAAGCCCTTGGCCAAGCACGGGTCTCATCGCGCGAGTCAGATTGCGAGCTGCGCGATAATGCTTCGGGTCAACAGTATTACCCTCGAACATCACGTTGCCAGGAAACTGTAAACTGGGTTTACCGTGGTCGCCCCCCCCACAGTCAGCCGATAGTCCAGAAACATCAACGAGTGAAATTGGGTTGTTTTGTGCGTAGGCAAAGACATTTAGGCCCCCCATGATGCCAATTGGATCGCTCTGAACAAACCGTCCTATTGTCGGTGAATACTCGCGTGCGCGCATCTGATGCAGGCCACCCGCTTCATTCATAACACCATGCTCACCGACGAACTGGAACGGATTTGCTGACGCGCCCACCCTTAGCAGTGTCGCTCCGAACGGCGCATACGCATACCGACTCAGGGTATTTCCTCTCCAGTCTGTTAACTCGCTCGTGCTGCCAAGAGCGTCGAGACTAAGGTAGGCCTCAGTCGTTCCTGTTTTCCTAGAAACCACACCAGATCCATAGTCGTTTCGGGCGATAAGGTCTCCAACGCTATCGTATTCTCCCACGAGATTCCCCAAGCCGATTGGATCGATAATGAATCGCGACGTCGTTCCGTTTTCCGTCGAGGCCACGCGCTGACCGAGAGCACCGTACCCGTAGCTCCATGAATCAGAACCATTGGACACGGCAATCAGCCGGCTCTCGTCGTCGTAGCTGTAAGTCGTGACGCCACCCGGCGAGGAGTCTTGGATCACGTTTCCGTCGGCGTCGAAGACGTACGCAGTATTCCCAACATGCGTGTACTGATTCATGTTGTTGGCAGTGTAGGCCGTGTTTGTACCGTTCTCGACCGTCTGCGTCCGGTTGCCGAGAGCGTCATAACCATAGGTCAAGTCCTGGTCGGGAATGATCGCGTTCGTAGAGGCGAACACAGCGCGGGTGAGTTGGCCGATTTCGTCGTATTCGTACGTCCACGCGCCATCAATCGTCCCCATGCCTATGCGGCGCCCGCGGTTGTCGTAGATATAATCGAATCGCGAAAGCACCGATCCGTCGGGCTTGTGATTGATCAGGTGGAGAACTTGGCCGGAAGCATCGTACTCGTAGGTAGCGTAAACTCCATTGCCGAGGTCCTTGCGGGCCAGTCGACCCACAGGGTCGTATTGGTAGCGGACGATTTCCAGCGATGCTTCGTTGATGATACGTGAAAGCCTGCCGGGCGCATCGTAAAGGTAGTCCAAGCGGTGGCCAAGCTGGTTCAGGCTGCTGGCGCGGCGGCCCGCGGCATCGTAGGTGAACTGCAACCATTGGCCCCCAGGGTAGTCTATGCGGGTCAGGTATTCATCAGCATCGTATGAGTAAAGTGTCGTCCCAGTGCTGTCGGAAGTGCTCGCCAGGTTGTACTTGGCGTTGTAGGAGTAATCTACATGCGTGCCGTCCACGTAGGTCTTGCGGGTAGGCAGGCCGTGGGCATTCCAAGCAATCACAATGGGGCGCCCGCGACGGTTCGTCCAAGCATTTGGCTGCCCTATGGAATCTGTCGCCCAGGATTCCACACTGCCGTTCGCGTAAACGATTGAGCCCAGATTCCCGCGTGAATCGTAGTTGTAACGCGTCAGGTTCCCTTTCGCGTCGAGCAAGCTGGACAAGCGGTTAAGGTTCGCGGTGTAGGTGAATCGCGTCGAGTAGCCGAGAGGATCGGTGAAGCGCGCGAGATTGCCCATGGGGTCGTATTGGTAGTCGTACACGCGCCCCGCCGGATCGGTCACGCTCTTGACGTTGCGTTCGTCGTCCGGGGTGATAAGGACGCTGTGGCCTAGGGGATTCACGGCCTTGAGGATCTGGCCATAATCGTCAAAGAAGAACTTGCTGGCATCGCCGAGGGCGTTTGAAGCGGTGACGGTGCCCGCCGAGTCGTAGACAAACGTGACCAATCCGGCGTCGGCGTCGGCGAAGGTGGAGGCAATCCGGCCTTGGACATCATAGGTGAAGTAGCGGTGGCTGCCAGCGGGGTATGCAACCTCGCTGAGGGCGTGCTCACGCGTAACCCCCTGGCCGGTGAGATAACTGTAGCCCGTGATCCGACCGTCGTAGGATTGGGCTTGGATGAGGTGTTCGCCTGACCCGTCGTACGTGAAGAGGGTCTGTCTCCCCTGAGAGTCAGTAACGGACTGGACACGCCCAAATCCGTTGTATACGATGGCGAGGTGTGGCCCAGCCGAATGGGCAAGGCTGAGCAGCAAGTCGCCGCTATGGCCGCAGGTGATACGGTTGCCGTTGGTATCCTCAACGTAGTCGAGTTTTCCGTCGGATCGGAACACGTAGATCATGCCGTCGGGTTTGCGGAGCCGGTAGGCGCCGCCGGAAAGCGAGGTGAGGACGTCGTGGTCGCCTTGCGCGGCGAAATAGGCGCCGGGACTTCGGCTGTCCGGCTGGAAGATTTGGGGCGTGCCAGTCATGCCGGTGATCCGCACTGTTCCGTCCGCTTCGTGGCGAAGCGACCATTGCCACTCGTGTGCCCAACCGCGCCCAAGCGGGCCCAGTTCGTAACGGCGAGAGATGGGCTGGGCGAAGCCGCGCCAGAACGTCAGGCTTAGACCCGGCGCGGTCATCGCGGCATCGGTTGCCTGGGCCAAGTAACGAATGGGGCTCAAGGCGTCGGCTTGGCGCAACTCGAACGCCAGCAACCGTGTGATCTCCGTAACGGTGACGTTGAGGCGGCTGAGATACGTTGCGTTATTGTTTAAAACAGACAAGTAGCCGCCCCAGGTATCTCCCGTTTGCGCGATAAAGTTCCCCCAAATGGCGTCCCAAGCGTCAGCCCGAACGTAGTCGGGTCGCATGCCGTCCTTTAGCGAAGCCCAGTCGGCAACATCCCCGTCGGTCGTCTTCAGAACGCCAGCACTGAAGTTGAACGGCGGGTAGCTGAAGTTCCAAGGTTGCTTCCAGCCGGCGTAATGGACAGGAATGCGACCGGACTCGCCGGGTTGCAGCAAGCCGGGCGTCCTGCCGCTGGCGACAAACTGGATCGAATGCGCAAAGCCCTCGGGCTGCGCCGATGTCCAGAAGCCCTCTGCTAACCGATGCTCGTTGAGTGTTAGCCAAGCTCCGGGTTGGCCGTTCTGGGTGCCAGTGACTTCCAGGAGCGGCGCCGCCATGGGAGCATCGCCCGCATTCTTGAACTCCACCCACAGCGTGGCCAGCGTGTGATAGCCAAGCCGGCTGGGGACAACCAGTTTGGTTTCAAGTTTCGGACCGATGCCCTGAGTGATTGCAAAGGGCAAAGTGGCGGAGTTGGTTCCCTGGACCACGGTCAGTTGGTAGACGTTGGTTGGTACAGCCGTGAGATCGAAATCTGCCACCAATCGACTGGAGGAAACGAAGCTCATGGTGGTGGCGGTCAGGGAGACGTTCCCGACCAGCGATGCCTGCGCAGACGAATCGAACCCGGCACCACCGATCTCGATCGAGACAGGGCCGGAATTGCCTGAGTGAGTGGGGGTCAACCCGGTGAGGAAGATGCCTTCGTGGAAGTCGGCCCGCAGCGTGTATTGGCCCGGGGTCGGAACGGAATCCGCGTAGACCATGACATACCACGGACCCGCCTGGGCGCTCGGCACAAAAACCTGATTGGCTTGGCCTGGATCGGTAACCCGATAATCGTAGGCCCCTGCCGACGGCAACGCACCCCGGCGCATGTAGATCTCGGTTCGACTGCCCGGCGGCCCGCTTTGGTTCAGCAGGAGATGTCCCCCAGGCGGCACGTTTAAGAGATAATAGGCACGGTCGCCCCGCACGTTGAAAGTCCCCGTGATCTCTTGGCCGACGGACACCAGGTTGGGGACGAATCCCGACAATTCGACCTCGTCGATATACCAACCGGCTCCGACCGAACCGTCTGCGTTTGCCGTATGCAGAAAACCGAGTCGCACGTGCTGGCCTTGGAACGGCGTGAGGTCGGCCACGAACTGGCGCCAAGCGCCGCTGTTGCCATTGGTCGGGGCCGCAATGCTGAGGGTCTCCCACGGCAGCCACTCCCTGCCTGCGAACAGTGAAATCTGAAGGGTGCCGGCATCGCCGGTTCTGTACTGATACCACTGCCAAAAGCGGAACACGAACAGATCTCCAGGATTGACTGCGGGAACCGTGAACGACGGCGTGATCAGCCGCCCACTGGAATTGGCTGCATAATTCCCGCCGAGCCGCGTGGCGGCGCAGTTGGTATAGGTGAAGGCACGCTGCGCAGCCTCGTTGGTTGGGGGACCGTAAGTTGGACGGCCAACCTGCCAAAGGGCGTAGTTGTCTGTGTCCCAATCACCCCAAGCAAGTTCGAAGGACTCGGGGTCGTTAAAGATGTCAGGACCCGTCCGGACCTCCACCTGGTCGATGTACCATCCGGAATTGACCAGATGGTTCCCCCGCCCATCGA
>CAZVRY010000151.1:0-10315 GCA_964629545.1 uncultured Verrucomicrobiota bacterium | reverse complement strand
TCCACCTGGTCGATGTACCATCCGGAATTGACCAGATGGTTCCCCCGCCCATCGATGTCGCCATCGTCGCGGAAACGGAACGCGACTTGGATCGTCTGCCCAGCATAGACGCTTAAATCAACGCTCGCCCGAGTCCAGGCCCCGCTGGCATTGACGTAGTTGGAGGAAACAATGTCCCACGAAGCGTTCTCCACTATGCGTGCCTCGACATAACCACGATCCATGGTGCCGTGAGTCGAAAACCAGTGCCAAAACCGCAAACGCGGATTCTGCTCGGCGCTCGGCACCAGGAACGTAGGACTGATCAAACGCGAATCCGCGCCCAGGGGATAGTTGCCTCCCAACACCGTCCCCGCCACCTTCGTCCCTTCATGCGCGACGCCTGGACCCGAGGTCGGCTCGCCGACTTCCCAGACGCCATTCTCCGCGAACCAGTCTCCCAGGCCCGTCTCGAAACCCTCCTCCTGGTCGGGGGCCAGCGGCGGAATGTACCCACTCTCCAATTCCACCTCGTCGATGTACCAACCGGAGCTGACCAAGTGGTTTCCCCACCCGTCGATGTTGCCATCGTCGCGAAATCGAAACGCGACTTGGATCCTTCGGCCAGCGTACCCGCTCAAATCAATGGCCGGCCGAGTCCAGGCGCCGCTGGTTTTGAAATACTCCCGGGACACCCTTAGCCAACTGCCTTCTCCAACGACCTTGATCTCCACGCTCCCCTTGTCCCCGCTCCCAGAGGTTGAAAACCAGTGCCAGAATCGCAAACGCGGATTCTGGTCGGCACTCGGCACCTGGAAAATTGGACTGATCAAACGCGAATCCGCGCCCAGGGGATAGTTGCCTCCCAACACCGTCCCCGCCACGTTGGTCCCCTGATGAGCACCGCCAGGACCAGCGGTCGGCACCCCAACTTCCCAGACCGCCCCATTGTCCGTGGTCCACCCCGCCCAACCGTCCTCGAAGCCCTCCGCACGTCCAGGGAAAGGTGGATTGAGGACGGAAACTTCCGCCGGCTCGCTGTTCGCGATCGCGACCGAGTTACTGGCCTGCAGAATGTAGGACCCCGCGTCCGTCGCGGATACGGGTGAGAAGCTGAGGATCGGATTCGTCTGGCCCGCGACCGGCACCCCATCGCGGAGCCACTGATAAACCGGCCGAGGACTACCCATGGCCAAAGCGTTGATCGAGCCGGAGGTTCCCGCGTAGGCCGTTAGGCTGACAGGCTGGCGAACGAAGATGGGCGCCGGTTCGTTGGTGAAGCACTTCCCTGAAGCCCCGGCGGCGTAAATCGAAGCCAACTCGCTGGCGCCGAGGGCTCTGGAGTAGATGGAGACCTCGTCAAGACGGCCGTTCAGATAGAAATTGCTCTCCGCTTGACCAAAGGTCAGAAGCGCGGCCGCATCGGGAATGGTCACCGAACTAAAATTCGTCGAGGCCGGCAAGCCGTTGGTATAGAATATGAAACGGTTCGCTTGCCGCGTTACGGCGAGATGGTACCACTGCGCTAAGGTGGGGTTGAAAGCTGCTGTCCCGATATTGGTTCGAGTCTGCCCTGTATGGACGTGCAGGCGGAGGAGGTCTCCGTCCCGCCAGAAGATCCATTTCTTCCGATCTCCGCTTCCCTCATCGTGAGCCACCAGAGCCTGGCTCCCTGAGGAAGCGGCGAACCTTGCCCAAAGTTCGATGGAGAAATCGCGCGTGCCAAAGGACCACGCCGCACTATCTTGCGCCGCTACGTATCCCGAGGATCCGTTTAAGCCGAAGGCCATTCCCACCAAGCCGTTCGTGTAGACCGCTCCGCCATAACGGAGGGCCGTGTTCGTTCCAGCGACGTCAATAGCCAATCCGTCCCCTGGCCACCACGCCACCAATCCGTCTGGCTTTGGGCTGCACGCGGACTGCCCGCGAACCAGCCCGGAACCCAGGAGGATCGCCGCACCGAGAAGCCAAATCGCTGCACACTCGACCCGCACGCCGAAGCGGCGCGTGTCACGCGTACGTCCGCCGACCGTTAGTCTCCTGAAGAGATTCGATTTCATCAGGTCGACGCAAGATGTTCTACCCCTGAATCACCGAAACCCGGCCGTAGCTTCTCGAACGATGCACCGGCACCGCAGGATCCCTCGAACCGCCAGAGAACAGCAGACCGCGGCTTGCGCGGCCAAGCCGTAATCCCACGCCAGGATCCAACCTCAACGACGTATTAGTTTCGATGACCGCCACTCCCTGCCAAGGCCTAGCCAACTGAAGCATGACATCTCTCTATCAGGACCGGGTGTCCGGTCAACGGTACGAGTGTGCACATTCGGCGTCACGACGTGCCCCGCGTGCACACCTGTGCATCGCCCCCGACAAAGCGAGGCCGGGCCCCTTTCGGTCCAGCATCTGCTGGGCTCCCACCCGTGCCGGAACGGTCGGAGGCCCAATCGATGCACACATGCGCACGCGCACAACCCCGCCCCCGCTAGTTGCCATACAAACGTCCTCTCGATGTCGTCCTGGAAAGGCCCCCACCGGAACGCCCTTATCGACTCGCTCGATGCCCCATCCTCGCTCATCCACCCCGAAGCCGGCCCGTCGCCTGGGAATTCTCCCGCCGCGTAACAAGACGTTTCGGCCGTCGGCCGCACCCGCACCTGCACGCGCGCGGGCAAACCAGAGCCGACCGCTACTCACCGATGAAGCGCCTCCTGCCCGCCGTCGATCTCCACCCACCTCTCCCCCGCCGTCCCCACGTGGAATCCACTGAGATCCCCGGAGCCCCGCACAACTCATGCACTCCATGCGTTCCGCAGAGAATGTAGCTCAACCGGGACCCCGCGTTGACGCCGAATGACCCTCATCGGATTCGTCCGCGACGCCTCGACCAGTACTGGGAAATCACGTCAGCTTGAGGGTTGCCGAAGTCGATCCACTCATGCTCGCCGATTAGCGCTTTGGACGAAGGCTGTCCGACAACACAATTACCCAGCCCGCGAGTATCGGGATACTGATTATCAGGGACAGATAGAAGCCCCTCTTGCATTGGCTTGCGCTGACGAGAAGCTGGGCGACTCTTCCTTGGTCGGTCTTTTCGGTCGAAATCGCTGCCAATTCGTCCTTCCCCATGCCTTGGAGTGCGGCTTTGGCATCCCTCACTTCTGGGTGCTCCACCAGTTTCTTTGACTCCTGAACGCAGTAGTACGCCAAGCAGGATACAATCGGGTACGCGCTCCAGAAACAGATGATAAGGAATACGGAGGATTTACGCAGGCTGGCGACGTTTGCGTTCAACCGGTCGATTCGTTTCCGGAGTTTTTCATTCATAGCTGGAGCCTGCTTGAAAATGCCCGTTCTGCGGTCGCCATCGGTAACACCGCCACCAGAATCGGCGTTGCGAAACCTGGCGGCCTTCCAAGGGTTTGCATTAAGGACCCCTCCTCAGGACTGGTGGTCCGCCGCGTCACGTTCCACTCATCGACAAGACGGGGAATCATGGCCGCTTTCTACCGCCCGCCAGCTCCGACTGTCCAGCGGGCAGGTGTGCAGAGATGCCTTCGTCTTGCCCACCAAATGCACACCTGTGCATGCGGCCGAGCGCCGGCCTCAGGGGGTCTGATCGGCCGGCCCGACGGATAATCCACCCACAGCGAGCTCTCCGGAACCGACGAGTCGTAGCCCACTCTTCCATCGCTTTGAAGGTGGAGAAAGGCGGCCAGACGGTTCCATGGGGAGTTGAGGATGACTCAGTCTCGTCCCTGGTCAGCGTCGATCAGCGTTCATCAGCGGTTCAAGCCAGACCGTGCCGGGAACCCGGCGGTCGCCTTCCCACGGTCCCCCAGCCAGCAAGTGGGGAGAAACCGCTGATGGACGCTGATGAGCATGCTTATGCGATCCCTTCCGCAGTTTCGTGGAGGAGGAAGCCCGCCGCATGGCAAGACGCTGGACGAAGTCCGCGCCTGGCGGCCGCCGACGCGAAGAAACGGGAAAGGGGGACCGGGAGACCGGGAGAAGGGAGGCTGAGGGAAAAGGTTTACAAGGTTGACAATGCCGTAAACCAGTGCCTTCGTGTTCTCGCAATGGCAACAACACTTGAGAAGAAGGGCGGCAAGCTGAAGCTGCCGGCGAAAGAACAGGCGGTGGTGGATGAATTAGCCACCGTCATCCGGAAACACCAAGACCAGGCTCCCAGCAAACTCGCGCAGTTGGTTGAGATTGCCTTCGAGTTCACACTGGGCGCGGGCGGATCACGGGAAGACAAGCTGGCGCGAGCGCACGTGCGCGGGCTGGGCGCCCGGCAACAACTGGCGGAGGCGGAAGGGGGAAGCTGGTCCTCGGACGACGTCGCGCGACTGCTGCAAGTCTCCAAGACAGCGGTTCTGAAGCGGCTGGCTGCCGGGCGGCTGCTGGCTTGGCGCGAAGAGCGGCTTCAAGCCGCCCGCTTCCCGCGGTGGCAGTTTGATGAGCACGGGCAGGTGCTGGACGGGCTGGAAGAGGTGCTCGAAGTCCTGAACCAGGACGAGCGGCTCGACGCTTGGACGAAGATTCTGTTCTTTCTGCAAGAGAAGCCGAGTCTGGATGGCCGACGGCCGTTGGACTTGCTCCGCGAAGGCAAACTGAAGGAAGTGAGCCTCGCCGCCCAAGCGTATGCCGAGTAGACCCACACCACCTCGGCCTGTTTATACGCCGGGAGCCGATTTCAGCCAGCGGACCATTCCGGCCACCCGCCAGCCCCAGCGGGCCTGGTTCCGGGTCCACCGCTCGGGTTCAACTGCCATCCAGTTCGGAATCCACGCGCATCACCGCTTTTCGCATCCGAAGTGTCCCTTTCCGCTGCTCTACCTCGGGGCGAGTATCCCGGCCTGCCTGTGGGAATACTTCGGTGATGAGGTGTTTGGTGGTCAACGGGTGATCTCTGCGGCCAAGTGGAAAGGTTGCAGCCTGAGCCGAATCGCAGTCCCGCAACTGAAAGTCTGCGCCGTCAGCCTGGAACCAACGCGGGACGCCATGGTGGTGGATAAGGCGAGCCTGCTGGCGACAGACCTCAGTGTTCCGCAGGCCTGGGGGCTGGCGGTGCAGCAGCATCCGGCCGCCTTTGAAGCGATTAAGTATTCGAGCCGTTTCATTGACCAACCCTGTCTGGCTTTGTTCGACCGTGGGGGCATGACCGCCCAGCTCCAAGAGACGCTGGTGGGACTGTTGAACAGCCTCGATGCGGCTGTGGACTGGCTCGATGAACGCAAAGCAGCGCTGGTGTAACCCGTTTGCCCTGAATCAGGCCTGCGCTCATCCAAGACCTGTTTGGCCTGCCCGGCGTGGTGCGCGGCGGGGATTGTGTCCTCCGCCTGGCTGAGGGCTTGGAACGCCCGGAACAGACATTGCGGGATTACGTCGGCACGTTCCCAACACCCGTTTCCTGCACGGCTCTTGATGTCCAGGGCCCCACGGCCTTTCTGGCAGCGCCGACATCACCCATCCTCGACAGCAACTCCACCAATCAACGACCGACATGATAGCCATCGCAAAGGCAGTCACCATCATCGCGAACTCTGCTGGGACACCGTGCCCAGCCAGCTTTACCAGTTGCAGTTGTCGTTGATACAAACGTGCTGGTTGCCGCGGCCCGCAGCCAGCGCGGCGCGTCCTTCGCGCTGCTCCAAACCCTGCCGTCAGCGAAATGGCGGATGAATCTCTCGCCCGCGCTGATGCTGGAGTACGAGGCCAAGCTCAAGACCGAAGCGCTCCGCCAGGGACGCTCGCTGACCAGCGTGGACCGTTTCCTGGACTTCCTGGCTGCGGTTTCCGACCGTCGCCAGACCTACTTCCTCTTGCGCCCGTTCCTCCGCGATCCAGGCGACGATTTCGTGATCGAACTGGCGGTGGCGGGCCGGGCGCAGTTCATCGTCACCCACAATGTGCGCGACTTTTCCGGGGCCGCCGAGTATGGTGTCGACGTCATTCGACCGCACGAGTTTCTGCGGTTGTTGAAAGCCTATCATGAGTGCGATTCACATCGAGTTGCCGGAATCGGTGCGTCAGCGCGCCGCGCAACTGGCAGAGCAACAGTCCATGACGCTCGACCGCTTGATGGTGGTCGCACTGGTCGAGAAACTGGCCAACCTATTTCCCGATGACGCCTTGGAAGAACGCGCCAAGCGAGGTGCGCGCGAAGGCTTCGACGAGTTCATGAAAGGAGTGCCGGACGTCGAACCGCCGGACTTCGATCAACTGCCCGGCGATTTGAAAACGGGCAAATGACTTCCGACATTTCGGGTTCACGATGCGAGGTTGCCTGGTGCAATCCGACAGGCGGATCACTTCGATTTCAGCAAGAGCACGGTATCGTCGCTTCCGTTGGCCGCCGTTTGAGTGGCCGCGTTCTGAAGTTGCTGCGCCGTGGCAACATGTACCTCCTCACCCAGGAAAACGAGGATTCGGCGCATGTTCCCGTGATAGCCGGGCGCCGGGGTGCTTGCCCGTTGCCCGAGCATGTGGGTCTACCCTTTGATTACGACCAACGCGCCATGAGCTGGGCGCGGCGGCACCCGCGTTGCGCAGGAGCTTGATCATCGAACTGGCTCCGGCACCGCAACCGGCCGGTGCCGGGGCACCATCGCGCGGAAGTCGCCGAGGTTGTAGGGCCCGACATAGGGCTGGCTCAAGTCCACTTCAGCCACGGCGACCGTGCCCCACGTGTCGGCCTGGGCAAGCACCCGGCCGGTTGGATCGAACACGGCCGAAACCATCCAACCGTCCTTCGGCGCCATGAAGGTGCTGCTGACGACGTAAACGTGATTCTCGCAGGCGCGAGCCTGCGCCAGGAGCGGGTTGCATCCCCAGACCGGCCAGGCGATGACCTCCGCCCCGCGGTTCGACAGCTCGCGGGCGACTTCAGGGAAGAACCCGTCGTAGCAAACCATCAAGCCAACCTGGCCGATCGCGGTGTCGAAGACCGGATAGTCGCGGCCCGGCGCGATGCCGGCCTCAACCTCGGAGGGAGGGAGACAGACCTTGCGATACTTGCCGAGGAGCTGGCCATTCGGCCCAACAATGACCGCGGTGTTGTGGATCAAATGCTGATCCCGTTCGTGCAGGCTGAGCACGATATGCAGGCGGTGCTGGCGGGCGAGTTCCCCAAAGTAAGCGGTGGTTGGCCCGGGAATGGCCTCGGCCGTTTCGGCCGGCTTCCGCTTGCCTCCCACCGAAGGGACTGTTTCGCCCAACACCACCAGATCGGCTCGCTGCCGCGCGGCTTCCGCGAGGAATGGCGCGTATTCCTCGCAGTTTTGGCGGGGCGACTTCCCCGTGGGCTTGTAGTGAACCGTGGCCAAACGCACCCGGCGAGGCGGAGGCGGCGTGGTTGGCTCAAACTGCACTTCGCTCCATTCCACGCGCCCCTGGGGTGCCCACTGCAAGTGCAGCTCAACCACCGCTCGAGTGGCCAGGGCGGGCGCCCGGTAGACCCCGGAAACCGGGGTCCAGCCTTGGCTGTCCGTGACGCCATCTGTCGGATACTCCGGTTCGGCGCTGGGCACGTGCCCCAACTCCTGGATCTGGCGTTCCGGGACATCGGCCACGACCCCATGCCCGGCCGCATCCTGCCACACCACCCGCACGAATGCGCTGCGGCGCGGCACTGGAACATCCCGAGTCTTGCGCACCGCCTGAAAGCGGTAACTGTGGCTCCCGCTAACCGGAAACGACTTCTGATACCAACCCGCCAACCCCTCGCGCTGGTCGTGCGAGATCACCAGAGCCCCGCCGCGCCGCGGACCGCCCTTTGGCTCGTAGGAAAAGGCCGGGCGAATCTCATCGCGCGGGGCGACGGCCTGCCATTCGTGGGTCGTCTGCGCCGATCCGCCGACCGTGGCGAAGAGGAGGAGGCAAATCGGCGGGAGGATGGTGATTCGGTTCATGGCGGTGCCTGTTCGGATCGGATGATTGCATCCGCGCGTTTCCAGGCCAAGTTGGATTGAGGACGCGGAGAGGGAGCCTGGCCGGACACTCGAGAAAGCCCCTCTCCTCGTTCCTCCCCCCGCTCCTCCGTCGCAGGGCGAGGAGGTCATGCAAGGGAGCATGGGCGAAGTTCAACCACCCTTTGCTTCACCTCGTTAGTTTCCCCTCGCCCCATGAGGCACGAATGGGGAGAGGGTCAGGGAGAGGGGCGGCCTCGCGGCTTTTCGACTCCTGCAAAGGCACTTCCATTCCGACGGGAATTGCGGCAGCATCAAGTCCATGATGACGCTGCGCGCGCTCGCCTCCCGTCGCACGGAGATTCTCCGACTAGCGGAGCGATACCGTACCCACGATGTGCGGGTCTTTGGCTCCGTCGCGCGCGGCGAAGCCACCGGATCCAGCGATGTGGATTTGCTGGTCAGGACTCAGCCAGGGTGCTCGCTGTTTGATCTCGGCGGTCTGCTTGAGGACCTCCAGGAATTGCTGGGGTGCCCGGTGGATCTGGTGACCGAAGACGGTCTCAAACCTCGCCTGCGCGATCGCGTCCTTCGCGAGGCCATTCCGCTATGAGGCCATTCCGCGAGCGGCGGCAAGACATCCTGGTCCACGACTACTTTCGCATCAATCACGAGATCGTCTGGGAAACCGTTGAAAAGCACCTCCCGGCTTTCAAGCAACAGGTAGTGGAAATCCTGGCAGAATTGCCCGAATCGTAAGCCACTTTCGGCCTGCGACTGGTCCCCGGTCGCAGCGGTTCGACTCGCCGGACGGCGCCATAGCTTTCCCCACGCCTGTCCCGATGGCCCACGCGCTGCGCGCCGGGACGTCGCGCGGTCCGAGGTTGATTCCAGACGGCTTCAAGGATTGCGTTCCCGGGCTATTCTCTCTCGGGGAGCTTCCCATGAACCGACCGTTCGGAAGCTCAAAGCTCAAAGCTCAAAGCTCAAATCGCCGTCCTCGTCCGTCGTCCTCGTCCTCGTCCTCGAAACCTGGTTCAAGGTCCCCATGCGCGTCGGTCCGTCCGACTTGGAGGCTCGCCACTCGGTCGTCCGTCCGTCGTTTCCCGAAGAGCTCCGCGAAAACCCAAATGAGGACTGCAACACCAGGCGAGGCAGCCTTTGCCTACTGACCGGGCCCAGTGGCAAGATGCGCGCGTTCAAGCACCATGGTCACCATCGCTTCCCCAGCCATCCCCCCCTCGCCCACTCCCCAGTCCCCCGGCCCAAGCGCGTCTTCCCGCTTGCTCTCTCTCGACGCCCTGCGCGGGTTCGACATGTTCTGGATCGTCGGCGCCGAGGATATCGTCCACGCTTTGCGCAAGCTGAGCGATTCCGGCCCCGTCCGCCTGCTCGCCGAACAGATGGATCACAAGGCGTGGGCGGGCTTCGCCTTCTACGACCTCATTTTCCCGATGTTCGTGTTCATCGTCGGGGTGTCGCTCGTCTTTTCGCTGGGGCGTTTGGTCGAGCGCGAAGGCCGGGCCGAGGCGATGTGGCGGATCGGCCGGCGGGCGCTGCTGCTCTACATCATCGGCATCTTCTACTACGGCGGATTCAACGCCTCGTTCGAACGGATCCGTCTCCTGGGCGTCCTCCAACGCATCGCCCTGTGCTACCTGTTCGCCGGCCTGGCCTTCGTCTGGCTCAAACCGCGCGGTCTCCTTGCCTTGCTCGTCGCCCTCCTGGGCGGCTATTGGGCGCTGATGACCTTCGTCCCGGTGCCTGGGGTTGGGGCGGGCAACTTCGCCGAGAGCCAAAACCTCGCCAATTGGATCGACAAGCAGTATCTGCCTCTCCGCCGGTGGGATGGCGATCACGATCCGGAGGGCATCCTCAGCACGTTGCCGGCCATTGGGACCTGCCTGCTTGGCGTGTTCGCCGGCCTGCTCATGCAGCGCAAGGATCTCTCCGACCGCCACAAAGTGCGGACGCTCGCCCTGGCCGGACTCGGCCTGGTCGCCGCCGGCTGGCTCTGGCACTTGCAGTTCCCGGTCATCAAGAAGATTTGGACCTCGTCCTACGTTCTGGTGGCGGCCGGTTACAGCAGCCTTTTCTTCGCTGTCTTTCATTACGCGATCGAGGTTCGCCAATGGCGGCGGTGGGCGGAGCCGTTCGTGTGGATTGGGCTCAACCCCATCACGGTCTACCTCCTCCACAACCTGGTCGACTTGAACGCCCTGGCCAAGCGGTTTGTGGGAGGCGATCTCGGCAAGCTCGCTTTCGGCGCGGCTCAACCCCTGGTCGCCACCTTCATCGTCATGATGATGTCGATCGGTGTCTGCTGGTGGCTCCATCGCCGCCGGATTTACCTCCGGCTTTAAGCCAGCTCTAGCGAGGCGTGACCTCAGACCCGCTCCGGCCCCCATTTTCGTGCAACGCGC
>CAZVRY010000150.1:15121-16746 GCA_964629545.1 uncultured Verrucomicrobiota bacterium | reverse complement strand
GTTGGACGATTCCCTGTTGTCGGATCGAGTCGGCCAGGTCGCGGAGGGAATCGGCCGGGAAGTCCTTGCGCGGCTGAAAGGGACAGGCGCGGATTTGTGAGAGTGGGACTCGGAGGATGGGGGCGTCGGAGGGGTGGGCCGGGTCCGGGGATCGCGGGTGGGGAGCGGGGGCGGGGGAAGGGGTGGACGTGGTGGCCGGCGCGTTCTTGGATGCGGGAGAGGTCCCGCCCAACAACGCGCCCAACCCCCTTCCTAACGCCGGTCTGGACACCCGGCGAGAGTGTCGGACCCCCGCGGGCTTGTCAATGGTCGGGGGTAGCGCCTGGCTGGGGGTAGCGCCTAAGGTGGCGGAGGAGGGAATGGGAGGGTGAGGATTTCATTCAAGACTCGGCCCTCCGGGTTGGGGAGCCGGGCGTCGAGGAGGGTGGCGAGGGTCGGGGCGACGTCGATGTTGCGGATGGGGCCGAGGGTGGTTCGAGGGCGGATGCCGCGGCCCCAGGCGATGAAGATGCCGGCCATGCGGGGAGCGCTGGCGAGGTTTCCGTGGCTGCCGGCGGGGGTGGGGAATTCCCGCAAGGCGTGGTCGTCATAGGGGTCGTCCGCGAAGGCGTAACCCTCCTGGGCGACGAGGAGCAAGTCGCCCATCTGGGGATCGAGGTTGGGGTTGGGGAGGTGGAGGGCGGCGAAGGAGTCGGGGGGGAGGATTTGCTGGACGCCCGGGAGGCCGTGGAGCAAGGCAAGGGCGAGTTGGCGGTCGGATGCGTGGTGGGCGGGGGCGGTGAGGTAGACGAACGCGGTGCCGCCTTGGGACACCGTTTGGACTCGTCGCCGCCCTGGGCGCAAGAGACCGGCTTTACGAAGGATGACGTTCGGGTTGAGGAGTTTGTTAACGGACTCGAAGCCGTGGTCGGAGACGACGGTGACGGTTGTCTGGCCCGCCAGCCCGGTTTGGTCGAGGGTGAGCAGGATTTGGCCGACGAGGGCATCGGCGCGAGCCAAGGCAGCGTAGGCATCGACGGATCGGGGGCCGGTGCGATGTTGGACGGCATCGGGCGCGAGCAGGTGGAGCATCAAGAGTCGCGGGGGGCGGGTGCGCAGCAGATGGACCGCCGCCGCCGTCCAGATTTCGTCGCAGCGCTCGGGGCCCAATTGGCGGAAGGCGGCGGAATCGGCGCTGGGGAGGAGGCCGGCCACGCGGAGTTCGGCGCGGAGCCGCGGGGTGGTGTGGGCGAGCAGGTTGGGGACATCCGGGAAGTTATCGTCGAGGGTTGGGGAACCGCGGGTGCAGGGCCAGTTAATGCTGGCGGTCCGGTGGCCGGCCCGATGGAGGACATCGAACAGGGTGGGGACGCGGACGAGGTCACGCTGGTCCCGGGTGGCGAGGACTGTGACCGGCGCTCCGGGTTGGCCGCGGACGAGGGTGCCGTTGTGGAGCACGCCGTGGCGGTGGGGGTGGACTCCGGTGATAAGGGTGGTGTGGTTGGGCCAGGTGATGGAGGGATTGGAAACGGCGAGTTCCGCAGCGACGGCCCCCTCGTGGGCCAGGCGGCGGAGGGTGGGGAGGGGGGCTTGGGGATCGTGGAAATCGGCGGCGGCCAAGCCGTCGATGGAGATGAGGACAGCGT
>CAZVRY010000150.1:0-15111 GCA_964629545.1 uncultured Verrucomicrobiota bacterium | reverse complement strand
GCCGCCCGGGGGGGCGGGGGCCGGGGGGGGCGGCGTGGAGGCCCAGGCCACGGAGCAGGCAGGCCAGGAGGCGGAGGACTGCGGGGGCGGGGAGGCGGGGTGCTTGTTGGCAGGGCAGGGGCAGGGCTGGCATGGCTGGGGAATGAGGATTGCGGGGCGGGGTGTGGAAGGCAACAGGGATTGGGGGTGGGGCGTGTTGGGTCCGGCCTGGCTCAGCCGGTTGACAATTCGCGCGGACTTCCAGAGGCTGCGGGGGTCATGATCAAGCCCTGGCCTGTGGTTCGTTCGACGTCAGTAGCCAATCACCGGATTTTCCAGATTCGGACCGATGTGAAGGTATCGCCTCGGACGGGTCGCGAGCACGAGTTTGTGATTTTGGAGAGTGTGGACTGGGTGAACGTGATTGCGCTGACGCCGCAGGACGAGTTGGTGATGGTGGAGCAGTATCGGCACGGGACCAACTCGGTGGAGTTGGAGATTCCTGGGGGTATTATGGACGATCCTCGGGAGTCGCCGGAGGAGTGCGGGGTGCGCGAGTTGCGGGAGGAGACTGGGTATGAGGGTGGGGGGGCGCGGCGGTTGGGAACGGTGTTCGGCAATCCTGCCATCATGACCAATGCCTGTCACACGATCCTCGTGGAGCGGTGCCATCCGGTGCACGAGGTCGATTTCGATCATGGGGAGGATTTGGTGACGTTGTTGGTGCCGATGGAGGAGATTCCGGCCTTGGTGGCGAACGGGCGGATCAAGCATCCCCATGTGGTGGCGGCGCTTTACTTCTTCGAGTTGGCGCGGCGAGCGGGCGGGGGCTGATGGGGGGGGAAGCGGGGTGTGGGGTGGGGAGTGGCGGTTGGGGGCTGGCTTGGGCGCGATTGTCGAGGTCGGAGCAAAAAAGGGCCAGACTTTGCCAAGCCGGGTAAAGCCCGTCCGCGGTTCCATCGCCACAGTGCGCGGGTGCGTCGGCTGGACCCGGCGGCCCGATCTTTAATCCCATCCCATGAGAGAATTTACCACTATCGATGGCAACGAGGCGGTCGCCTACGTTGCCTACCGTCTCAACGAAGTCATTGCGATCTATCCGATCACGCCGTCCTCCAACATGGGCGAGTGGTGCGATCAATGGGCGTCGGAGGGCGTGCGGAACATCTGGGGGACGATCCCTTCGGTGACGGAGATGCAGAGCGAGGGTGGGGCGGCGGGGGCGGTGCACGGGGCGTTGCAGACGGGGGCCTTGACCTGCACGTTCACGGCGTCGCAGGGGTTGCTGCTGAAGATTCCGAACATGTTCAAGATTGCGGGCGAGTTGACGCCGGCGGTGTTTCACATTTCGGCCCGGACGCTGGCGACGCATGCGTTATCGATTTTTGGGGATCACAGCGACGTGATGTTGGCGCGGTCGACGGGGTTCGCGATGTTGAGTTCGGCTTCGGTGCAGGAGGCGATGGATTTCGCGCTGATTGCGCAGGCCGCGTCGTTGCGGGCGCGGCTGCCGTTCCTGCATTTCTTTGATGGGTTTCGGACGTCGCACGAGGTGTCGAAGATCGAGTTATTGACGGACGACGACATGAGGGCGTTGATTGACGACGGGCTGGTGGCGGCGCATCGGGAGCGGGCGTTGAGTCCGGATCGGCCGAAGCTTCGGGGGACGGCGCAGAATCCGGATGTCTTTTTCCAGGCGCGGGAGACGGGGAACAAGTTTTACGATGCTTGTTCGGGGATTGTGCAGGAGGTGATGGATCAGTTTGGGCGGCAGGTAGGGCGTCGGTATCGGTTGTTTGAGTATCATGGGGCGGCGGACGCGGAGCGGGTGGTGGTGGTGATGGGGTCGGGGGCGGAGGCGGCGCACGAGACGGTGGATTACCTGGTGGCGCGGGGGGAGAAGGTGGGGGTTTTGAAGGTGCGGTTGTATCGGCCGTTCGACGTGAAGGCGTTTGTGGGGGCGTTGCCGGCGACGGTGAGGTCGCTGGCGGTGTTGGATCGGACGAAGGAACCTGGGGCGACGGGGGAGCCGCTCTACGTGGACGTGGTGAGCGGGTTGTATGAAGCGATGGGGAACGGGTGGGGGGCGTTGCGGGCGATGCCGCGGGTGGTGGGGGGGCGGTATGGGTTGAGTTCGAAGGAGTTCACGCCGGCGATGGTCAAGGCGGTGCTGGACAACCTGGCCGGTGCGACGCCCAAAGTGCATTTCACGGTGGGGATTCACGATGATGTGACGCACACGAGTCTGCCCTTCGATCCGGAGTTCTCGACGGAATCGGACCAGGTTATTCGGGCGATGTTTTACGGGCTGGGGGCGGACGGGACGGTGGGCGCGAACAAGAACTCGATCAAGATCATTGGGGAGGACACGCCGAACTACGCGCAAGGTTACTTCGTTTACGACTCGAAGAAATCGGGGTCGATGACGGTATCGCATCTTCGCTTTGGGCCGCAGCCGATCCGGTCGACCTATCTGATTTCGAAGGCGAACTTTGTGGCCTGTCATCAGCCGGTCTTTTTGGAGAAGTATGACATGTTGAAGCCGCTGATTGTGGGCGGCACGTTTCTGTTGAACACGCCCTACGGGGTGGACGAGGTGTGGTCCAAGCTGCCGCGCACCTGTCAGGAGGCCCTCATCGCGAAGCAGGCGAAGTTCTACGTGATCGACGCGACCCGGGTGGCGCGGGACAGCGGGATGGGGGGGCGGATCAACACGATCATGCAGGTTTGTTTCTTCGCCTTGTCGGGGGTGTTGCCGCGGGCGGCGGCGATCGAGGCGATCAAGTATTCGATCAAGAAGACGTATGGGAAGAAGGGCGAGGAGATCGTGGCGATGAACCTGAAGGCGGTGGACAACACGCTTGCCCACATGTTCGAGGTGCCGGTCCCGGCCGCGGCGGACAGCTCGTTCGACCTGGTGCCGCCGGTGACGGCGGATGCGACGCCGTTTGTGCGTGCGGTGTTGGGGCCGATTGTGGCCGGGCGGGGCGACGAGTTGCCGGTGAGCGCGTTTCCGTGTGACGGGACGTTTCCGACGGACACGGCGCGTTACGAGAAGCGCAATTTGGCCCTTGAGATACCGGTTTGGGACGAGAAGACGTGCATTCAGTGCGCCAAGTGCGTGGCCGTCTGCCCGCACGCGACCATTCGGATGAAGGTGTTCGAGCCGGAGCAGTTGGCGTCGGCGCCGGCGACCTTCAAGGCCACCGAGGCGCGGTCGCCGGAGTGGAAGGGGCTGAAGTGGAGTTTGCAGGTGGCGGCGGAGGACTGCACGGGATGTGGAATTTGCGTGGAGGTGTGTCCCGCCAAGAACAAGGCGGAGGCGAAGCTGAAGGCGATCAACATGCGGCCGCAGGCGCCCTTGCGCGAGCAGGAGCGGGCCAACTGGGATTTCTTCCTCAGCCTGCCCGAGTTGGATCGGCGCAAAGTGAAGTTGACGCAGCTTCGCCAGCAGCAGGTGCAGCAGCCGCTGTTCGAGTTTTCGGGCGCGTGTGCGGGTTGCGGGGAGACGCCGTATCTGAAGCTGCTCACGCAGTTGTTTGGCGACCGGGCGGTGATTGCGAACGCGACGGGTTGCTCGTCGATTTACAGTGGCAATCTGCCGACCACGCCCTACTCGAAGAATCAGGAGGGGCGGGGTCCGGCGTGGTGCAACTCCCTGTTTGAGGACAACGCGGAATTCGGGTTGGGCTTCCGGCTGTCGATCGACAAGCAGAAGGAGTTCGCGTCGGAGTTGGTGCAGCGGTTGGCGCCGCAGCTTGGGGATGCGTTAGTGACGGGTCTGCTCCAGGCGGAGCAGAAGGACGAGGCGGGGATTCACGAGCAGCGGGAGCGGGTGGCGGCGCTGAAGGCGAAGCTGGGGACGCTGGAGGTGGCGGATGCGCGGGTGTTGCTGCCGATGGCCGACATGCTGGTGCGCAAGAGTGTGTGGATTGTGGGGGGCGACGGTTGGGCTTATGACATTGGCTACGGCGGTCTGGATCACGTGTTGGCGAGCGGGCGGGATGTGAACATTCTGGTGCTCGACACGGAGGTTTACTCGAACACGGGGGGTCAGATGTCGAAGGCGACGCCGCGCGGGGCGGTGGCGAAGTTCGCGGCGGCGGGCAAGCCGCTGGGGAAGAAGGATTTGGGCCTGATTGCGATGAGCTATGGCAACGTGTATGTGGCGAGCGTGGCCATGGGGGCGAAGGACGAGCAGACCCTCAAGGCGTTTCTCGAGGCGGAGGCGTATCCGGGGCCGTCGCTGATCATCGCTTACAGTCATTGCATCGCGCATGGCATCAACATGACCCACGGGATGCGGCAGCAGAAGATCGCGGTGGATGCGGGGCAGTGGCTCCTCTACCGCTACCATCCGGAGCGGGGTCGCGCCGGGGAGAACCCGCTGCAACTGGACTGCCAGAACCCGCGTGTGAAGGTGAAGGAGTTTTTGAACTCCGAGATTCGGTTCAAGATGTTGACGAAGAGCAAGCCGGCCGAGTCGGAGGTTCTCTTCAAGTTGGCCCAACAGGACGTGGACACGCGTTGGCGGCACTACCAGTACTTGGCGTCACGGGACGGCAAGACGGCCACGCAGCCCACCCTGCCCCCGCCGGCGACGGTCGACCAACAACCCTAACTGTTTGCGCGCGCTAACCCGAACCCCTTGAACACATGGATCTTTCGACCACTTACATGGGCCTGACCCTGCGGACGCCGCTGGTGCCTTCTGCGTCTCCGCTGACTGAGAACACGGACAATGTGAAGAGGATGGAGGACGCTGGGGCCTCCGCGGTGGTGTTTCACTCGTTATTCGAGGAGCAGTTGCGTCTGGAGCGGCACGAACTGAACGAGCATCTCACGCAGGGCAGCGAGAGTTTCGCCGAGGCCCTGACCTACTTTCCGGAGCCCTCCGAGTTCAACGTGGACTCGGAGACTTACCTCCGGCACCTCGCGGCGGCCAAGGCCGCCGTGAAGATCCCGATCATTGCCAGCATCAACGGTTCGACCCGCGGGGGGTGGATCAACTATGCCCGGCAGATCGAGCAAGCGGGGGCGGACGCCCTCGAGCTCAACATCTATTACATCCCCACGGACCCCAGCTTGGAGTCGATCACGATCGAGAACACCTATATCGAGATCCTGCAGTCGGTGAAGTCGCAGGTGAAGGTGCCGGTGGCGGTCAAGTTGAGCCCGTTCTTCACGAATTTCGCGAACATGGCGAGGCGGTTGGACGAGGCAGGGGCGAACGCCTTGGTGTTGTTCAACCGTTTCTACCAGCCGGACATTGATTTGGAGGCGCTCGAAGTGACGCCGAATCTCCTGTTGAGCACGCCGATGGCGATGCGCCTGCCGTTGCGTTGGATTGCGATCCTGCGGGGCAGGGTGCGGGCGAACCTGGCTGGCACCAGCGGCATTCATCGCGCTTCGGATGTGATCAAGATGCTGATGGCGGGGGCGGATGCGACCTTGTTGTGCTCCGCGCTGCTGCGCCATGGGATCGAGCACATCGGGGTGATCGAGAGGGAGTTGAAGGCGTGGATGGAGGAGCACGACTACGAGTCGGTCGCACAACTGCAGGGGAGCATGAGCCAGGAGAACTGTCCGGACCCGAGCGCGTTCGAGCGGGCCCAGTACATGCGCGCGATTTCGAGCTACCGGGCGGCGTAGGGCGCAGGGCGATGGCGGATGGCGGAAGGGGGGAGCGTGGGGTGTCATTGCGTGTCGGGCCCTGGGATGCGGAGTGTTTGCCCTCAGCCATTCTCGTTTTGAAAAGAGGAGTTCCCCTCACCCCATCCCTCTCCCCGCGCCTCGGCTGCCTTCTTCTATAAGCGGCGCGGGGAGAGGGTGGCCAAAGGCCGGGTGAGGGGCCGTCCGAATTTCAAAATGAGAATTGCTGGTTTGCCCTGGGGTTTCGGCAAACGACGGTTGTCCCGGGGCGGACTCCAGTTCATATTGGGGCTGTGATGAGCCGTCGGATGTCATGGTTACGCTTGAGCGGGGCGGGTTCGCGGAGGACCGCGTTTACGTTAATCGAGTTGCTGGTGGTGATTGCGATCATCGCGATCCTTGCGGGGATGCTGTTGCCGGCCCTGGCCAGGGCGAAGCAGAAGGCCCAGCGCATCCACTGTGTGAGCAACCTGAAGCAGTTGGCCTTGGCGATCCAGCTTTACACGGACGACAACAATGATTATCTGCCGGGCCCCTTGTGGTCGGGGATCTTCTTCACCTATCGGCAGGACACCCCTTGGTCGATGGCCTACCACCTGACCAAGTACCTGAGCATTCCGCCGCCCTCGAGCCAACTTCGGACTTCGGTGGTGACGATCTGTCCGGCCTCGGCGCGGGCGTTTCCGAAACGTGCCCTGAGCCCTCCGCTGGCGGTGCCGCTGAGTTACTTTTCGCAAGCGACCTTGACGAACGCGGAAGGACCGCCGCCGGAGGTGGTCGAGTTCCCGTTCGGGCGGCCTTCCGATCCGGCGGCCGAGGTGAAAAAGGTCGGCGTGATCCGGCGGCCATCGGACACCTGGGCGATCACCGACGCGGACCAGCAGAACGTGCCGAGCGGCGCGACGTATTACGGGTATCTTCCCAAATACCCGGTCCACGGGACGCGCAAGCCGGCGTTGCGCAACTACTTGTATTTCGATTGGAGCGTGCGGACGTTGAAGACGGCGCAGTGAGGCGAGGGATTCTGGGGGCCCTTACAGAGTGTCGGCATCCTTTACAGCGCGGGGCGTCGGGCTAAGTGGTTATGGACAAATCAGATAGGGTTTCTGGAGCTGCCGCCGAGGAGGAAAGCGTCGGCCCGCTTTACAGTTTGGGCATGTCGCGGAGTGGATCTCCCAGGGCTAGACGTTCTCCAACCTCTTCGCTGCAAGCCATTTGCCGGTGGTGGTGCGTCGGGGATGGCATGGGTGGTACGGGGACTGCTCAAATGCGCCCTATCTAGGACCATCGTGCCGTAGTCGCCTCGGTGGGCGGCTTGGTGGTGGATGCTTTAATTGACGGACAATCATGAGTTTCCCATCCAGTGACTTGACGGAGCCGGGCCGGTGTATGGCAGGAGTGAGGTCGCGCGTCGGGTGGCGTCGCTCCCTGTGGGGCGTGTATCTGGCGGGTCCGCTTTCGGTTTCGCTCCCGGCTTCCGCGGCCAGCATTGTGGGTTTAGGGGACCTGCCCGGGGGGGACTTTGCGAGCGCTGCGTTGGGGTTGACGGTTCACGAGGGGGTGGTGAGGGTGGTTGGGGCCTCACACGGGGCGGCGGACGAGGATGGGGATCCGAACGGGGAGCAAGCGTTCCACTGGACGCCGGGTGGGGGCATGGTTTGGTTGCCTGGGTTCTCCTCGGGGTCGCAGTTCAGCAGCCAGGCGCTGGGAATCTCGCGCGACGGATCCACCGTGGTCGGTTTTGGCACTCGGGAATCCGGGGATGAGGCGGTTCGCCTGGCTGGGGGCACTCCGTTGCCCTTGGGGCGGTTGCATCTCGACGATGAGGGGAGCTATGCCTTAGGAGTGTCGGGTGATGGCGGGGTGGTCGTGGGCTACAGCCTAGGGTCGACGGAGGAAGAGGCGTTTCGGTGGACGGCCAGCGACGGGTTGGTCGGTCTGGGTTACCTGTCCGGGGCGAATCCACAAAGCGGGGCGCACGCGATCACGGACGATGGCAGCGTGGTGGTGGGGTATGCGCGCGATGGAGACGGGAATCTCCAGGCGGTGCGATGGGAGGGCGGGACGGTATCGATCTTGGCGGATTTGCCTGGGGGCGACACGTATGCGACGGCGTTGGGGCTTTCTCCGGATGGTTCGACGGTGGTGGGTTATGGGAGTGGCGGGAATGGGGTGGAGGCGGTTCGGTGGCGTGAGGGGGAGGGGCCGCTGGGTTTAGGGGATTTGGGGGCCGGCGAGTTCAACAGCCGGGCGTTGGGCGTTTCGGCCGATGGGCGGACGGTGGTGGGGGTGAGCAAGGGTGACACTTCGAACTTTGGCCGGGCGTTTCTATGGACGGAGGTGGGTTCGGCGGGGTTGATGAGTCCGTTGATGGACGTGTTATTGGACCGCGGGGCGGACCTGAGTTATTGGCGGTCGTTGCTGAACGCGACGGCGATTTCGCCGGATGGGCGCTGGGTGGTGGGCACGGGCATCAATGTGGCAGGGAATACCGAGGCCTTCCTGGTGGATTTATCGGCGGGAGAGGCGCCGGTGGGGGAGGGCGGGTCGGTGGCGTTGCTGATGGGATTGGCGGCGGCGGGTTTAGGGGTGATGGGGGGCCGTCGGGTTGGGCCTCAGGGCTGAAATCGCGCTTTACAACCCGATGTTGGCGGGTAACCTCGGAGCAGTTCAAACACGATATGCGCATCTCCTTCTCCCTGCTTGTGATCGCGGCGGCCGGTTTGTTGGCGACCGGTTGTGCGGGCCCGGAAAAGAAACTTGGCCGAGGCATCAATAACGTGACCGAGATCACCCGCATGGGCGAGATTCGCAAGTCGATGGAACAGACCGCGCTATGGGAGAACCGCGAGTCCACGTATACGACGGGTTTCATTCGGGGTTTGAACAAGACCGTGGCACGGACCGTGGTGGGCGCGTTTGAGATTGTCACCTTTCCCATCCCCTCCTATGAGCCGTATTTGAAGCCTGAACACCCTGTGTTTCCGCACAGCTATCGTCCAGGGTTGTTGGCGGACCCGACCTTCGGCCCCGATGTGGCGCTGGGGTTCAGCGGGGGCGATGTGGCCCCGTTCCTGCCGGGCAGCCGTTTCCGGATTTTCGATTATTGACCTGACTGCTTCCGAGGGCGCCAACCCTGCGTTGGCGCCTTTTTTGTTTCATGCAGCGACACTCCCCCTGCAAAGTAAACCTGATCCTCAACATCTTGGGACGTCGTCCCGACGGGTTCCACGCACTCGAGACGGTGATGCAACCATTGGGGGTGCACGACACGCTGACGTTCGCGCGGGGAGGCGCGGGGGTCGAGTTGACGTGCAGTCATTCCTCGCTGCCGACGGACGCCACCAACCTGGTGCATCGTGCCGCAAACGCGTTCCTCGCGGCAACCCGGCAGGGGGAAGGCGTGCGCATCCACTTGGACAAGCGACTGCCTTTGGCGGCGGGCTTAGGAGGAGGCAGTGCCAACGCGGCGTGCACGTTGCGGGCCCTGAACGAGCTTTTTGAGCGGCCCCTGACCGCCGAACAACTCGAACCCATTGCAGCCAGCCTGGGCTCTGATGTTCCCTTCTTCCTCCAGGACGGCCCGGCGCTGGCGACCGGCCGAGGAGAAGTGATCCGGCCGCTCCCGCCGTTTCCGGCCCTGCGGGAATGTCGGGTGGTGCTGGTACATCCTGGGTTTGGGGTTTCCACGGCCTGGGCGTATGGCCAACTGGCGCGGCATCCTGAGGCGTTGCACGGGCAGGCCGGGCGGGCGGAGGCGCTGGTTCAGCAATTGCAGAGCGAGGACTGGCCTGCGTCGGGAGCGGGCTTTTACAACTCGCTGGAGGCCCCGGCGTTGAAGAAGTACCCGATCCTGCAACTCTACCAGGACTTCTTTCGGGAACAGGGTGCTTTGGCCACGCTGATGAGCGGGAGCGGTTCGACCACGTTTGCGATCGTCCGCAGCCAGGCGGACGGCGAGGCGCTGATCGAGACCTTCCGGACGCGCTTCGGGGGCCAGCCTTGGACCGCCATCGCCTCGTTGGGCACGGTTCCGGGGTAGCTCCGATGTGCGAACGAACGCGCATGGGGACCATGGATTCGGCGGGGAGATTGCGAGGGCGAGTCGTCTGCGTGGTTCCGAGCGGACCGGGAGCGACCGCGGAGTTCGCGGTGAGAGCGATGTGCTCCAGCGAGGATTTGGGTCGTTGTCCATCTTGGCGGCATCTTGGCGGAATCTTGTTGCCATGGGTTTTGGGTGCGCGCTATTGAATAGGGACGATATCCCTCATCCTTGGTCGCACGGCATTGGCGTGCCGCGTGGTGTCCAGGCACTAAGGGGTATTGGGACGAGCAACGGCGAACCAGAGCATTAACGGTATGACCTCCTTCCTTGATCGAACCGCAATCGTAGGGCGCCTGCTATTGTGCAGCGCGGCCCTGGGTCTAGCGACGGCAAATGCCCAGGCTGCTTCCATCATTACCGATGTGGTGGAGACGGGGGGCGACAATGAGGCCACGGACACGATCCCGGCCAAGTGGACCGGCGTGACCTTCCCGGCCACGGTGGCGGGCGAGCCGGTGGCGGGGATCGCCATCGGGACGCCCTACACGGTGCCGCCGTTCGGCGAGGATGTTCCTGCGTTCGTCGATCGGAACCATCAATGGAACGGGGCGACGACGGCGCTGCCGATTCCCCCCTACCTGTTGGGGGGCGAGTACATCATGATTGGGAACGACAATCGGGACAACTTGGGGCTCCAACTGGACATTACGGTGAGCGAGGGGGCCTATGTCTACCTTTTGATCGACACGCGGCTGACGGATGGGAATGCGGCCGATCCGCCGGAGAGTGGGGCGACGCCGGACCTGTGGTTTGGCATGGCCTGGCTGAATACCGAGGGATTCGCCCCGGTGGTGAACGGGCTGAATCGGGCTGGGAATCTGGAATGGCCGGACGAAGTTGGTTATGACGAGGGCGGCGACGGGGTGGGGGCGGGGGTAGCGATCAACACGTATGCGTCCGTTTATTGGAAGGAAGTGCCGGCGGGGACGTTTTCGATCTACCAAGCCGACAACGCGGGCCGCAACATGTATGGGGTGGTGATCAAGCCGCTCCCGACCTCGCCGAGTGCGCCGCCGGTGATCACGCTGCAGCAACCCGCCAACAACACGATGTTTTACAGCGCGGCGGGGGGATTGCAGTTCACCGCCGCCACGGCCGCGGCGAACCAATTGGCGCCCGAGAATCTCAAGCTGTGGTTGAACGGGACGGATGTGTCGTCCAGTTTGACGGTGGGTGGGACCGCCAGCAGTCGCACGGCCAGCTACGCTGGGTTGCAAGCGAACAACGTCTATCTCGGTCGCATTGTGGTGTCCGACCAGGCGGGGCGGGCCTCGACCAACGACTTCCGGTTCGACACCTTCGACGCCGCGACCACGATCGCGGTGGATTTGGAGGACTACAACTACGAGAGCGGCAAGTTCCTCGACGCGCCGGCGCCGGGGGCTTATGCGGCCTTGTTGGGCACGGTGAACATCGATTATCACGAGAACAACACCACGGTGCCGGCCACGGTGAACCGGGTGGGGGATTATGTCGGGTTTGCGGCGGCGGCGGATGCGGAGCGGGCCGCGTTCACGACGGCGGGGGTGACGGATTATGCGGTGACGGCGATAGGGGCAGGCGACTGGTTGAACTACACGCGCACCTTTGCGGCGAACACCTACCAGGTGTATCTGCGGGCGTCCTCGACGGTGCCCCAGTTGCTGCGGTTGGATCGGATTACCGGGGACCGGACGACGGTGGATCAGGTGCCGGTGGCGGCCGGGGTCTTCGACTTTCCGAACACGGCGGGGCCGACCGCCTACACCTTTGTGCCGCTGACGGACGCGGCTGGGGTGCCGGTGGTGCTGAATCTCTCGGGCGTGGCCACCTTCCGGCTGACCGCGTTGACGGCTAACTACAACTTGCAGGCGAACATGCTGCTTTTCGTTCCAACTCCTGGAGCGGCGCGCCCGGCTTACCTGGCGGCGGCTTCGCCGGGGCCGAATGCGGCTGGGGTGCCGGTGGATGCCTCGCTGCGGTTGACGGTCATGAACGGATCGAGCCCGGTGGTCGACACTGGGGCATCCCTGGTGTTCAACGGGGCCAACGTGACGGCGGCGGCGGCGCTGGTGCCGGTGGCCGAGGGGGCGCTGGTGACCTACGATCCGCCCGGTTACTTGCTGCCGGCGACGACCTATCCGGTGCAATTGATCTTCGCGGACGCTGGGGGGACGTTCTACACGAACGAGTGGTCGTTCACGACGGCGGCGGCGATCCCGGTGATCCCCGGCAACTATGGCACTGCGCCCGGCACCGGGCAGGGCGACGGCCTGAACTTCAAGATACGGAAGGCTCCCAACACGGATTCGTTTGGCACCGCGTTCACCATGGCGACCACGGTGGATCGGACGGAGCAGCATTTGGCGGACCTGATCCTCGATCCCGAGACCGGGGTGGCCTATGCGAACGAGGCGGGTGGCCCGAGCGGCAACGGGTTGGGCACGACGACGCTGGTGAACTATATGCAGACGGCGGCGACGGCGGGGTATTTTGCCGGGGACGTGGCATTTCCCTATGTGGACCTGGGGGTGACGCCGGATCCCAACAACATGGCTATGGAACTGACGACCTACCTCGAGCTGACGCCGGGGATTCACCGCTTTGGGGTGCGGAGCGACGATGGGTTCCGGGTGGCGTCGGGGCCCGCGTTCAGCCGGATGGACTTGGTCCTGGGTCAGTTGAACGCCGGACGGGGCGACGGCTTGCCCGGCGGGGCGACGGAGTTCGAGGTTCTGGTTGAAGCGGCCGGGGTCTACCCTATTCGGCTCATTTGGTGTGAAGGTGCGGGCGGCGCGAGCCTCGAGTTCTATTCGGTGAACCGGACGACCTGGGAACGGACTCTGATCAATGACCGCAGCAACGCCCAGAGCGTCAAGGCCTATCTCTCGCGGCCGGCGGTGGTGTTCCTGCCCACCGTTGCCATCACCAGCCCTGCGGACAAGCAGGTCTTCCCGGACGCGCCGGCGACGATTACGATCAACGCGACCGCGGCGGTGACGGACAGCACGATCACGGTGGTCGAGTTCTTTGCGGGCGCGACTAAGATCGGCGAGGATACGACGGCACCCTACTCGATCGTGTGGGCCAACGCGGCCCGTGGGGGCTACGCGTTGACCGCCAAGGCCACGGCCGCGACCGGTCTGAGCACGGTGTCCGCGCCGGTCAACGTTTCGGTCGATCCGCTGATTCTCGATGTCGTCGAGACCGGAGGGGACAACGAGCCGACGGATACGATCTTGGCGAAATGGAGCGGGGTCACGTTTGCGGCGACGGTGGCGGGCGAGCCGGTCCCTGGGATCGCGGTGGGAGCTCCCTACACCGTGCCGTTGTTTGGCGAGGATGTGCCTTGTTTCGTGGATCGTAATCACCAATGGAACGGGGCGACGGCGGCGTTGCCCCTGCCGTCCTACCTTGTGGGCGGGGAGTACATCATGAGCGGCAACGACAACCGGGACAACTTCCTGCAGATGGACATCACCCTGAGCGAGCCGGCCATCGTTTACATGCTGGTGGATACGCGGTTGTCGGATGGCGTTGCGGACGATCCGCCCGAGGCGGGCCTCCCCTTGGACCAATGGCTGGGGATGGCGTGGTTGAATACGGAGGGTTTCGTTCCGGTGCTGAACGGACTGAATCGAGCCGGGAACATGGCCTGGCCGGACGAGGTCGGGTATGACGAGGGCGCCGACGGCGTTGGGCCGGGGGTGGGCATCAACACCTACGCCTCGATCTACAAGAAAGAGGTGCCGGCGGGGACGTTCTCGATCTACCAGGCTGACAACAGCGGACGGAACATGTATGGCGTGGTGATCAAGCGCCCGGTGACCGAACCGCCGGTGCTGGCCAAGCCGATCCTGAGCAATGGCCAGATCACGATTACGTGGACGGGCGGCGGGAAACTGCAACAGGCTCCGGCGGTGACGGGCAGTTGGGCGGATGTGCCGGGCAATCCGCAAGGGACGGTGACGCTGCCGGCCAGTGGTGCGGCGGGGTTCTTCCGCGTGATCGCGCCATAGCGGCTCCCCTTCGGGGTCCCCGGCTGCCCTGCGAAGGGCGCAGGGACGCCACGGGATGCGAGTTCAGGGCCGGCCCCTGGGGAAGCGTTCTCCAGGGGCTGGCTTCTTCCAGGGGCGGAGATCGGAGTTCGCGGATGGAAGCTCGGAGAGGGGAACGGGGAGTTTCGCTCGACGGGGACGGGGCGATCTCGGGTGTCTGGGGCTGGGGGGGCACCGCGGATGGGCGGGTGCACGGTTGTTCCTGGCATCCGCGTGAGCGGGGTCGCCTTCGCGTTGTGCGGTGTCTCGCGACACGTTGCTGGCCTGGAAGCTACACCGCCAGCAGGCCCCCTCTCCTTTTCTCCCTCTCACCAACCTGAGCGAACGCCTCGCTGGCATCGGTTGGGGAGAGAATTTTCCGATCGGAATCGCGCATTGGACCCCTGAACCGAGGGCGAGCAAGAGCGTGGGTTCAGCCTTTAGCCTTTCCGATACTCGACCGACCGTGGCGGTTGCGAAGCGTGCGGGAAACCTGCGGGTTAACGGAGGTCGGTGACGGGGAGTTGGCCGGCGGCGCGGGCGGCGTGTTCCTTGGTTTCGAGGTTGCGGAGGACGCGGCCTTTGAGGACGGCGTAGCCTTCGAGGCCGACGCGACCGAGGAATTTGCGGGCCTCGTCGAAGCGCCCCTGGTTGATTTGGATGCGAGCCAGGTGGATGTAGATGCCTTCACGCTCGACGTCGTTGGAGGCGAGCGCGAGGGCACCTTCCCAGGCGCGGAGGGCGTCCTCGTTGCGAGGGGGGCGGATGCCGTAATAGGTTTGGGCGAGGTCTGTGGCGAGGAGGAAGTTCTTGGGGTCGAGCTGGAGTGCCTTGCGGTAGAGCTCGAGGGCGCGGTCGAAGACTTGCTGTTCTTCGATGCCGTAGAACTCCTTGGCGTCGGCGCGGAAGAGGAAGACGGTGGTGGCGAGGTTTTGGTAATAGATGGGTTCCTTGGGGTTGAGTTCGATGGCTTTGGCGTAGTATTCGAAGGACTTTTTCACGGGGCCGCAGTGCCCGTGGTAGTTGGCGAGGTTATTCCAGGCGGCGGGGTTGGCCGGGTCGAGGTCGCGCGCCTTGGTCCATTGGACGAAGGCCCCGGCTTCGTCGCGGGTGTCGTTGAGGAAGCTGCCGTAGGCGAGGTGGGCGCGGGCGTGTCCGGGATGTTGTTTGAGGAACGCCTCGTAGGCATCGCGCACGGGTTGGAGGCGGCTCTCGACCTTGTCGGTGAGGGTGGCGGGGTCGAGGGCGGCGCCTTGTTCGTGGAGGGCGGTCTCGCCGCGGATCCAGCGGTCGACTTCTTCCTGGGCGGCATCGTCGAGTTCGAGCAGGGCCTGGTATTCCCGTTCGACCGGGTCGTGG
>CAZVRY010000149.1:0-16849 GCA_964629545.1 uncultured Verrucomicrobiota bacterium | reverse complement strand
ACCAGCGGTTTCCGGCCACAGTCTACGAGGATCCTTACTCGCCCTTTTGTCTGATCGCCGAAGACAACCACGACGCCGATCAGATTCACGAGCATCTCCTGCGGTATTGCCAAACGGTGCCCGACCTTACGGTGGTCCGGAACGACGTCTACGCCCGCTTCAGCCATGCCGCCTACAACAAGGGCACGGCCTTGGCTTATATCGCCGGCCGTCTCGGCGTGGCCCCCGAGGCGATCTTCGCCGCCGGCGACCATTACAACGATCTGCCGATGCTCTCCCGGGCCGTGGCGCGATGGCTGGCGTGTCCGGCGAATGCGATCGCGGTGGTTCAGGACTGGGTGCGGACGCAGGGCGGCTATTTGAGCCAGCGTCCGTGTGGGGAGGGGGTGGCGATGGCCTTGGAGGCGACGCTCGATGAGTGTGGCTTTCCTCGCCAGGTTCTAAAAACCGCGCGTTAGAGAATGGGGATATCTAATGCAACGGCCCGGGCGCCCAGGTGGAGGACCTGAGGGCGCGCTGGTTCAGTTCACAACATATTGCTAAACAGCAGGTTGTGATCTTCGATTCGCGTTTGACAGTCCGGGGCCCGGTGTTAGTGTGGCCATCCCAGCGGGGCCAGGCGCTCTTCAGCGAGGCTGCCGGGGGACGTCCTGGAAGGACGCATTAGTAAAAGCCATATCAATTTTTCGATGAGCAACTCTGTGGAAGCCCCCTCAGGGGCGAACGGCTCCCTCGGCGCCACCCGGATTCCGGAGGCCGTGATCCGAATCGCCGGCAACTCCCAAGACGGTATTCAGGCGCTCGGCGGGTTCCTTGCCCGCCTGGCTGGGCGGAGCGAACAAGAGGTCATGACCTTCATGACCATCCCTTCCACCATCTCCGGTGGCCCTTCCATCTTCCAGGTCCGCATCGGGTCGGGCGAGGTGCTCAGTTCCGGGGACGAGGCGGATGTGCTCCTGGCCTTTTACCAGCACTCCTATGAGGATCATCTAGGCTCCCTCCGCAAGGGCGGGCTGGTGCTTTACGATTCCGACCACGTCGAGCCGGATCCGGCCAAGCAGGCGGACTATCGGCACGCGGGCGTGCCGATCTCGAGCCTGACGGTCGAGGCCATCGGGGGGACGGCCAAGGACAAGGGGAAGAACCTCTACGCCCTGGGCGTGGTGGCGCGGATCTTCGACCTGAATACCCAGAAGCTCGAACAACTCATCACCGAGCGCTTCGCGGGCAAGGACGCGAGCATTACCAAGAACGCAGTCATGGCATTCCAGGCCGGCTACGCCTATTCGCTGGGCGACTTGGCCCAGGCCTTCCGTTTCCAGGAGAGCCGGCACCGCGATCGGCCGCAAGTGGTCATGAACGGCAACGAGGCGATTGGCTACGGGCTTCTGGCCGCCGGAGTTCGTTTCGGGGCGGCCTATCCGATCACGCCCTGGTCGGACATCATGGAACTGCTGCGGCGCGAACTTCCCAAATACGGGGGCACATTCGTGCAGTGTGAGGACGAGATCGCTGCTTGCTGCATGGCGCTCGGGGCCAGCTACGCGGGGCGGGTGGCGGTGACGGGTTCGAGCGGCCCCGGGATTTCGCTCAAGACGGAGGCGATGGGGTGGGGGGTGATGGCGGAGGTGCCGCTGGTGGTGATTGACGTGCAGCGGGGCGGTCCTTCGACCGGGCTGCCGACGCAGGTCGAACAGTCCGACTTGAACATCGCCTGTTTTGGCGGGCATGGCGATGCCCCTCGGGTGGTCCTCGCCCCCGGCAACGTGGAGGATTGCTTTTACACCGCGATCGAGGCGGTGCAGATCGCGCGCAAATACAGCGTGCCCGTTATTCTCCTCACGGATCAGGCCATCGCGTCCCGCATCGAGGCGTTCGACGAGCCCGACCTCGCCAAGGTCTGCCAGGACCTCACTCCGGACCTGTCCCCGGTGGCGGAGCACAAGCCGTACGACTTGGCCTCGCCGGATGGCGTGGCCCGGCATGTCGCTCCCGGCACCCGCATCCTCAGCGGCAAGTACCCGATCGTCACCGGCCTGGAGCATGACGAGATGGGCCATCCCTCGGCCTCTCCGAAGCTCCACCTGCAGATGACGGCGAAGCGGCGCAACAAGCTGCGGCGGTTGGCGGCGGAATTGCCGCGCCCCTCCCTTTACGGCGAGGAGACCGGCGATGTGCTTCTGGTGGGTTGGGGGTCGTCTCAAGGCTCCATTCGGGAGGCGGTGGACCGCCTGCGCGCCGAGGGCGTCAAGGTGTCGGGTCTCAATATTCGCTACATCAGCCCCTTGCCCGAAGGGCTCGAGGCGCAGTTCGCCGGTTTCCGGCATGTCCTGGTGGTCGAGTTGAACGACGAGGGCCTTTACGGCTACGGCCAGCTCGCCGGCCTGCTGCGAGCGCGGTTCTGCGACCCCAGGATCCGGGGCGTCAACAAGACCGACGGCCTGACCTGGAAGGTGCGGGAGATCGTCGACCGCACCCACGCCATTCTCGCCGCTGCCTCGGCCCGCAACTAATCCCCCGGCCCCTGTTCCACCCATTATTCGTATGAGTCACTCCGTTGCCCCCCATCCGGTCGCCGCCCCGGCGCCTGCTGACCCGACCCCCACGACTTCGCCGGCCTCGTCCGGCCCGACCGCCGGCGAGGAACGTAAGGGGTTGACCAAAAAGGAAATCGCGGCCGACCATCCGACGTGGTGCCCGGGCTGTGGCGATTTCTCGGTGTTGGCGCTTTACTTCAAGCTGATCGAGAAACGCCGCCTCTGGCACGAGCGGGTTACGACCATTTCGGGCATCGGCTGTTCGAGTCGCTTTCCCTACTTCGTGCAGGCTCACGGCGCCCATTTCATTCACGGGCGGTCCATCCCCTTCGCCACCGGCGTGGCCCTCACCCGCCCGGAGATCCATGTCTTCGTATTCAGCGGTGATGGCGACGCCTTTTCCATTGGCGGGAATCACTTCACGCACGCGGCCCGCAAGAACATCAACATGACGGTGGTGGTGATGGACAATGAGGTTTACGGTCTGACCAAGAACCAGACCTCGCCGACCTCGCCGTTGGGGCACAAGACCAAGACGGACACGTGGGGGGCGGTGGACCGGCCGATCAACCCCATGAAGCAAGCCATCATGGCGGGGGCGACCTTCGTGGCGCGCACCACCCACACCAACCCGAACCACGTGCTGGCCATGATGGAGGCCGCCCTGGATCACCCGGGCTTCAGTTTCATCGAGTGCCTGAGCGAGTGCGTGGAGTTTTACCCGGGCGCCTTCGACGGGTCCAATCCCCGCAAGGGCGGCGAATTCAAGCTCGTGCCCGAGGGGCACGATGTGACCAACGAGTTGGCCGCCTACGAGTTGGCGGGGCAGCCGTTCCCGGGGTATTTCGGGGTGTTTTACAAGGTGGCGCGGCCGACGAAGAACGAGGTGGAGCAGAAGTTGGTGGCGAATGCCCGGGCGAGGCTGGAAGGGCTCCAACCCTGGCAGATCCTGCAGAAGACCTTCGACCGGATGAAGTGATTACGGGGCCGGGGTGGCGGCCCGTTTGGCCATGATGGCCTCGACGATTTTCGCCGCCAGCGGGGGTTTGTCGAGGAGGGCTTGCCGGGCCGCCTCGCGGCCCTGGCCGATCAACTCGCCGGCGAATTGGAGCCAGGCGCCCTTCTTCTCGACCACGCCGTGGGCCAGGCCCACTTCGAGGATGTTGCCCTCCTTGTTAATGCCGTGGTTGTAGAGGATCTCGAACTCGGCCTCGGCGAAGGGCGGCGCTACTTTGTTCTTCACGATCTTCACTTTCACCGCGTTCCCGACCGCCGCCCCCGCCGCATCCTTGATCGTGTCTCGCCGGCGGATATCGATCCGCACGCTGGCGTAGAATTTCAGGGCCTTGCCCCCCGGCGTCGTTTCGGGGTTGCCGAACATCACCCCCACTTTCTCCCGGATCTGGTTGGTGAAGACGCAGGTCGTCTTGGCCTTGGCCAGCACCGCCGTCAACTTGCGCAGCGCCTGGCTCATCAGCCGCGCCTGCATGCCCATCGTCGCCATCCCCATCTCCCCTTCCAGTTCCGACTTCGGCACCAGGGCGGCGACCGAGTCCACCACGATGATGTCGAGGGCGTTGGTGCGGGCCAGGGTTTCCACGATGGTGAGCGCCTCCTCCCCGCTGTCCGGCTGGGACACCAGCAGGTCGTTCAGATTCACCCCCAATCGTTTGGCGTAAGCGGGGTCCAGGGCGTGCTCGGCGTCGATGAAGGCCGCCAAGCCGCCTGCCTTCTGGGCGTTGGCGATCAGGTGCAACATCAACGTGGTCTTGCCAGAGGATTCCGGCCCGAAGATCTCGACCACGCGGCCGCGGGGAACCCCTCCGACGCCCAACGCCAAATCGAGGCCCAGGGCGCCCGACGGGATGACATCGATCTTGACCCGGGCGCGCTCGTCGCCCAAGCGCATGATGCTGCCCTCCCCGTAGGCTTTGGTGATGGTCTGGACCGCGGCTTCGAGGTCGCGCTGCCGGGCGGCCGCAGCCTTGGCGGCTTCCGCTGATTTGGCGGTCTCGGCGGTCTTGGCGGCTTCGCTGGTTTTGGCGGTCTCGGCGGCCTTGGTGGTCTCGCTCGTCTTCGCTTCCGATCCCGCGCGTTCGCTGGTCTTCGTTGCCATAGTGTGCTGTGCTCCTTTCGCTTGGTGTTACTGGAAGCTCCCCCGCAAGTCAACCTCCTTGCAGGGCGCGCTCATAGGCCCGCAGCAACTGCTCGACCGAGCGTTCCCAGTTCAGGACGGTCCGCATCCGCTCCGCCCCGAGGCGGCCCATGCGCTCCCGGCCAGCGGGGTCGTCGAGGGTCCGGACGATGGCCTCGCCGAGCCGCTCGGCCGAGTTCTCCATCACGTACACGGCGGCGTCTCCCGCCGAGGCGCGTCCCTCCTTGGTCCCGAAGAGGACCTGGGGTTTCGCGAACGCCATGTACTCGAGCGTTTTGTTCATCGTGCAGTGATCGTTGTACGGGTTGATGGGGTCGCAGGCCGCTCCGAGGTCGATGGTTTGCAGGGCGGAGAACAGGAATTCGTTGCTGACCCGTCCCGGCAGGTCCACGTAATCCTGGACCCCCAAGTGGTCGCGGAGGGCGAGCAGGGCGGCGTGCTCGGGGCCGGTGCCCATCAGCAAGAACTGGACATCCCGCCGGCCCAGGCGGTGGACCACGTGCGCCGCCGCCCGCACCAGGTAGTCGACCCCATCCGCGTTCCCCATGACCCCCACGTAGCCCACGAGGTAGCGTCGCCCCTTGCGCAACCCAGGATCGGGCTGGGCCTCGCTCACGGCGATCTTGGGCGCGGTGCGGACCACGAACACCCGGTCGTCGGGTTTGCGGCCGCGTCCCCGGGCGATGGCCTTGACGGATTCGTTGGTGACCATGACCACGTGCGCGGTGGCGTAGGTCAAGCGCTCCGCTAACCGGACCGCCCAATAGAACAGCCCGCGCCGGCCGAACTTGGCCTCGAACATCTCCGGCCAGGCATCGTGGACGTCGTAAATCACGCGCAGCCCGCAGAGCCAGCGCAGGGGCAGCGCCACGAGGAAGAGCAGGTCTGGCGGGTTGCACAAGTGCACGACTCGGACTCGGTGTCGTCGCCAGACTTTCCAGGCCAGGCGGGTCTCGCCCCACAAGGCGGAGGCGTATTCGCGAATAAACCCGGCCAAGCCGCCGGCCTCCTCGCTGATCCAATGGCGGTAGATGTGGATGCCGTCGAGCGTCTCCTCGGGGGTGGTGTAGCCGCGCATTTGCGGGCAGATCACGACCACCTCGTAGCCTGCATCCCGCAAGGCGCACGACTCCTGCCAGACCCTCCGGTCGAGGGGCACGGGCAGGTTCTCGACGATGATCAGGACGGCCGTTGGGGACATCGGCGGCTTACCAGCAGAAGCCCTCGTAGGGACACGGCAGTTGGCGCAATTCGTTCCACCCGTTCACGTCCAGCACCCGATGCGCGGAGGTCAGATGCGGCGCCAGGTCCGCCGTCGGCACGCACGACTGCGCGGCCACGACCAGGCCGCGGGCCCCCAGGGCGGTGGCCAGATCAGGACAGAGCAGCGAGGCCAGATGCGGCATGCGGGTGTCGATGACGCGCTTGTTGGCCCCCACCAGCGCGGCCAGGTTCAAGGCCGGATCGTAAATGCGCACCTGGTATCCCCGCCCCAACAGCACTTGCGCCACCTCCACCATCGCGCTCTCCCGCACGTCGTCCGTGTTCGGCTTGAACGACAGCCCCAGGATGACGATCTCGCGCTGATCGGAGTCCATGATGAGGGCGAGGAGGTGTTCGAGATGCCGCTGGTTGCTCGGCAGGAGGGACTCCAGGAGCGGGACCTGCAAACCGAGGAGGCGGGCCTGGTTGGTCAGCGCGCGGACGTCCTTCGGCAGACATGATCCCCCGAACGGGTTGCCGGGCCGCAGGTAATACGAGGAGAGATTCAGTCGCGTGTCCCGGCACAACAGGTCCATCACCGCCCGGGCATCCACTCCCAGGTTCTTGCCCACGCGCCCGATCTCGTTGGCGAACGTGATCTTGGCGGCATGGAAGGCGTTGCAGGCGTATTTGACCAACTCGGCCGTCGGCCAGGTCACCACCGCGGCCTGCGCGCCAAAGAACGCCTCCAGCAGCGCCGCCGGCGGCGGCGCTCCGTCGCGCGTCCCCACCACCGCCAGGGCCGGGTGGTCGAAGTCGGCGATGGCCACGCCCTCGCGGAGGAACTCGGGGTAATAGAACACGGAGAGCGACCCGCTCTCGACCAGATCGGCCAAGTGCTCCTGGACCAGGGTGGCGGTGCTGCCCGGCAACATCGTGCTCCGCAGCACCAGCGTGTGCCGTTTGCCGCTCTGCCGCAGCAACCCGCCGAGTTCCGCCACCACTTGGCGCACGAAGCCCAGGTCCAGCGCCCCCGTCACCGCCGAGGGTGTGCCCACGCACACCATGCTCAACTCGGTCGCGGCCACCGCCTCGGCGGAGACCATGGTCGCGCGCAACCGTCCGGCCCCTTGGGCCTCCCGCAACAGGACGTCCAACCCGGGCTCCACAATCGGCGATACCCCGGCATTGAACGACTCCACTTTCTGCGGATGGACATCGACGCCGACGATCGAGTGGCCTTGCCGGGCGAGGCACCCGGCGGTCACGGCTCCCACGTAGCCAAGCCCAAAGATACTGATGTTCATGAGGCGTCGGAGGCTAGGAATGCGGTGCGGAAAACGCAAGGCTTGTCCCCCGCCGGCCGCGCCTTGAGCAGCAGGTACGGCGCGAAGTCGGTCTGGCGGAAGGCCGCCGACACGGTCCCCGCCAACGGGTTCTCGGGATCCCAACGCGCCCGGTCCTCCGGCGTCTCCACCAGCGCCACCTCCTCCCAATCGCTGTCGACCCGCACCTCGACCCGCACCTCCCGTCGCTGCACCTGGAAGTGCCATCGGTCGCGCACCTTCACGGTCGTCCCCGGCGCGAACTGCCAGCGCACCTCGAAGGGCGCCGGCCGCCCGGCGGCCTCGACCCGGTCCTCGACGTCCAGGGTCTGGCTGGCCGACGCGTTCAGGGTGCGTCGGATCTGCGCCCCCGGCAGCGTCCACAGTGCCTTGGCCAACCCGTGATCCTCGCAGAGCGTGGGCGCCGGGTGATGGCTGGACCAGAGAAACGGTCCGCGTCGATCGGGCAGGGTGCCCCGCGGGGCGGTGGGGCCGTTGTGAGCCGCGCGCGAGGCCAGCCAGGCTCGCAGGGGAGGATCGCCGTAGTAGGCCCCCGTGCCCGGATCGATCACGATCGCCACTCCGTGATACCACAGCGACAGATGCAGCGCATCGAGGTGCCCGTGCGCCGCGGTCGCCAGATAGCCCAGCGGCGAGAGATCCCACCGTCCAAACCAGAAGCCCGACTCCAGCACCGCCTGGCCGCTTTCCCGGAAGTAAAACCAATCGCCCACCAACTCCGCTCCCAGCGGATCGCCCACCCCCACCCGCGGGGCCCCAACCGGTTCCTGTTCTCCCAGCCAGTAGGTCAGCCCGGTCGGCTGGTTGCTCCCTCCAATCCACCGATGCCACTCGGCGACCGCCCGTCGCTCGTCCAGGAACCACGGCGTCACGAACGCACTGTCCGAGTCCCCGTAGTCCCACGGCTCCCGCGGATACTGCACTTCCCAGAAGAAGCGGGCGGCGGCGCACAGGCGGCCCGTCACCGCGTCCGCCACGGAGCGCCCGGACGACTGCAAGGCCATGCGGGCCTGCCACCCGAATTCGAGCGAGAACAACTGGTAGTTGAGGGCCTGCTCGCGGTTGCCGCCGTCCCCTGCAAACTGGGCCAGGATCTCGTGTTCCCACGCTCGTTGGAGCCGTTCGAGCGGAGCACACCAGCGCGCCGCCTCGGGCCACCGGGCCAGCGCCACAATCAAGCCCGTCAACTCGCCCAGCAGATGGTTGTTGGCCGAGGAACCGAAGGACCGATGTCGCCAGGTGAAGGCCGCGTGCGCCGGTAAGAGGGCTTGGCGAAGGGCCTCGAGCCGGGCGGTCCGGGCGGGCCCGGCCGGCGGCCTGGCCAGGAGCGCGTCGATCCAGGTGAATTGGATCAACCGGATCCCGGCCTCCAGGGCGCTGGTCCAGTTCCAACCGCGGTAGGCGGGATTGCGTTGCACCCAATCCTCCAGCCAGTCCAGGCACTTGGCCGCGGCGCGCTCCTCGTCCAGCACGTGGGCCGCCATGGCCAGGCGCACCAAGGGCGACCAGCGGCTCAGTTCCCAGACCAGCTTGATGTCCGCCCCGGTCGGCAGTGCCCGGTGGTTCAACCCGAAGGCGGAGGCCTCCGTGGCCAGGTCACAGCCGGCTCGGTAGTCCTTCTGCCACCGGGGCGGGTCGTCCACCTGGAGCGGGAGGTGGCCGAAGGCCCGCCAGCGTCCGGCCAGCAAATCGTCGACCTCGCGAGCCAAGGCCTCGCGTTGCTGCGGGGGGCACGCCCCGGGTGCGGGGACCGGTGGGAATGCGCTGGGCCTGCACGGTGCGGCTCCCTCCGTCGGCACCCGCCGGGCGTCCACGACTTGCCGAAGCTTCTTCCGCGCGTGCAGCGCCACCTCCAGAGGGGCCATGGCGCGCAGTCGATGCCAATACCAAAGCAGCGATTTCATGCCGGCTCAGCGCACCGCGATGTAGCACTTGGTGAAGCCAAGAAACCGTTCACGCAGGATCCGGCAGTCCGGGAACAGGGCCCGCATCTCGCTGTAGGTCAGGAGTCGCACTTCCTGCAGGAACTCGTCCACCTGTTTGGGCGTGGGCTTCGAGACCAAGCCCCAGACCGTGAAGTGGCGGAGCAGGGGACGCTGCCAGCGTTTGGGGAGAAAATGGATCAGGGGCGTGATCAGGTGGGGCTCGATGAAGAACCAGCGGGCCGGCGTCTGCACCCACAACCGTCGGCCCACCCGTCGGATTTCCGCCGCGAACCGCTGTTGGTTCTCGAACGTCGCAAGATGCTCGATCACCGAGTTCGAGTAGCCCAGATCGAAGCTCCCATCCGGGAACGGCAGCCGACAGCCGTCCCCCGTCTTCAGGGTGAATCGGTCATCCACCTCCAAGTCGGGGGGGAAGGCCAGGTTGAGCAGAGTGAACCGGCCCGGACACTGATCGGCCGGCCAACACCACGGATACCCGCCCACGTCCAGGACCGTCGTGGCGGGCGTGATAGGATGCACGGCCAGGAAACGCTGCATGCGCTTGCGCCGGAAATGGGGCAGGAACAGGCCATAGACCTTGTGGATGTTCATGGCGCCTCCCCGCCCTGGATCGCCTCCAGCACCGCGAACGTTAGCTCCATGCTGCGATGCGCCTCGTCATAGGGCATCGGGTGCTCCGCCTGCCCGCGGAGGAAGGCCGCCCAGGCCGCCATTTCCTCGGCATGCCCCTTGCCCGCGAACTTGCGCACCGAACGTCGCCGGCCGCGATGCACCGCCAGTTGTTGGAAGTTCTCGATCTCGGCCACGAACCCCGCCCCATAGACCGTGCACTGTTCCTTCGGCCAGGTCGGATCCCCCTCCGCCGTGTACACCAGTTGTCCGCACGATCCATCGGCGAACTCGACCTGTGCGGTCACGCTGTCGGGAAACGGCAGGCGCCCTGCCGGGGGCCAGGTGGTCTGCGCTGTCACCCGCCCCGGGGCCGCATCGAACAGCCAACAGAAGAAATCCAGGAAGTGACAGGCCTCGCCCAGGACCCGGCCCCCGCTCTCGGCGTAGTTGGCGTACCAATGCGCGGGGTCGAGCCGTCCGGCCACGACCCGGAAGGTGCAGGTCTTGGGGCCGGGGGCCGTGCGGACCAGGTGCTTGAGCGCGACGCTGGCGCCGGCAAACCGGCGATTGAAGCCCACCATGACGCTCCCCCGCCCGTTCGCCATCGCCGCGTCGATCCGGGCCAACTCCCCCCGGCTCAGACACAGCGGCTTTTCCACGAACACGTGGTGTCCGGCCTCCAGCGCCCTCGTCACCAACCCCGCGTGCAGGTGATGGCGCGTGGCAACCAGCACGCCGCGGGCGGCCCGTGGTCCGCCGTCCCACAGGCCCGAGGCGTCCGTGGCCGCCTTCGCAAACCCGAACTTCGCTCGGACATGATTGGCGCTCAGGGAGGTCTGGTTCACGATCGTCCCCAGCGGCACCTGGCCTTTCAGGTGGGGCAGCAGCATGGTGCGGGCAAAATTGCCCGCTCCAATGACATCCACCTGGGCCACGGCCGCCGGCAGCCGGAGGGCGGGGGCCGCGGGCGTGGCCTGGACCGGTGCGGCCGGCGAGCGGGGACTGGGGGTGGGGGTGGCAGGCGGGTATTCCAGGACGACCCCCACCTCCCGAGCGCCCGCCTCGCCCAGCAACTCGCGGTAGACTTCCAGGCACTGCGCGAAAGGGACCCGCCGCGTGGTCAGGGCGCCAACGTCCAATTGCCCCGTCCGCATCAGGTGCAGGCAAGCGTCGAAATTGCGTTGCTCGGTCCAGCGCACATACCCGATCGGATAATCGCTTCCGCCCCACTCGTAGGCGGGATCGTAGCGCCCGGGGCCGTAGCTGCGCGAATAGCGGACTTCGATCTCCTTCTCGTAGGCGGTCTTCCAGGCCAGGTCCACCCGCGTGTTCCCCACCACCACGATGCGGCCTCGGTCGCGCAGAGCGTCGATCGCCTGTTCCGTGGGGGTGTTGCTCAGAGTGGCCGTGCACAACACCACCCCGTCCACCCCGAAACCCTCCGTCCACGCCCGCACCTCGTCGGTCAGTGCCTGGCGGCCCAGGATCACCACGCGTTCCGCCCCCATGGCCCGGGCAAACGGCTCCTTGGCCGCCGCCACGTCCACCGACATGACCCGCACCCCCTGCAGGCGCAGGAATGCCGTCACCAGCAACCCCACCAAGCCTTGGCCCACCACCAGGACCCGCTCCCCCAGCGCCGGCGCCAACTGCCGCACGGTTTGCAGCGAGATGCTCGCAATGGTCGTGTAGGCGGCCTGCCACCCCTCCACCCCTTCCGGGATGCGGGCCGCCAGCAGATCCGGAATCGCCACCCACTCCGCATGAAAGGCGCATTCGGCCCCCCCTACCGCCACCCGGTCGCCCACCCGAAAGCGCGTGTGGCCTGAGTCCACCCCCTCGACGATCCCCGCCGCGGAGTAGCCAAGGGGAGAGGGCGACTCCAGACGGTTTCGCACCTTGTCGAGGGCCGCCCGCCAGCCGAGGGTTCGCGCCGTGTCGAGGACCTTGCGAACCTGGTCCGGGCGAGCCCGCGCCTTCTGCAGGAGGTTCATGCGCGCCTGCTCCACTTTCATCTTCTCCGTGCCCGGACTGATCACGGAGTGCGTGAGCCGGACCAGGATCCCGCCCGGCGGGGCCGTGGGCGCAGGGACCTCTTGGAGTTCGAGCCGACCGTCCTGGTATTGGGCAACTTGTTTCACAGCGCGCGTGGCCCCACTTCACGCGAGGTCACGCCCCCTCGCAAGTGCGAAGTGCGTCCGGCGGGACGACTCGAACACGTCCGGGCGGGAGCGTTGGCGGGCTAGGCGGCGGCCGGACGCGGGCCGGGCGGCACGGTCGGAGTGCCCGCGGCCCCCGTGCTGCGGAAGCTGGCCCAATAGCGCAGCGGCACCAGGCCGAAGCCGATGAACACGAGTTGACTCACCGTGAACAGCATCAGCCAGCGGAAGGCCGCATCCATGAACCCGTAACTGTGCAGCCCGATCCCCAACATGTTCACGCCGAACCAGGAGAAGCTCGTGATGATGTTGCCGACGATGGCCAGGTTCATCAGGCCGCGGTCCCCCGCCCAGCGGCCCCACCGTGCATGCAGGATCACCGCATTCCAGAGCACGATCATGAGCGCCCCGTTCTCTTTCGGATCCCAACCCCAGAACCGCCCCCAGGACTGATCGGCCCAGATGCCGCCCAGGACCGTTCCCGCGAAGCTGAAGAGGGTCGCGAAGCAGATGATCCCGTAGACCATGCGGCCCAAGGCTTTGGCCGTGGACGCGGCCAGACCCTTGCTGAACAACCCGCGCACGATAAACACGATGGCCAGGAAGCCCGCCACGAAGTTCGCCGAGTAGCCCAGCGTGATGGTCACCACGTGCGTCGCCAGCCAGAAGTTCGTGTCCAACACCGCCCGCATCATCTCCATCGTGTCCCCGCCCACCGCCAGGTTGTGGGCGATGACCAAGGTGACGAAGCCGGTAAACGACCCCACCACACTGCCGATCCCGTCGCGATAGAACTTCTCCAGCACCAGTCCCAGGATGACGGCACCCCAGCCGATGAAAATGGCTGAAGAGTAGAGATTGGTGACGGGCGGACGCCCCTCGAGGATCATGCGGTAAAGCAATCCCGAGGTGTGGACCACGCTTCCCAGGACGATGAGAAAATACGCCGAGCGACGCAGCCAGTCGGACCAGTTGAACCAGGATCCGCAGGCGAGCAGGAAGGCCACCACGTAGATGGTCATCGCCAGGTAAAACGGCCGCCACTGGTTGAAGAAGTGCTCATGCTGGCTCTTCCGCAGCTCCTGTTTGAAATCGGCCTCGAGCCACTGCCTGTAACCCGCAACCGCCTGGTTGAAGTCCGCCACGCGATCTTGCCGGTAGGCGGTGGCCATCCCTGCGTAGGCCTGCACGGCGGGGTGAACCGGGCCCCCGTGGACCAGCCGGAGAAGGGCTGCCCCCATGTTCTGCCAGTCCTCTCGGGAGGCCGCTGGGTTCGCGGGGGGCACGATGAGCGGATGCGCCCGTTGGGAGAGCGTGTCAAACGCCTCCAGGTGATGCATGAAGCGGTCGAAGGCCGCCTTGTCATAGTCCTTCTTCGCCTCCCGGTTCCGCACGGCCTCGATCCCCGGCTTCACCGCAGCTTGGAAGGCCGCAATGTCGGCCTGGAAATCCGCCGTCCCCTCCGGTTGCAGCGAGGATTTCAACCGTTGGTAAAGGAACAGCGAGTTGAGCAGCTTGAGGCAGGCCTTCTCGAAGGCGTCGCGGACCTGCGCTTCGATGCCCGAGGCCCGCCGGCCTTGCTTCTGAATCTCCGCCAATTGCGGTTTGAGGTCGTTCCAGGAATAGTGCTTGCCGTCCTCCCCCTTCTCCGGATCCGCCTCGGGCAGCTTGAGCAGCGCGATCAACTGGGGATGATCGATGCGGAAGATCTTCCGGGTATCCGCCAACTCCGGTTTCACCATGACCTCGAGCAACCATGGCGTTGCGGCCATCAACTGCCCCCGCTTGGACTCGCTCCAGATGCTGAAGTGCAATTTGATGGGGGCCGACCCCTTCCCCCGAAACTGCAGCAGGCAGTTTCGCGCCACGGAGTCGAAGGGCTGCACGCGTCCGTTCAGGAGGACCGGGAGCCGGCCGAACTCGGTCAGGTGAAACTCCTTGTCTGGCCGCGCGCGCATGGCGGACAAGCTCCAGGCGGCGAAGACGGCGGTGAGGATCCAAGGCAACCAGCGTTTCATGACTTCCTCCGTTGACGGGTGAACTCCAGCAGGTGCATGCCGAATTGCACGACCAGGCCCAGCGAGACCATCACGCAGGCCAGATACGGCGTCAGCCAACTCGGGTTCCGCACCACCTGCAGAATCGTCACCCGAGGATCGTTCTCATCATAGCCGGACTGGTAGAACGTCTCCCCGGCGTAGCGCAGCGGATTGTTCATGTAAATCAACACCTCCCGATCCTCCCCCTTGCCCGCCTCCTGCACTCGCACGCGGCTCGAGAAGTTCTTCGGGATCTCCGTGCCCGGATACTTGTCATGCCGGAAGTCCACCAGCGTGAGGGTCATGGGCTTGTAAAAGCGCCGCGGGCGCAGGCTCAGTTCGAAGGTGCGCCCCCCTTGCGCGATCCGTTGGGTCTGCTCCAACCACATCGAGACCAGCCAGGTCCCCAGCGATTTCCCATCCTCCCCCACCACCTCGAGGACCGCGCTGGGCATGTTGCGGCGCTCCGTCCGCACCGTCGGCGGCTCCGGCGTCAACACCGCCTTGGCCCCGATGCCCTGCTCGGCGGCGGCGGGAGCCTGGGCGTGCTCGCCCTCCCGGCTGGTCAGCTTCGAGTTCGGATGATACTCCCGCACGCGGAGGGTGAAAGGCAGGTTCGGATCCCGGATGTCTGCCTTGGTCGCCAACCGCTCGTCCGGGATCGCGACCACCCGGTCCGCCTGCGGCGAGGTCGTGTCCACAATGGCCAGTTCCGACTGCATCCCGCTCTCCGAGTAATTCTTGGATTCGCCCTCGCTCAGGCGCATGTGGCTCTCGATGGAGAGCATGTCGGTGAACACCTGGCCCAACAACAGCAGGATCAGCCCGATATGCACCAGGAAAATGCCGATCTTCCGCCGACTCAGCCCGAAGCGGCTCAGATGGCCGGCCAGCAGGTTGATCAGGAGGACCCCGCCGATGAGATAGCCCCCAGGGAACAGGAGTTTCAGGCTCGTCCCCGGCACCGGCCACCAGACCCACAGGCTCCGGAAGTATCGGTACTGGGCGGCATACAAGCCCTCACTGACCTGCGCCAGCGTGCCGATGAACACCAGCACCGTGGCCAGGCACAAGCACACGACCGTGAGCTTGAGCGAGGCGAAGAAGCGGATGAAATGATCCACGATGCTACGGCGCGGCGCAGACATATTGGATGAACTTCTCCTTTTCTCGTCCGACCACCGCCGCATCCCCCATCAGCTTGTAGAACAGGGTGCGCGCCCCTTTGGGGACCGACGCGGCCACCACCCGCTTCTGGGTGCCGTCGTTCGTCATGTCCACCACCTGCGCCGCCGTCCCTTGCACGTCCACGGTGCTGGCCAGCTTGGCTAAGGCCTCCGCATCGATCGGCCCCAGCCCGATCTGTTGGCGCCAGCGGTTGACGTTCGGCAATGCCCCCCCACCGTCGCCAGCCAACTCGGACAGACTCACCTCCGCCTCCCCTCCGGCCCCCTTGATCGTGAACCGCTCCGTTTGCATCGGCTTGGGACTCTGCTTGACCCAGGCTCCCGCGCCCGCCCCTTCCGGCAGAGCGGCCGCCGCGTTCGCCGCTGCCGGTGGGGTCGGCGTCTCGATCGGCGGGTGCCCGGCGGGGAGGGCGGCGGCGGGCTCTTGGTTGCCCCCGTCCACGGGCGGATGCCCGGGCGGCAGGCCAGGGGGCGCTTCGACGGGCGGGTGCCCATCGGGCAAAGCCGCACTGGTCAGCGCCCCTAACCCGGGCGCCGGCATTCCCCCCCCGAATTCGATCGACTTCAGGAAGGCCAGGAAATTGGCCTTTTGGGCCGCCACCAACTCGTGTCCGCCAGTCATCTTGAAAAACCACGTCGTCCCACCCCTCGTCAGGACCGCCGCGAGGATGTGGGACTTGGCCTCCTCGGCCGGGTTAGTTCCTGCCATGTCGATCAACTTGCCGGTTTCCGGGCCGATGGGGACCGGTTGCCACAGCGTGGCCAACTCCGCCTCCTGCACGGGAGGCAGGCCCACCTGGCCCCGCCAGCGGTTGACGTTGGGCAACTCGCCCCCAGCCAGGCCGCCCAGCGGAATCACCGAAATGTCGGCCATCTGCCCCGCGCTATTGGTCACCCCGAAACTGCCCACGCGCATCGCATCTCCTTGCTTCACATACCATTGCGAAGGGAGTGTCCACCGCAGGGTCCCGTTGTCGGCCACGGCGCCGGCGGGGGGAGCCCCGCTGGCTGTCGGGCTTCCGCCCCCCGCCTTCGGGACGTCGTACACGTGAACGTCTTCGCGCCCGCATCCTGCCGCCAGCAACACCGCGGCCAAACCCACCAAGGACCCCAAGCGCCCAGATTTCGTCTGCGTCAACAAGGACATGCGGCGGGACTTTACGCGCGGACCCCGTCCCCCGCAAGGGAATGCGGCCGACAACCAGGCGACCCTTCCGAAGAACGACAGAACTCCGTCCGGTCGCCTCCTCCTCACAAACCCGACCGTCCCCTCACCCCTTGCCTCCTCCGTCCGACGGAGGCGAGGGAGTTATGATCGCGGTGGTTCGCTCCGCTCGCCCGCCACATAGTGACCAATTCACACCGGTTCCCGGTTTCTTCATGCTCCGCCCTGAATGCATGTGGTGTCAGCCGGGGAGAGCCTCATGAATTCGGGGCGAACATGAAGGGGACGGGGGCGGGCGGACCGTTCAATTCATGTTCCGCCCTGAATGCATGTGGTGTCAGCCGGGGAGAGCCTCATGAATTCGGGGCGAACATGAAGGGGACGGGGGCGGGCGGACCGTTCAATTCATGTTCCGCCCTGAATGCATGTGGCGTCAGCCGGGGGGGAGCCTCATGAATTCGGGACGAACATGAAGGGGATCGGGCGGGCGGACTGTTCAA
>CAZVRY010000148.1:0-16868 GCA_964629545.1 uncultured Verrucomicrobiota bacterium | reverse complement strand
CTCCCCCCCCCAAGATCATCGGCGCATAAAAAAACACCACCCGTTGGGCCCAGCCGCCTAGCAAGAACGAGGCGTTCACCTCGCCCCCGCCTTCCACCAACACATGGGTCACCCCCTCGCGTCCCAACCGCCGCAACACCCAACCCTCATCCACCCGCCCCTCCCGCTCCGGCGCCACCCACACCTGCCCACGCCGCCGTAGCACCTCCGCCCGCCGCGCCGGGGCCTTCCGCGTCAGCACCACCGTCGTCAACTCCCTCCCTCCAGCCTCCCATACCCTCGCCCCCGGCGGCGTCCGCCCCCGCGCATCCAGAATCACCCGCCGCAACCGCTTGTCCGCCGCCCCCTTGATCCCCCGGACCGTCAGCGCCGGATCGTCCGCCAACACCGTGTTCACCCCCACCAGGATCGCATCCGCGCCCCACCGCAACCGCATCCCCACCCGACGCGCTGCCGCCGAAGTGATCCACTTGGACTCCCCCGCCGCCGTGGCAATCTTGCCATCCAAAGTCATCGCGGTCTTCACCGTCACCCACGGCGTCCGCTGCACAATCCAATGGTTGAACGCCTCGTTCAGCCGCGTGGCCCCCTCCTCCAATAACCCCGTCCGCACCTCGATCCCCGCCTGGCGCAACACCTCGAATCCCCGCCCCGCATGGGCCGGATTGGGATCCGTCGCCGCCACCAGGACCTTCCGGATTCCCGCCCCGATGATGGCCTCCGTGCAGGGTGGCGTCCGCCCCTGGGTGCAGCACGGCTCCAGCGTCACCACCAGGGTCGCCCCTGCCAACTCGATCCCCCGCGCCCGCGCATCCGCCAACGCCTCCACCTCTGCATGCGGTTGCCCCGCGGCCCGATGCCATCCCCGCCCCACCACCCGCCCGCCCCGCACCACCACCGCCCCCACCATCGGATTCGGCGACGTGCGGCCCCAGGCGCGGCGGGCCAGCCGGACCGCCGCCCGCATCCAGTCCCGCTCTGCCACGGTGTACGCCGCCATAACCTGCCTCCCCGTCACGCCTCGAAGAGCGCCGCGGCAAACTGCCGCGCGTCGAAGGGCTGCAAATCGTCCGGTTGCTCGCCCAGGCCCACGAACTTGATGGGGATCGCCAGCTCTTTCTGAATCGCCACCACCGCGCCGCCCTTGCTGGTGCCGTCCAGCTTGGTGATCACCAAGCCCGACAGCGGCACCGACTTGTTGAACTCGCGCGCCTGGTTCAGGGCATTCATCCCGGTGGATCCGTCCAGCACCAACAACACCTCGTGGGGCGCCCCCGGCAACTGCTTGCCCAGCACCCGATGCAGCTTCTCCAACTCCTTCATCAGGTTGTGCTTCGTATGCAACCGCCCCGCCGTATCCACCAACAAGTAACTCGTCCCCCGCGCCCTGCACGCGGTCACCGCATCGTGCGCCACCGCCGCCGGATCCGCCCCATAGGCCCCCGCGATCACCGGCACCTCCAACCGCTGCCCCCAATGCTTGAGTTGCTCGATCGCCGCCGCCCGAAAGGTGTCGCAGGCCGCTAACGCCGCCGTCTCCCCTTCCCGCTGCAGGGCGCGCGCCAACTTCGCCGCCGTGGTCGTCTTCCCCGTCCCGTTCACCCCTACGATGGACACCACCGTCAACCCCGACGCCTGCTTCCGCAAGGCCGCCGATTGCGCCGACAGCGCCCGTTCGACGACCCCCTGAGCCACAGCAAACACGTCCAACCCCGCCCCCCCCTGGCTCTCGTAACCCCGCTTCACCGCCATCAAGATCTCTGCCGTCATCGCGCCGCCAAGATCCGCCCCCAACAAGGCCGCCTCCAGTTCCTCCAACGTCGCCCCGGTCAACCGCGGCGAGCCGGTCACAATCCGCTTGATTTCGTGAACCAGCTTGGCGTGCGTGCGCTGCAAACCCGCCTTGAACTTTTCCAGTAATCCCATGTTGGCAAATCGCGAAAAGCCGCCTTCCTCGCCTCCCTCGCCTCAGCCGCGCGGCGCCTCCGGCACCCTTTCCCCCACCCTCCCCGAGCCCCGACGCGCCCGCAGCGCCTCCTGCAACCGCGCCACATATTCGTAGGGCAACCGCACCGTCCCGATCAACGGCCGGCCCTTGCTCATCCCATGACAATCCGATCCCCCCGTCACCAGCAACCGATGCCGCTCCGCCACCTCCAGATAATGCGCCGCCGCCGCCGCCGAGTGCTTCGTGTGGAAGCACTCGATCCCATCCATCCCCGCCGCCGCCAGAATGGGGATGAGATCATCCGAACGATTCAGCCCCGGATGCGCCAGCACGGCCAAGCCGCCAGCCCGATGCACCAGCGTGATCGCCTCCAGGGCCGACATCTTGCACTTCGGCACCCAGGCCGGCCGATGCTTCTTCAAGAACCGCTCGAAGGCCTCGTCCAACGACGCGCACCACCCCGCCTGCACCAGGGCCCGCGCCACGTGCGGCCGCCCGGGCGCACGACAGCTCGCCAACCGAAACACCGCCTCCGCCTCCAACCCCACCCCTAACTCGTTCAAACGATGAACCATCTCCCGGATCCGATCCTGGCGAACCCCCTGGAACCGAGCCAACTCGCTCAACAACAACGGATGCTCAGTATCCACCCCGTAGGCAATGAGGTGAATCTCGTGCCCCTCCAACTCCGCGGTCAACTCGGCCGCCGCAATGAACTCGATCCCCAGCCGATCACACGCCGCCTGCATCCGCGGACACCCCTCGACCGTGTCGTGGTCCGTCAAGGCCACCGCCTTCAGCCCGTGACGACGCGCCTGCTCCGCCAGTTCCTCCGGCGTGTAGGTCCCGTCCGAGAACTGCGTGTGCAAATGCAAATCAGCAAACACGTCGCCTCCCGCGCTGCCCGCTACCGCCCCTCATGACTTCACAATCCTCGCCGGCCGCAGCAGTTCCGAACGGATCTTGTCCAGAATCCCGTTCACGAATTTCCCGCTCTCCGCCGTCGAATACTTCTTCGCCACGTCCACCGCCTCGTTAATGCTCACCACCGGCGGAATGTCCTCCCGATGCAGCATCTCATACACCGCCAGCCGCAATATGTTGCGATCCACCGCCGCCATCCGCGACAAACTCCAGTTCAACGCATGCGCCTGCACACACTCGTCCAATTCCCCCCGCCGCTCCAATACCCCCTTGATCAGTGGATCCGCAAACGCCCGCAACGCCGCCTCCTCCACCGTCGGCGGCGGCAGCTCCACCCGCTCCCCCCACGTCGACTTGTCTTCCCCGTGCGCCGCCCGCCGCTGCCCCTCCCAAAAGGCCTCCAACGCCTCCGCCAAATCCTCCGGCGGATTCAAATCATGCTGAAACAAAAACTGAATGGCGCGCTCCCGCGCCTCGCGTCGCATACCCATGACGCCCCATCATGAAACACCTGCCTCCCCAGGGGAAAGGCAAAAACCACCCCCCACATCCCTCCCGCATCCCCTCGCCCTGGTCCTCACCCGCCGCTCCTGCCTCCGCGGCGAACAAAGAGCCAGGACGAGAGGACGATCGCCCACCTCCTGGCGACCAACTCGGCCGGTCAACGCGGCACCCGCACAACGCGAAAGAAACGAACCGGGGCGGCCCCGGCGTCCGGCGCCGGGTGGATGAACACGTGCGGCAGCCCGGCGGGAGACACCCGCACTACGTCCGTCCACTCCGTGCGCTGAAGCCGCGCCGCCACGAATTCCTCCCAACTCAAGTGCTCCCCATAGTCCTGCTCCTCCACCAACGGATACGCCCCCGGAACCGCGGAGGCCTGCAACGCCCAACTGGCCTGATCCACCCACGGCGATGCCGACTGCAATACGTAATCCGCCCCCGCCTCGCCGTCCTCGATCGTAAACTCGAACGCGTGCGCGCCTGCCGGCCGGATGCCCAAACGCGGCGGCCCCTGCGGCGACACCGTCACCGTCACCGTCGTGTTCGTCGTGAACGGCGGCGTCCCGTGGTCGTTCAGCGTCACCTGAATCCCGTAGGTCGCGGAGGCTGCGCTCAGCGGCACCGCCCAGTGCAGAAGTCCCGTCGCCCCATCCAGCGCAGCCCCCATGGGCGCGCCCGCCATCGTGTACTCCAGCGCGTTCGGCGGATCGTCGCGGTCGCCCGTGAACAAGGGCAACCGAAGCAGCTCCCCCGGCCGCACGCTGACCGAAGCCGGCAGCAGCCACGAGGGCTCATTCACTTCGCGCACGTTCACCGTCAAAGCCGTCATCTCGTTGGCCTCCCCATGGCCGTAATCCACTACCAGCACCGGAATCCGATGCGTCGCTGGCCCCTGCCGCTCCGAGGGAACCCAGGAAAACACCCCCGTCTCGGGATCGATCCAGGCCCCCGCCGGCGCCGACGGCAAGGTGAAGCTGAGGAACGAGTTGGCGTCCGCCCCCACCGCATTCACCCGCACGCTCACCAGCGTCTTCTCGTCCACCGTCTGCTCCGCTACCTCCCCCAACCCAATGCTCCCCACCTGGATCATCACATCGTCGATATACCAACCGGGCGCCACCTCGTAGCTCCACGAGGAATCGCAGTCCCAGCCGCTGTGCGAGTGGAAAAAGAAGCCAAGCTGAACCGTCTTTCCAGCATAGGCCCCGAGATCCAGGCTGGCGCGCGACCATCGATCCAAACTCGTGGAGGAGTATCCGTCCGAAAGCGCCATCCACGGCCCGTTGCCTTCGCGGATTTGCACTTGTCCATAATCGTAACAATTCAGATTCCACCAATGCCAAAAGCGCAGGCGCGGACTCTGCTCAAGTGACGGCACCACAAAGCCAGGGCTGACCATCCGCGATTCGTACCACTCCGGATAGTCTCCACTGAGGATCGTCGCGGCGCATTGGGTGCCTGAGAACGCAATTCCCGGACCGCTCGTCGGCGTCCCGATCTCCCACAGCCCAAACTCCGTGGCCGTGCCGCCAGAGAACTCAACCTTCCATCCTCCCCACCCTGACTCAAAGCCCTCCACCACCGGCAGTTCCGGCAGGGGACCCGTCTCCACGGTCACATCGTCGATATACCAACCCGGCGCCACCTCGTAGTTCCACGAGGAATCGCAATCCCAGCCGCTGTGCGAGTGGAAGAAGAAGCCAAGCTGAACCGTCTTTCCAGCATAGGCCCTGAGATCCAGGCTGGCGCGCGACCATCGATCCAAACTCGTCGAGGAGTATCCGTCCGAAAGCGCCATCCACGGCCCGTTGCCTTCACGGACTTGAACTTGTCCATAGTCGTAACAGTTCAGATTCCACCAATGCCAGAAACGCAGGCGCGGACTTTGCTCGAGTGACGGCACTACAAAGGCAGGGCTGACCATGCGCGATTCGTACCACTCCGGATAGTCTCCACTGAGGATCGTCGCGGCGCATTTGGTGCCTGAAAACGCAGTGCCCGGACCGCTCGTCGGCGACCCGATCTCCCACAGGCCAAACTCCGTGGCCGTGCCGCCGGAGAACTCGACCATCCACCCCCCCCACCCGGCCTCGAAATCCTCCAGCGCCGGCAACTCCGGCAGGGGACCCGTCTCCACGGTCACATCGTCGATATACCAACCCGGCGCCACCTCGTAGTTCCACGAGGAATCGCAATCCCAGCCGCTGTGCGAGTGGAAGAAGAAGCCAAGCTGAACCGTCTTTCCAGCATAGGCCCTGAGATCCAGGCTGGCGCGCGACCATCGATCCAAACTCGTGGAGGAGTATCCGTCCGAAAGCGCAATCCACGGCCCGCTGCCTTCACGGATCTGGACCTGTCCATAGTCGTAGCAATTGAAGTTCCACCAGTGCCAGAACCGCAGGCGAGGGCTCTCGTCCGCGCTTGGCACACGCAAGTAGGGACTCACGAGCCGTGCCTCATAGCCTTCCGGATAGTCTCCGTTGAGCACCGTCGCCGCACAGCCACTCCCGGAATGCGCCGCCCCCGACCCGCTCGTCGGTTGTCCCACCTGCCAAATCGCGTAGTCGTCCGTCGACCAGCCATTCCACCCCAACTCGAACGACTCCGTGGTGCTGGCGAAGGGCACGAGGGTCAGCGTTGCGACACGGCTCTGGGTGGCCCCAAAGAGATTGCTCGCCACCAGCATGTAGGCCCCAGCCTGCGCCGCCGTGAGGTTGCGAAGGGTCAGGGTGGCATGGGTCGCGTCGGGAATGGGCTGATCGCCGAAATACCATTGCAACACCGGACGGGGAGTTCCTAACGCCAACCCCTCGAGCGTGGCCGAATTGAGCAGATACGCGGTGACATCGCGAGGTTCCTGCACCACCACCGGCTTGGGCCCGCCGCCATAACACTTCCCAATCGAACCGCCCGCGTGCAACGCCGCCACTTCCTCCGGACCCAGGGCCCGGCTGTAAACCGCCGGCTCGTCGATCCAGCCGGCAAGAAACTGGGCATCCCCACGGCGTCCCAGGTAGAGCGGTGAACCCGTGTCCCCGGGCGTGCCAGTGAAACTGGCCGTCCCCGCCATCAACTGGCCGTCCTGATAGAGTTTCAGCGACTGCCCTCGCTGGTAGGTTGCCACGAGATGATGCCACTGATTGAGAAGGAGTTGCCCGGCGATCACACTGGCGTGGTCGGTGCCGTCTGGCGTCCACACGAAAAACTCGGGCACCCCCGTGGTTCCGACGCTCAACCCATACTCCCACCGCCCAGGATCGCCCTTGGCCAGCACCACCCGCCTGTCCTGGGAAGTGGCCGGGTCCGCGGCGGGAAACGCCGCCAGCCGCACCCACACTTCCACCGTCAACTGGCCTTCCGGCCCAGCCTGCGGGCTCAGGGCAGGGTGATCGGGAATCGCCACAAACGATGAGACGCCGTCGAAGCCGAACGCCCGCCCGGCGATCCCGGCGGGAAAGTCAACCTGGTTCCAAATCACCCCCGGATGCTGCCCCGTCACCTCCAGCGCCGAACCGTCCCCAGGCCACCAGGCCACCAGGTTCGTCGGCGTGGCCACACAATGTTCCACCGCGAGCGTGGCGGCCGCACTGCTCACCGTGCGCCCCCCGCTCGTGGCCGTCACGCGATAATGACCATTCTGCGCCGACGTCACGGACGCCAGGACCAGACTCAAGTTGGTCTCACCCGCCAGCGGGGCATCGTCCAGCAACCACTGATAAGTAGGAGGCGGCGAACCGTGGGCCAACGCGCTGAATGTCACGTCGCCGTAAAGCGCGGCCGTCTGGGAAACCGGTTCGATCAGGAACACCGGCCCGCCGTCACCCCCCACACACCATCCCGCCGCGCCCGCCGCATGAATGGCCGCGACCTCCTGCGCGGAAAGGGCGCGCTTGTGCAAGGTGACCTCGTCCACGTCCCCCACGAAAGCGACCGCGGGATCGTCCGCCGTGGCCCCCCCAATGGCCGCACCGGTGCTATCGGCCGTCGTCCCGGGTGTCCCGGACCCCGTGCCTGCGGGAAGCCCATTCACATACAGCGTCCGCGTGGTCCGATCCAACACCAGGGCAACGTGCGACCACCCATTGAGAGGCAGCGCCCCATCGCTCTCGAGGCGATTGCCCCCATTAATCCAGGATTCCAGCTTCCCGCTCCCCGCCTGCACCGTCAGCGCGGCAACGCGGTTGCCTTCGGTGTAAAGCACACGCGACACGGATCCGCTGAAGGACGTGGGGCGCACCCAGGCCGCAACCGTCCAGCGATTGGTCCGGCTCAGGTCGATGGACGCGGCCTCCAGCACACGCACCTTCCCCGTGCCATCGAACGAAAACCCCTGCCCCACTACCCCCTCGGAGTAAGCCACGCTGCCCTGCACCGAACCCGCACGCTGGTTGACCACGTTGTAGACGTGGCGCTCCGCCGGCCACCACGCCACCAACTCGCCGCCCGGCGACACGCAAGGACTCGACTGCCCGTAGGCCAGGCGCGGAACGAAAGCCGTGAGCGCCGACAGGGCCATTACACCAACGCGGATACCGCGCACGGAGCGCGCACCCATGAAAGACAGGAGCAGCGTGTTCATAATGTGACATCAGCGTCTGGCCGGGACCTCGCTCCGGCCGCAGCACCCTCCGGACCGGAGCACCGCCCTCGACCAGGAGGAACTGCGCCCGTGGATACCAGGAGCCCCGGAAGCCGTCTATCCGCCGAATGCCCTAATCCCGCGCTGAAGTCCTCGGCCCACCGCGTCGGAACCAGACTGACCCAGTCGACCCGTAACTCATTGATAAAGAAACGTATAGATGACACTTCAAGGAAGAACCACAATCAGCGCTCCTTAACCATCTCCCCACCTCAACTCAGCCAAAGTCGATCCCCTAAGGCAATTGCCGTAGTCCGCCCCTTCACCATCCACCCTGCCCCCCACCGCAGCGATGAGTGCGTAAGTAGTTCTCCGCCCCCAAATCCTCGCTGCGCCTGCATCCTGCCCTCACGCTTCGAACCAGCCGCGGTCCGTCGACCGACAAGACCGGTTCCCTCACCCCTTCCCTCCATGAACCGTCCCCTCACCCCATCCCCCAACCCTTGAAAGCGGAGCGCCTCAGAGGAGGTGGGAAGAGTCTAGCGAGACGTGACCTCAGACCCGCTCCGGCCCCCATTTTCGTGCAACGCGCCTTCGTCGTCTGGACCCCAATCTCCACGCCTCGCTCTGTAGAATCCTTGCCGGCAGGAGGGACGGGACGAGAACTTGACTTGATTTGATCAAGTTCTGGGCGGCAAGGATTCTAGAGCCGAAAGAACTTCGCCACCGCCTCCGCGCGCGTGCGAACGGCCAGCTTCGCCCGGATGTGGTCCCAATGGGCACGAACCGTCGCGTAGGCACACCCCAGCGACCGGGCAATCGCCTTGTTGTCCAGGCCTTGACGGGCGGAGCGCAACACCTCGCGCTCACGCTCGGTCAACTCGGCGTGGTCCACGTGCACCGCCGACGGCGTGTCGCGGACGAACGAGGCCAGCTTGCGGGCGATCGACGGAGGGAAAAACCCCTCGCCGCGATGCACCGCGTGGATGCCGGCCTCAAGCTGGCCAAGGCCGCTGCGCTTGAGCGCAAAGCCGTCCGCACCCGCGCGCACCGCCTCCAACACCAGGGCGTCTTCGCTGTGCTGCGTAAAGGCCAGAACCCGCGCCGCAATGCCGTGCCGTTGCCGCTGGCGAAGAAACTCGAGCCCCCCAAGACCCGGAAGCCGAAGGTCCAGCAAGATGACATCGGGGGCCATCGCGGGAAGGTCCGCGAAGGCGGATTCGGCGCTCGGACAACTCGCCACACAGCGCATCCCAGGCGCGCGATCCAGAAGCTCGACAAGGGTCTGCCGCAGGGACCGGTCGTCCTCGATAATCGCTACGGTGATCGGCATGGAGGATGTGGGCCAACCGTTAACCTGAACCGCTCGGTTCCGGTGCGAACACGCCCCGCGGCACCCACAGTCTCACCGTGGTACCACGACCAGGGACACTCACCAACTCCAAACGGCCGCCAACCGCCTGGGCACGCTGGCGCAGACTCGATAACCCCAGCCCCGCCCCCCCGGCCGCGCCCACCCCGCGCGAAGGCTCCCCCCCCACGCCATCCGGCAGGCCCCGACCGTCATCGCCCACCTCCAGCGTGAAACCCTCCGGATCCACCCGCAGACCCAACGTGACGGTCCTGGCCTGGGCATGCTTGACCGCGTTGTGCAAGGCTTCCTTCACCACCAGAAGCAAATGCCGCTTGCGTTCCCGCGTCAACCCCCACGCCGGAACCTCCGCCGGCCAATCCAACCCCAAACCAAGACCCGCCGACTGCACAAACTCCTGCGCATAGTCCGACAGGTAATCGGCTAAATGCCGGAGGGTGTCGCCCGACGGCTCGACCGCCCACAACGTGCTGTCCAAAGTGCCCGCGAGTTCCCGGGCCAGACCCGCCAAATGCGCCGCCTCCAGAGGGGCCCCCGCAGACGGGACCCGGAACGGCCCGCGCTCCGTCAGCAGGGCCAGTTGGGTCAGACGCGGACCCAGATCATCGTGGATGTCCCGAGCGATGCTCGCCCGCTCGCGAAGGACCGCATTTTGACGCTGCAAGCGCTCATGCCGGCGCACTTCACGCAACCGCCAGGCCACCACCTCGTAGACGCCTGCCACCAGCACAAGCCCAAAGACCACCCGGAACGCCCCCGTCTGCCAGAAGTGGGGCGCCAGGCTGAACCCGAACTCGGCCGTATGGTCCGACCAACGACCCTGATGGCTGGCCGCCTGCACCCGAAAACGGTACGCGCCAGGATCCAGATTCGTGTAAATGGCCAGCCGCCGTGTCCCCGCCTCGTGCCAAACGTCATCCGCCTCGTACCCGGCCATCTGATACCGGAAACGCTGTTGCCCCGCCGCCACGTAACCGGGGGCCGTAAAGTGAAATTGCAGGACCCGCCCCTGCCCCGCCGCCAAACGCGGCCCCCCCGCCCCCCTCGGCCCCGGCCCTAACCCCAGCCCCGCCCCCACCTCGCCAGGGAGCGTGCTGAAAACCACCGCGTCATCCGCCAACACTTGCTCGAGCACGACGCGCGGCAACGAGGGCCGTTCCAGTAACCGCCGCGGATCAAACCCCGCCAACCCGCTCGGTGTCGCCACCCAAATCCGCCCATCCCCCGTCCGCACCACCGTCGGATGACTGATCCGCCCATGCGTCTCTTCGTCGGGTAAACCGTCGGCGGAAGAAAAATGGACCGCCTGCACCCGCGAGGCGCGCCCTCGGGCAACCGCCTCATACTCGGCCCGGGCGGCCGCAAAGATCCCCTGGTCCGTGCTGCACCAAAGATTGCCATCGTCGTCCTCCGTCAACCCATTGATCCGATGATCAGGAAGACCGTGGTTCATGGTGAACACAAACAGGCCGGTTGCCTCGCCCGTGACGGGACCAGCCCAGGACTGCCCCCCGCCAAATCCACCCGGCAGAAAGTTGAGTCCATTGTCGCACGCGATCCATAGGCCTCCCTCCCGGTCCTCGTACAGTCCCCAGGCATGGTCACTGGAAAGACCGTTGGTCGCCGAGAGGATCATATCCGGGCGAACCAGCCAGACCGACCCCGGGCCCGGCGTCAAAGGCCCCGGACCCGGCAGCACCGACCACTCAACGCCCGCCAGCGTCGCGGGACTGAACCTGGCCACCCCCTGCTCCGAAGCTACCCAGACGTTGCCCGCACGATCCTCCAACGCCGTCGTGGGGCCTAGGTGAACCATCACCCCAACGCACCGCGCCTCCCGTGCCCCCGCCCGCACCACCGAGACCGCCTTCCCCGCCATCACCCACAAATCGCCATTGCGGGTGGAAAGCAAAGCCCGAATCTTGAGGCTGCCCAGATGCGCGGAATCCCCCGGATCCACCACCAGCGGCAATCCCACCGTGCGGAGTCGCCCCGATTCCAAATGAAACAAACCCCGCGTCGTGCCCACCCATTGAGCATCCGCACCCGCCGAGGCCAAGCCGCGAATCCCCTGGCCCGCCAAACAGGCCTCCACGTGCACCGTCCCCTCGGCATCCAACCGGGCCAACCCCAGGGACGTGCCCACCCAGACCCCGCCCTCCCCCTGCGGCCACAAGGCCCGCACATCCCCCGCCGGCAAGCCACTCCCCTCCGCCCACGAACGAATCCGGCGCGGACGCAGCTGAAGCAACCCCGACGCCTCCAGCCCCGCCCACAGGCTCCCCTCATGGTCCAGCGCAAGCGCAATAATGTGCTCAGGGCGCCCCGGCAGCCTGATCCGATCGAATCGATCCCCCCGCACCCGTCCCAGCCAACCCCGCCCCGCCGCATACCAAAGCGTCCCTGACCCGTCCACCACCGGACTCAGCGGCGAAAGACTGTTCGGAGTCAAGCCCGTGGCCACCTCCCGCGGCCCAGACCCGGTCAACTCCCAAAGCCCCATCTGGGCGGCCTGATCGACTCGCCCACACAGCAGATAAACGGTCCCTGCTCCACCAGACGCGAACTCGGCGCGGATAGCCTCGGGCGTCTCCTCTCGACCCAGCCTGTACTCCACCCGCTCGCCGCCTCCTTCCGGCGGGTGCCGCGTCACGGATCCGGGCAACGCCTCCCACACTGTGCCGTCAGGCTCCTCATACACCGCCAAAGCCGCCTCCAACGGCGGCCTGCTCCCAGGCCCCCGCTGCCCTCGCTCCCAGGCCATCCAACCAACATTGCCCCGTAGCCAAACCCCCGCCGGATGCCGGGGCCAAAGCCCTTGCCCAGACCAAGGCACCCCAGCCATCCGAGGCACCGCCTCGACCGCAGCTCCCGGCCGCAGGACCACCACCGACCGCGACAAAGCTGCCCAAAGCTCCCCCCCGGCTCCCGCCGCCAATGCCGTGACGCCGTCATCCGAAAACGCGGGCGTGTTCCCCCGGTGAAAACAGTGGAAGGTCAACCCATCGAATCGCACTAGCCCAGCCTCGGTCCCAACCCAAAGATAGCGGTCCTCCGTCACCGCCAACGCCCGCACCCGATTGCCTGGCAACCCCGACGACCGCGCCCACCTGCTGACCTGAAATACCTCCTCCACCGCCACCTCGCCAACCGCGGAACCCGCCGCCATCAACGTCCCCCCCAGGCCTGCAACCCAAACCAATGCCCACCACCGCGCCAGCACCCCCCCGACCCAAACCGCGCCGCGCTCACGCCCGACCCTCATCCACCGGGGCAACCATCGCCCCCAGGAACTCCCATCCCATCCGTAACCCATGCGCCGAAGCCTAATGGCAATCCCCTCGCTGAGGCGAGCTCCGGTTCTGATCCGCCACCCCGACGTCACCCTGACACCCCTCCGGAAGAACCGCCGAAAAACTGCTCGCCTGCCCCCCGCGTTCGCGTATCGTCCCCGCTAATCTTTGCTTTCGTACTGCACATGGAACCTAACGCTGATATCGCCGTCATCGGACTGGCCGTCATGGGCCAGAACCTCATCCTCAACATGAACGACCATGGCTTCACGGTCGTGGCCTACAACCGCACCGTCTCCAAAGTCGACGACTTCCTCAACCAAGAAGCCAAAGGCACCCGCATCCTCGGCGCCCACTCCCTCGCCGAAATGGCCGCCCTCCTCAAACGCCCGCGCCGCGTCATGCTCATGGTCAAAGCCGGCCAGGCGGTCGACGAGTTCATCGAAAGCCTCCTCGCTGTCCTCGAACCCGGCGACATCATCATCGACGGCGGCAATAGCCTCTTCCAAGACACCATCCGCCGCACCGCCTACGTCGAATCCAAAGGCCTCCTCTACATCGGAACCGGAGTCTCCGGCGGCGAGGAAGGCGCCCGGCACGGCCCCAGCATCATGCCCGGCGGCAGCCCCGCCGCCTGGCCTCACGTCCAACCCATCTTCCAAGCCATCGCCGCCAAAGTCGCCGACGGCTCCCCCTGCTGCGACTGGGTCGGCGAAGGCGGCGCCGGCCACTATGTCAAGATGACCCATAACGGGATCGAATACGGCGATATGCAGCTCATCTGCGAAGCCTACCACCTCCTCCAACACGGACTCGGCCTCTCCGCCGACGAGATGCACCAGGTCTTCGCCGACTGGAACCGCGGCGAGCTCGATTCCTACCTCATCGAAATCACCCGCGATATCCTCGCCAAAAAAGACGACGACGGCGCCCCTCTGGTCGACAAAATCCTCGACACCGCCGGCCAAAAAGGCACCGGCAAATGGACCGTCATCTCCTCCCAGGACCTCGGCATCCCCATTACCCTCATCGCCGAAGCCGTCTACTCCCGCTGCGTGTCGGCCATGAAGGAGGCCCGCGTCGAAGCCTCCCAACACTTCCAGGCCGGCAACCCCCGTCTCGCCGGCGACCGCACCGCCTGGATCGCAGATATCCGCAAAGCCCTCTACGCCTCCAAAATCATCAGCTACACCCAAGGCTACATGCTCATGCGCGCCGCCGCCCAACAACACGGCTGGAACCTCAACTGCGGCGGTATCGCCCTCATGTGGCGCGGCGGCTGCATTATCCGCAGCGCCTTCCTCGGCGACATCAAAAAGGCCTTCGACAAGAACCCCCAACTCCCCAACCTCCTCCTCGACCCCTTCTTCAAAAAGGCCATCAAAAGCTGCCAACGCTCCTGGCGCAAAGTCGTCAGCAGCGCCATCCGCAAAGGCATCCCCGTCCCCGCCTTCAGCACCGCCCTCGCCTTCTTCGACGGCCTCCGCAGCGCCCGCCTCCCGGCCAACCTCCTCCAGGCCCAACGCGATTACTTCGGCGCCCATACCTACGAGCGGGTCGACCAACCGCGCGGCCAGTTCTTCCACACCAACTGGACCGGCACCGGCGGCCGCGTCGCCAGCAGCACCTATTCCGTCTAATCACCGCAGCCACTCCAGGAGGTCCGCCATGTCCTGCGGCTTCAACGCCGACTCGAACCCGCTCGGCATCAACGACACCGTCTGCGGCTGCATCGACGCAATCTCGCCCCGCAACACCGCGTAATCCACCCCGCCCGTCATCCGCACGACCAGATTGTTGGCCGTCTCCGCTGCGATGAGCCCTGACAACTCATCGCCGGATGTCAGCGTGATCGTCCACGCCCGATAGCGCGCCTCCACCACCTGGCTCGGATCCAAAATCGCCGTCAAGAGCCAGTCCACCGGCTTGTTGCTCACCATCCCCAAATCCGCCCCCACCTCGTGCCCCTGGCCCTTGAACCGGTGACACGGCAAACACAAGGCCTGAAAATGCTCCTGCCCGCGTAGCGCGTCGCCCCGCAACGCCCCCACCCCCGCGTAGCGCGCCAACACCTGCGCCCGATCCTCCGTCGAAGGCTTCAACACCACCGCAGGACCCACCGCCCGCGGCAGCGGCTCGTTCGCCTTCATCCGCCTAAACATCTCGCTCTCCGGACGCAATGACGACATCACCGCCACCCGCAACCCCTCGTCCGCATCCTCCCGCGCCGCCAACACCCCCAGCACCGGCTCCGCCCGGTCCGCCGGCCAATACCCCAACGTGAAGGCCGCCTGCTGCCGCACCCACGGATCGCTCCCCAACGCCGCCGCCGCCACCGCCGCCAATACCCCCTCGCTCCGGTTTCCCCACGCCTCGCTCTGACGCAGCGCCTCCACCCGCACCCCCGGATGCGGATCCGCCAGCATCCTCACCACCTCCTCCTCCGACAGCCACCCCAGCAAGCCCAGCGTCGCCAGGGCCTGCAACCGCACCTGCGGCGCATACCGGGCCTCCATTAACTTCCTCAACACCTCCGCACCCTCGCTCTCCCGACGCTCATACAGCAACCGCTGCACCGTGTCCCGCTGCCAACCGCTCGGGCTCTCCATCGCCGCCGCCAACTCCGCCCCGCGCAACCCCGCCAGATTCGGGATCGGCCGCCTCCCCTTGCCCGCTGGCACCACTCGGTAAATACGCCCCCGATCCTCCCCCGCCCGCAGATCCAATCGCGCCTGCATCTCCGGCGAGATCCACTCCGGATGCTCGATCACAAACCGATACATGTCCGCCACGTACAACGCCCCGTCCGGCCCCGCCTTCACCGTCACCGGCCGAAACCAATTGTCCGTGCTGGCCAGAAACTCCCTCCCCTCCTCCCCCAACGCCCGCCGACTCGTCAGCCCCGCCCCTGCCTCCTCCACCACCTCCCGATGCACCACGTTGTGCACCGGCTCGCTGATGAATACGCTCGACCCATACTCCACCCCCAACCAGTCGTCCCGATACGGACACGGACTGCACGCGCTCGTCACGTGGTTCAACGACCACGGCTGATTCGGCCGCACCACCGGCGCGCTGATCGGAAAGACCCGGGTTGATTGCTCGTAGTTGGCCAGCACGCGCAGCACCCGCTTCACCGCCAGTTGCGGATTCCGCCGCAAATAACGCTCCGGCACCGTCACCTGCCACAACCAGGTCGGATTGTTGTTCCCAAACCAGTTGCCCCAATCGTCCCGCCGCAACCCATACTGCGTCTGCCCAGACACCGTCTCCATCTCCCCCGTGTCCGGCCGAAACCGGAAGTCACGCCCGCTGATCGACAACGTCCGCCCAGTCTTGAGCGACGTCACCCTGCCGCCGCTATCCCCGTTCGCCGCATAAATCCACCCGTCCAACCCCCACTCGAAACCGTTGAACCGATGCTGCGGATTGCCAGGCTCGAACCCCGTAAACAACACCTCCCTCCGATCCGCCCGCCCATCCCCGTCCGTGTCCTCCGCCCACATCACGTCCGGCGCCGCCGCCACCAGCACCCCTCCCCGCCACGGCATCACGCTGGTCGGAAACGCCAGCCCCTCCAAGAACCGCGTCGCCCGATCACACCGCCCATCCCCATCGGTATCCTCGATCACCTTCACCACCCCGCCCGCCTTCCCTCCACCATCCAGCCCCATCGGATAGTCGCTCATCTCCACGACCCACAGCCGCCCGTCCGCCCCCCACTCGAACGCGATCGGATCCACCACCACTGGCTCCGCCGCCACCAGTTCCACCCGAAACCCCTCCGGCACACGCAGGCTGCCCAACCCCTCCTCCGGCGAAAGCGGCGCCGGCATGTCGAACGCAATCAACTCCCGCACCCCGACCCGTTCCTCCACCCACGAACCACCCCCCCCGCCCGGCCGCCGGACCCGAAGCGCCCCCCCCGTCACCTCCACCTCCGCCCCGACCAACGACGGCGGCTCCCCAACTCGCCCCACCCGCTCGCCCGCCCGCACGAACTGCGACCAACCCGGCGTCCACCCCAAGTCCAGCCGCACGGTCTTCGTCCACAGGTAAATCGCATACCGCCGCTCGTTCGAAAACAGCACGTCGTCAAATCCATCCCCGTTCAAATCCACCCACCGCAACCCGGCCTGCCGCCCCCCCGCGGCCCACCCCGGGCCCCACTGGGGGGGTGGCCAGGGCCTCCCCGCGGGCGCGCGCCCCGTCCAGGGAGGGCGCGCGCGGGGCCTCGGTCTCCGGCGT
>CAZVRY010000147.1:0-17015 GCA_964629545.1 uncultured Verrucomicrobiota bacterium | reverse complement strand
GCTCCCGGTCCGCCCGGTTCATGGTCCCCATGCGCGTCGGTTCGTTCGACGTGGATGCTCTCCATGAACCGGAAAGGCAGAAGGCAGAGTGCAAAAGGCAGAATTCGCACTCTTGCTCTTGCTCTTGCTCTTGCTCCCGCTCCGCCCGGTTCATGGTCCCCATGCGCGTCGGTTCGTTCGACTTGGAAGCTCTCCCTGAACAGCTTGCGATGCGCCCGCTTCAGGGAGCCCACTCTAACCGGAACCGAACAAAACGCGCCGTCACCCCCGCCTCGACCGGAACCAGGTCGCTGGCCAGGACCTGACGACGATACGCCGTGCCGATCTCCCTGACGAAACCAGGCCCGCTCGGCCGATTCGTGCCGCTCGCCACGCACAGGTCGGACCACGTGACCAAGTCCGTCGAATGCTGCCACCGATACGTCAGAGCCGGCGTCCCCAATTGGCGGGTAAACTCGATGCTCAAGTGGGTCCCGGGCACCCCGTTCACCGTCCGACTCTCCAGCCGCGGCCTGGGCACGGCCGCCATCGTGGCCGTCCTCGGGTCCAGGTTGAATCCGTAGGCCAACAGGTTCGCCACCCCCGTGCCAAAAGGATCCGCCCCGGGCCCGGCCGCCGCCCCACTCAACCCCTGCCCGTCCGTCCACTCGTCGAAGCGCAAGGGCCGCAAGAACTGCGAGAGCAAATACACATAGGCACTCTGACTGTAGATGGCCGGCTCCGTGATCTCCCATGAATTCTGCGGCCAGGACGTATTCCAGTCCTTATACGACTTCTGCGGCGGCTGGTTCATCGGCGGCACCAAGGGCGGGCCACTGTAGGACGGGTCCGGCGCAAAACTCCGGTTTGGCCCCCCCGGCACGTAGCCGGGCGCCGGCCCCTTCGGCGATGTCAACGCCCGGTCGTAAACGGTCCCATCCGCAAACCACGAATGATAAAACTCGTTCACGCACTGGTCCCCGCCATACTCGTACATGTTCGACAAATACAACAGCGTCAGCGGGTTCACGCCGTGCATGTAGTGCAAATACCCGCCCGCCGCCGCCCGGTAACTCGACGCCGCCCCCCGATTCAGCCCATACACGAGCTGTTGGCCAAATAACGCCCCCACCCGGCACTTGGGCTGGTTGCTCCCCCAGTGATACGTGGCGTCCGTGACGAACGCCCGATACGCGTCCCGGCCGCCGCCCCACGCGCCCAGAAAATCCCCTCCGTTAATCGAGCCCTGCACACTGTTGCGGATGGCGGTGACCACCGCGGCCGATACCCCAGGCAACGTGGTGTAATGAAGCAACGCATCCTGCACCACCGTCTCGTAAGGCCCCCACCATCCCCAAACCAACGCATGCCTCGTCGCGTAGTTGGATTCCACGTAGGTCCGATACCCCGCCTGCCCCGTCAGCGCATATAAATACACCGCCGCCCGCAACCGCAGACTGTCCCGGTCATACGCGAAATCCCCCACCTCCGGATTGTTGCTCTGAAACCCGGCGTTGCTGTAAACCACCGACGGGTTCGCCACCGCCCACCCGTAGGCCGCCACCGCCGCGTCGCTCAGCGTCTGCGCGTAGTTCGTCCACCCCCAAACCCGATACACCGGAGCCGCCTGCGCAAAATTGCCGGCCGCCGTGTAGGTCGCCGTCGTGCTCTCCGCCCCATAAAACACCGGGCTCTTCTCCGCGCTGGGCGGCGACGCGCTCTGAAATGCCGTCACCCCCATCTTGCTCAAGACCGACCCGTCGGCGTTCTGCATGCGCAGCAGCCAGTCCAATTCCCACTTCAGCTCGTCCAGCACATCCGGCATCCCATTCCCCGATTCCGGAAGACCCCAGTCGTCCGGCCATACCCAGGGATTGTGCTGGTAGGCCTGGATCAAATCGCTCACCGGGCCCGCCGTCCAATTCACATACTTGTTGTAGTCCCCCGCATCGAACCAACCCCCGCGCAGGTCCTTCGCCGTGCCCGCCGTCGGATTCGTCACCAGCCGGCACTCCGTGTCCTGCTGCGGTCCCAAGAAGTTCGCTCCATCCGTCCACCGCTCATCCGCATAAGGCACCACCTTCGCCGCGCCCCGGCGCTGATAGTAAAACGTCCGCAGGGCGTGCTTCATCGGTTCCTCGTACACGTCCGGCCCAATCCGAAACCGCGCCGACCGCCGCTCCCGGGCCGGATCGTAGACGTAATACTCACCCCAGCGGGTCACCGCGCTGAAATCCAACCACCAGGCCTTGTCCCCCGATTGCCCATGCGTCGCCCCGCTGCTCCAGGCCGTCGGCGCCCCCGTCCACACGACCGCGTGTCCGTCCCAGGCCCGCACCTCCAGCGTGGTCCCCGGCGTGTAGCTCTCGGCCGCATTGAACCCCTCCTGTGGATCCGAGATCACCGCCACCTTCGCTTGGTCCGGCAGGTACCCGAACTGATCAACGGCCAACCGCGAGGAAAACGTCCCCGGCGCCGCCGCCCCAACTTTCAGCAGCGCCGCAACGCAGCCCGCCAGCGCGATCATCGAACGAAGTCTCATGGTCGAAGGCCAGCCCGAGGTGCCGAACGGGACCCGATCAGATCCCTCCCCCACGGGGACGAGTTTGATCTCATGGAAAACGGCGCCTTCCGGCGCGGCTGCAGTGTGCCCACCCTGCGGAAGCCGTTCAACCCGAAACGCACCCGAAACGCACCCGGATGGGGGGGCGCCGTGCTTCAAGGTGTCATCGCCCCAACCGAGTGCGTCGCGCTCGACCGCGTATGACCGCACCCGCCTGCACCCCCGTGTGAACCCCTGAACCGCTTACGTTTCCCCTCTCCCTTCCTCCCTCCCCCCAACCTGGGTCATCGCTTCGCTGAAATCGGTTGGGGAGAGGGACGGGGCGAGGGGACGGCTCGTGGTTGCCATTTGGACCCACGCGCTCGGTCGATGGCTGCGGGGCTCATTCTTGGCGGATGCCAACTCCGCTTGCGACCCTCCGGGTTCATAGGCATGCTGCCCACCACGTATGACCCTCCAACGGCACCTCTGGATCTGGCTCATCTGCACGGCGGCGATATCCTTGGCCTATGGCCCCGCCGCAGGCGCCGATCGCCCGAATATCCTCTGGATCACCTGCGAGGACACGGGCCAGGAGTTGGGCTGTTACGGCGATCCCTACGCGGACACACCCAACCTGGATCGGTTCGCCGCCCGGGCGACCCGCTTCCGCCACGTCTGGTCCAATGCCCCCGTCTGCGCCCCCGCGCGGACGACCTTGATCACCGGGGTCTATCCCCCCAGCCTGGGTGCGGAACACATGCGCAGCGAAGTGCCCTTGCCCGCCTTCATGCGACTCTACCCCCAGTTGCTGCGCGAACGAGGCTACTATTGTTCCAACCGCAGCAAGGAAGACTACAATGTCACCCAACCCGGCAAGGTCTGGGACGATTCCTCGACCCGCGCCCACTGGACCAACCGCGCCGCCGGCCAACCCTTCTTTGCCGTGTTCAATCTCACCGCCACCCATGAAAGCCAGATCCGCGCCCGCCCCCACACCTTGCGCCACGACCCCGCCCGGGCCCCCTTGCCCGCCTATCATCCGGACACCCCGGAGGTCCGGCATGATTGGGCACAGCATTACGACAACGTCACCACCATGGACCAACAGGCCGGACATCGCCTGCGCGAACTCGAAGCCGCGGGGTTGCTGGACGAAACGATCGTGTTCTTTTATGGCGACCACGGCTCCGGCATGCCACGCAGCAAACGCTGGCTCTACAACTCCGGACTCCAGGTGGCCCTCATCGTCCGCGTCCCCGAGAAATTCAAACACCTGGCGCCGGAAAACTACCGGGCGGGCGGGGTCTCCGACCGCTTGGTGAGCTTTGTCGACTTCGCCCCCACCCTCCTCAGCCTCGCCGACGTCCCCCCGCCCCACTGGATGCAAGGACGCGCCTTCATGGGCCCCTACGCCGCCCCACCGCCCTCCCACCTCTTCGGCTTCCGCGGTCGCATGGACGAACGCTACGACATGGCCCGCGCCTGCCGCAACCAGCGCTACCTCTACATCCGCAACTACATGCCCCACCTCCCGGGCGGACAATTCCTCAGTTACATGTTCGAGACGCCCACCACCCGGGTCTGGAAGCGCCTTTACGACGAGGGCAAGCTGCGGCCCCCGCAGACCTATTTCTGGGAACCCAAACCCCCGGAGGAACTCTACGACCTCGAAAACGACCGCAGCGAAGTGGTCAACCTCGCGGCCTCGCCCAACCATCAGGCCACCCTCCAAGAACTGCGCCAAGCCCTCCGCCAACACCTGCTCGAAATCCGCGACCTCGGCTTCCTCTCGGAGGCCGAGCAGCACGCACGCTCTGCCGGCCGCACCCCCTACGAACTCGGCCACGACCCCGTCCATTACCCCTTGGAACGTATCCTCGCCATGGCCGACCTGGCCTCGCTGCTCCAACCCGATGCCCTCCCGCACCTGCAGGCAGCCCTGGACGACGCCGAAAGCGGTGTCCGCTACTGGGCTGCCCTGGGACTCCTCATGCGCGGACGCCCCGCCGTCACCGCCGCGCGCGAGCACCTGCACAAGGCCCTCCACGACCCCTCGCCCTCCGTCCGGATCGTCGCCGCCCGCGCCCTAGGACAGTTCGGCGACACGCCAGACCTCGACCTGGCGCTCGCCGTGTTGCAGGAACTGGCGCCCCCCGACCGTAACGGAGCCTACACCGCCATCCTCGCCTTGAACGCCATCGACGCGCTCGGCCCCAAAGCCGACCGCCTCCTCCCCATGCTCAAGACCATGGCCACCAACGATCCCACCGCCGTCGCCCGTGCCAACGCCTACGTCCCCCGCCTCCTCCAGGACCTGACCCGCCCACCGTCGCCCCAACCCTAACCAGCCTTTCTCCCCCGCGCCTCGAAACAGCCACGGTCTGTCGATCGACAAGACCTCACCCCTCACCTCTTACCCTCTCGCACATCGTTCCCCCTCCTCCCAACCCATCTCCTCTCCAAGGCGGCCCCCTCCAGGCCCGCACCGCCCGAATTCCCTCTCTCCTCCTCCTCCTCACCCCGCTCGCCCTCCTCGCCGCCCCACTCCCCCACTTCCTCAACCTCCCCGAACCCACCGAACTCCCGGACCTGTCCCACCAATACACCGTCCAGCAATGGACCAGAACCGACGGCCTCCCCGACAACAACGTCACCGCCCTCCACCAAACCCCCGACGGTTACCTCTGGATCGGCACCCCCTTCGGATGCGCCCGCTTCGACGGCCTCGCCTTCGTCCCCTTCACCAAAGCCCAGTTCCCAAACTTCCCCCACGAATACATCACCACCCTCGCCTCCGACCGCGAGGGACACCTCTGGATCGGCACCCGCGGCGGACTCCACCGCTGGAACGGCGCCAGCCTCCAACTCATCAACCGTCCCTTCGACGGTCAAGTGTTCACGTCCGAAGCCTATATTTTCGACATCACCCCCTCCCGCCACGGCGGCGTTTGGATCCGCGACAATCTCGGCCTCGTCTACGCCACCGAGCGCACCGCCACCCACTTCCTCGACTACCAACAAACCGACGGCGCCGGCCCCACCCTCGAAGATCCCTCCGGCCACCTCTGGATCCCGGGTGATGCCTTCTATCGTTTCGACCCCGCCACCACCAACCTCACCCGCCTCCCCGGAGGAGAACGCGCCCCCCCCACTGGCTCCGGCTGCCTCAACCTCCATTTCCTCACCAACGCCATCCTCGGCTTCGCCGCCGTCGGCTTCGAACAGGGCCAACTCCTCCTCGCCTCCAACGACGTCGTCCACCCCCTCACCCCGCCCTTCTACTCCCTCGGCAGCCGCTACATGCGCTCCGTCCTCGATGCCCGCGGCGACCTCTGGCTCTCTGCTGGCTCGAACGGCCTCTACCGCCTCCGCCACGGCCAGTTCGCCCGCGTCCGCCTCCCCTGGCGCACCCCCATCGACTTCCCCGTCTCCTCTTTCGCCGACCGCGAGGGCAGCCTCTGGATCGGCACCGAGTTCAACGGCCTCTACCGCGTCCGCCCCAAACCCCTCCACACCCTCTCCAAAGTCGACGGCCTCCTCCATGACAACACCTGGGCCCTCCAGGAACTCCCCGACGGCACCCTCGCCATCGGCAGCGATGGCGGCCTCGACCTCCTCGGCCCGGGCGGCCAACTTCTCCCCTCGCAACCCACCCTCGACGCCACCCCCTTCCGCGGCTTCCTCCGCGCCCTCGCCCTCGACCACGACCAACTCCTCTGGATCGGCTCGAGCAAAGGCCTCTACCTGCGCAACGCCACCAACCAGCACGAATTCGTCATCGACAGCCAGCGCCAATGGGGCGCCGACGGCGTCGGCCTCAATAAAATCCGCACCCTCGTCCCCCGCCGCGACGGCGGCGTCTGGGTCGGCCTCGCCGATGGCCTCTACCTCATGCAACCTCACGGCGGCCTCTTCCTCAACCACCGCAACGGCCTCCCCCACCTCGATATCCGCGCCATCCTCGAAGCCCCCGACCATTCCCTCTGGCTCGGCACCTACGGCGGCGGCGTCATCCGCCTCCACCCTCCCCTCCCCACCCTCGAAAGCCCCTCCGTCCCCCTCTTCGACGATGTCCCCGCCGACGCCCGCGACCACGTCGCCCGTCGCTACGCCCTCCCCCTCGCCCTCACCCACTTCACCACCACCAACGGCCTCGCCAGCAATATCGCCTTCGCCCTCCACCTCGACCCCGAGGGCCTCCTCTGGATCGCCACCGACCGCGGCCTCCACCGCCTCGACCCCAATCAGCGCCAAAACCACGATCGCCAAATCAAAAATCAAAAATCAAAAATCAAAAATCCCATCACCGTGTTCACCCGCGCCCACGGCCTCCCCGACGACCAACTCAATGCCCTCGTCGAGGACGACTTCGGCGACCTCTGGCTCACCAGTGACCGCGGCCTCGCCCGCGTCGCCCGCGCCGACCTCAATCGTATTGCCGACGGCCACGCCCAGCGCGCCGCAGCCGTGTCCTTCGATGCCGCCGACGGCATGCTCAGCGCCGAAACCAACGGCCAGAAAAGCCACCCCAGCGCCCTCAAAACCCGCGACGGCCGACTCTGGTTCGCCACCACCCGCGGCGTCGTCTCCGTCGACCCCCGCGAAATCCGCCGCCACGAACTCCCTCCCCCCATCCTCAATATCCAACGCGTCGTCGCCGACAACGAAATCCTCTACGACAGTCGCGGCCCCAGCGCCGCCGACGAAGACTCCCCCCACCTCCCCCGCGCCCCCTCCCGCCTCGCCCCCTCCCCCAACTCCACCCTCCGCCTCCGCCCCGGACGAGCCCGCGTCATCGAATTCCAATACACCGCCTGCACCTTCGTCGACGCCGGCCAAGCGCGGTTCCGCTACCGCCTCGCCGGCTACGAGACGGCCTGGCACGACGCCGGCGCCCGCCGCGCTGCCTATTACTCGAACCTCCCCCCGGGCCGCTACACCTTCGAGGTCGTCGGCGCCAACCACCACAAGGTCTGGACCGTCCGCCCCGCCACCTTCGCCTTCACTCTCGATCCCCATTACTACCAAACCGCCTGGTTCCGCCTCGCCGCCCTCCTCGCCCTCGCCGCCCTCATCTACGCCCTCCTCGCGTGGCGCGTGGGCGAGACCCGCCGCTGGGCTGCCCTCCAGCGCGAACTCGCCCTCCAACGAGAACGCGCCCACCTCGCCCGCAACCTCCACGACGGCCTCGGCGCCGACCTCAGCCGCCTCACCCTCCTCGCCGACCTCGCCGAACGGGAAGCCACCACCGCGCTCCCCGCCGCCACCCCGCACCTCCACGCCCTCCGCGAAACCGCCCGCACCGTCGCCCGTTCCCTCCGCGATACCATCTGGACCACCCACACCCCCGACGAATCCCTCGAAGCCACCCTCCACCGACTCTGTCAAACCGCCCAATCCCTCCTCACCCCAGCCGGCATAGCCTGCCGCTTCCGCCTCCCCGAAGATTTGCCCCCCATCAAACTCAACCGCCCCACCCGCGAAACCCTCCTCTTCGTCGCCAAGGAATCCTTCAACAACGCCTTCAAACACTCCCGCGCCACCCAATTCCACATCCAAGCCCACCTGCTCCAGGGCACGCTCGAACTCCGCCTCTGTGACAACGGCCGCGGATTCGACCCTGGCTCGCTCCCAAGCCATCCCCCAACACCTTCCGCCGACGGCGGCATCGGCCTCCCGAGCATGCGCGCCCGCGTCGAGGACCTCCGCGGCGCCTTCGCCCTCCGCACCGCGCCCGGAGCGGGCACCGAAATCCGCATCACCATCCCCATCCCTTCGGCTCGCGCGTAGCGCGTGTTGTCCGTGCCTCCGGAGAGCCGGGGCGCAAACCGAGCAGCGAACCTCCTCCCCAAAGGTGGCGGCTCCTGGAAAAGCGCCGCTCGCTCTCCCCGCGGACCCCGCCACCCAAGGATCAAACCAAGGCTCAGCGCCCCGCTCGCCGCAGCAAGCCAACCGGGGACTTGCCACCTGACAGCCCCCCCCATAGACTGCCTTCCATGAAGGTCGTGAGAACCATGGAGGTCTTGCCCGCCCAGCCCTCTCCCCCATTCTCCATCCCCCTCGCGAAGGGTGGAAGCACCTCGGTCGCGCATAAGAACTTCGTGGCCTTGGAACCGGCCGACTGCAAACTGCTCATCAACGCGCTGGCTAACACCTTCCCCGTTGTGGATCTCATGCTCGTCACGTGCTTGGACTGCGGGGAAAGCACGGGCCCGCTCTGAAGAAACGACGCTAACCCGCCTCCAATCCCCAATCACCGATCCGCAATACGCGATCCGCAACCCCAGCCCCCCGCCATGCAACTTCCTGGCCCCACCCGCGTCGCCCTCGTCGAAGACAACCGCGGCGACCGCGACGTCCTTGCCACTGTCATCAATGCGACCCCGGGACTCGTTTGCCAGGACGCCTATTCCTCCGCCGAACAAGCGCTCGCCCATCTCCCCATAAGCCGCCCTGACATCCTCCTCCTCGACCTCCACCTCCCCCGACGCTCCGGACTCGATATCCTCCCCGAACTCAAGCGGCAATTCCCGGCACTCATCGTCATCGTGCTCACCATCGAGGAACGACCGGAGGTCATCTTCCGCGCCCTCGCAGCCGGCGCCGACGGTTACCTCGTCAAACCCGTCGAACCGATCGACCTTGTCGCCGCCCTCGAAGAAGCCCTCGATGGCGGGGCCCCCATGAGCGCGCCCATTGCCCGGCTCGTCATACGCTCCTTCCGCGACCGGCCCGCCCAGGCGTCATCCGCCCCCGACTTGAGCAGCCTCGAACGCGAGATCCTGCGCCTCCTCGCCGCGGGCTTCCAACGCAAAGAAATCGCCCAGGAACTCGACCTCGGCCTCCGCACCGTCGCCAAACACATCCACGACATCTACGACAAACTCCACGCCCAAAGCGCCCCCCAAGCCATCGCCGAATACCTCGCTACCGCCGCGGGGAACGGCCTCTGCGCCGGCTTCCAGCACGCTCTCCTCCGCACCCGGCTCCAGACCGCCCTCGAGACCTTCAACCACGCCCATCGCCTGGGAGCCGTCCTCGGCCCCGGCCTTGGATGCCGCCTCCCCCACGGCATCGGCAGCGGCCCCGACGTCTCGTTCGTCCCCATGGCTCGCCTGCGCCAACTCGGATTCCACCCTGACACCACCACCATCTTCCCGGGCGCGCCCGACCTCGCCATCGAAATCCTGGGGCCATCGAACCCTCACTCGAACGTCCAGGCCCGTCTCCAGGACCTGTTTGCTGCCGGAACCCAACGCGCCTGGCTCGTCGACCCGGCCGCAAAGAAAGTCCTCGTCCACCGCTCCCCCTACGAACACCGCACTGTCGGCCCCGACGGCGTCCTGGACGGCGAACACCTCCTTCCCGGATTCCGTCTGCCCCTCGACACCCTCTTCGCCCCCTGGGACTCGGACTAACCCGTCCTTGCCCGCTGGAGACTGCCGCAGCCATGTCCCGATGCACAGGTGTGCATCCCTGGGTCCGTCCTCCCCTCCAAAATGCACACCTGACCGATGGACAAATCCCCGTCCCCCGGCCACAAAAGAGCCCTCACCCATGTGCGCAGCAGCCGCCAAGGAGGTCCTGACAAACCGAGAGAGTTTCGTCACCCGAAGCTCTGGCCCAAAACAACCTCCCCTCCACGTGGCGGCCTCGATCCCTATCCAACCCTCTGGCCAGATCGAACCTGCTCCACCCCCTACCCATCGCGCCATACCATGAATATTCGCGTCCTCCTCGCTGCCTCGTGCTTGGGATGCACCTTCCTCCACCCCCACGGCCTCCTCGGCGGCCCCTTGTTGGACCGATTCTTCCCCCTGTGCCAAGGCGATACCAAGACCTTCGTCGCCCCACAACCCGCCGGAACCGCCGGGATCACCGTCACCGCCACCACTTACAACGGCCAGCCCGCCTTTCAAATGCGCATCACCACCGGTAGCGGCAGCAGCGCTGTCGATCAATACCGTTACTTCCGCACCTCTGGGGACAGCCTGCTCTACCTAGGATCCAGCTTCGCCAGCGAGGCAGGTTCCTTCGAGGCCATTTTCAACCCAGCCATCGAAATCCTGCGCGAAGGCGATCTGGCGACCGGAGGCGTCAGATCGGGTTCGACTTCCGCCGTGCTTCGCGGCGCGGAAGTTCCCGGCGGCCAGTACAATGTGAACGTCAACTACAGCTATGACATCGGTGTTGGCGGCACGCTCTCCGTGCCAGCCTGCACTTACGCGGAAAGCCGCACCATAGCCGGTTCGTTCGTCCTCCTCGACCCGGCAGACCCCGAATTCCCTGAGATCTTGGAGTTTCCCGAGTTTCTCCACCTAGCTCCCGACGTCGGCATGGCCAAAATCCGGGTCTATGCCATGAACCAATTCGAGGTCCTGGTCCCTTACGGGTGGGCCGACCTCGCCGGTGGCACGGTGTGTGGCCACCCGGTTTGTTCAGGCTCCCTCCAAGCCAACATTCTCCCGCCCGAAGCGGTCGCGGCCGGTGCGCAATGGCGGCGAACGGGGACAACAACGTGGCAAGACAGCGGGAGTTCGGTGACCGGCCTCGCTACAGGCAACGCCATCGTCGAGTTCAAACCGATCGACGGGTGGACCACCCCCTCCTCGCGAACGGTGGCCATCGCCAATGGCCAAGTCGCCCAACTCACAGCCACCTATGTCCGACAATTGGGAGCCCTCCTAGTTTCCATCCAACCGGCCGGCGCCGTCGCGGCCGGCGCACGTTGGAGGAGAACCGGGACGACCACTTGGCGAGAATCTGGCCAAATCGAAACCGCTGTTCCCACGGGTCCTTACATCGTCGAGTTCAGTCCCTTGCCCTACTGGCTCACGCCTTCCCCATCGACCGTCACGATCAGCCACTCGACAACTTACGCCTCCGGAGTCACCTACCTGATGCCACCCATGCTCCAATCGGTTCCTTCCCACCAGACTGTCACGCAGGGAAGCCCAGCCCAATTTTCGGTCCACGCTGCGGGCACCGATCCGCTCAGCTTCGCCTGGTCCAAAGACGGCATCCCGCTTTCCGACAGCAGCAGCGTAGGCGGTAGTCGAAGCAACACCCTGACTCTTCACCATGTCAGTACCAACGATTCCGGAGCGACCTTCGTCGTCACGGTCACCAACCCTCACGGCTCGACCAACACCCCGCCTGCCACCCTCACGGTCGTTCTCGGCCCTCAGGCACCCTTGATCCTCACTCAACCCACCGACGCCCGCGCCCCCGCCGGCTCCGCGGCCAGCTTCGAGACCATGGTTTACGGGTTCCCCAACCCTGCTCTGCAGTGGTGGTTTAGTCCCCAGGAGTCCTTCACCGAGGCCCAACCCCTCGCCGGAGCCACCAACCAGACCCTGAGCCTCCCGCAAGTACACACCGACCACGATGGCTTCTACCGCCTGGTCGCCTCCAACAGCGAAGGCTCCGCCACCAGCCGCCTCGCCAGACTCACCGTCGTGCTCCCACCCCAGATCGTCACCCAACCCTCAAGCCTCGTGAGCACCCAGGGCCAAACTGCCCGGTTCGAAGTCTCCTGCACCGGAACCGAACCGCTCCAATATCAGTGGCGATTCCAAGGAGCAGACCTCCCGGGCGAAACCAACCGAACCCTGAGCCTCAACAACCTCCAACCTCGTCACGCGGGTACTTACCAGGTCTCGGTCCGCAACGAAGCCGGCTCCACGACCAGCAGCGATGTGTCCCTTGCCGTCCTCGTGCCCTCCGCGTTCACCCAACACCCCCAAAGCCAAGCCGCCTGCGCCGGAACAACCGTCTCCTTCACCGCCTCCGCCTCCGGCTCACCCGCACCTGCCTACCAATGGCGGAAAGATGGCGCCCCCCTGCCCGGCGAATCATCCCCCACCCTCACCCTCGCCAACGTCCAACCTTCCGCCGCCGGCCTCTACGACGTGCTCGCCTCTAACGACGCCGGAGCCGCCTTCTCCACTCCGGCGCAACTCACAGTCAACCAGCCACCCACCGTCGCACACCAACCCGCCGACCAAGCGGCCACCCCCGGCTCCACCGTCCACTTCGACATCGTCGCGTCAGGAGGATCGCCCTTCACCTACCAATGGAGCAAAGACGGCCTCGACCTCCCCGGCGAAACCAACGCTGCCCTCGTCCTGGTCAACGTCCAAATCGCCTCCAGCCCCGGCAACTACGCCGCTCGAATCGTCAACCTGTGCGGATCGACCATCAGCCGCTCCGCCTCGCTCGCCGTAGTCGACCGCAGCGTGCAGGTCCTCACGCAGTACTCCACCCCCGGTCAAAAGGTCACCATCCCCCTCCAACTCGTGGGCAACGGATCCGAAAACCGAGTCCGTGTCAGCCTCGACTTTAACCGAACCGCCCTCCTCGTCTCCGACGTTAAACCAGGCAGCCAAGCCCTCGACGCCACCTTCACCTGGAGCAACCAGACGAATGACGAACTTCTCATCGAAGTGAGCCTGCCTGCCGATCTCCGCTTCCCCGCCGGCAACAGCCAACTGGCCCTCGTCGAATGCACCGTTTCCCCCACGCTCACCAAAAGTTCCACCATCCCCATTGAATTCGGGTCCGTTGGCCAGATCGCCGCTCCCGATGGCTCCGATCTCCCCTTCTCGCCCATCTCCGGGACGGTCGATATCACCGGCCCTGAACCTCCGCAAGTCGAGCCCTCGAGCGGCCTCTTCCTCGACAAACTCATCGTCGCCATCCCCCCCTCGGGCCTGGCCGCCAACCAGGCCATCCGCATCCTCATCCAAGATCTCGGCCTCGACTCCCAAGGACGTCCCATCCAAGTCTTCAACCAAAGCGGACTCGTCGACGGCATCCCTTATCTCTTGCTCAACGGCCCCCTGCCAGCCGGCGCTTTGTTCGAGATCTCGATCCAGTTCATCGTGCTCGATCGCCGCACCACCCCCACCCCGCGATACCTCACCTCGATCGTCCCCAGCAGCCCACCTTCGGCTCCCACCGGCAGCCCCATTGCCATTGACCCCGCCAATGTTCACTTCGCCAACGGGGTCTTTTACCTCCAGTTCCCAACCATCTCCGGCCGAACCTATTTCGTCCAATTCAAGGACACCCTGGATGCACCCGTCTGGCAGACCGCTTGGCCCCCTCTCACCGGCACCGGCGGCTGGATCGTTTGGTTGGACAACGGCCCGCCCAAGACCTCCCCGCCCACCGGCCAAGTCCGCTATTATCAAGCCATCCTAACCCCCTAGAAAGCGACGCCGTCCAGCCTGCCCCCACGTGTCCTTCCTTCCAGCAAAAAGGTATGAAAACCTCACACCGCAACTGGCCCAGAACCGCCGTCAAGGCCGTCCTCCTGCCCTTATCAACCACCGCCGGTCTCGCCGCCGACCCCGGCCCTAACCCCAATCGATTCAGCGCCAGCGCACGCTTCCTGTTCAACGTCTCCGCTGACTTCCATCACCTCCCATCCGCTGCCGACCCCGGCCCCGGCCCTGGCATCCATACCGCAAACCACCTCTACGACAACGGCTATGTCCAAGTCGACGAAAGCGGTAACGCCGGCAACCTGACCTGGAACTGGGGCTACCAGGACCAAACCAGCATCCAGGGAACCACCCTTCAACTTCGATCTGTCAGATCCCCTGCCGATGGACTCACCCAAGAATCCAGTTCCGACCCCCAATCGGGCTTCGAAGCCAGCTACGGGCGCGTCCTCGCCCAAATCCGATGGAGCGACACTCGGGCGCTGCGCATTGGCCTCCAAGGCAGTTTCGGGCTGACCCTCCTGGACATCGACCACCGGAGCGAGGTCGGCGGCGCCACCACCGGGGTCCAGGACGATTATGACCTCAGCGCGTTGCCCATCATTCCCAACGCGCCCTTCCTCGGCACCGGCCCAATCCCGGGCGGACCGCTGCCCGTCTTGATTCCCGACGCCCCGTTCAACCGCACGGCCATCAGCCTGCCGGCCACCGCCAGCGAACAAATGCGCGTCCAGGCCGAGCTCTACGGATTCAAACTCGGCCCCTTCTGCGAAATCCCTCTGACCGATACCATCGAGCTCCAATTCCAGGGCGGTTTCGCCGCCTTGCTTGCCGACGCCGAATTCTCCTACCGCGAAACGATCAGCACCGGGGGCGCCAGTCAAGGACTAGCCAGCGACAGCCGATGGTGCCTCGGCGCCTTTGTCGAAGGCCACATCGCCGTGCGCTTGGGCAAAGCCTGGAGCGCCCACCTCGGCGGCGGTTGGCAACACCTCGACGACTTCTCCCTCCGCGCCTCCTTTAAGGCTGTCGACGTCAAACTGGACCAAACCGCTACCGCCTTCGGAGGCTTTGCCTACTCGTTCTAGGACGCCCCGACTTCGGCCTGATCGGACCGTTCTCCGCTCGCACCTGTGACCTAACTTCCCACGGTCGCGGCCTGCAATAGTGCTTGAACGAAGGCCGCATCGCTAAACAACTTGGCGATCGCATCGCGCAACGCTCCATCGAGGGCCACCTTCGCGTTCTTTCCCGACGCAAGCTGCAGATTGTCCTTGGCCCCTTGCCCTGTCACCAACTTCGAGTAGACGATGGTCCCGTCGCTCCGTCTGACTTGCACGCTCATCGTCACCTCCCCAACCGCATCCCCGGACCAGAAGCCAACTTTGAAGTCGCTGTAGAACTTGCTCAACTCGACCGCGGTCGATACCCCCCCTTGACCCAACTGGAATCCGCGGTTAGTCAACTCCATCTCGATTGCCGATTTCACGACCCCCGCAACGTCTTCCTTCGGAATAATCGCCGCCATTTCCATGCCGAAACCGTTCTTCTTCGCGCTCACCTTGTCTTTGACGGCACGCACATCCGACACCGCCACTCCTACTACGACAGACTCCGCGCCTGCCGCACGCACCACATTCTGCTGCGGCACATAACCAATGTCGATGTAGCTCTTGCTCAGCGCACAACCGGACAGACAGGCAACAACGGTTGCCACCCCGAACGTCAGAATCGGATACATGATTGAGTTCGTCATAACATCAAGCTAGTTAGGATCATTCTCCTCCTCGGGTGCGGTCACGAAGTCAGCTGGACTCCCCCAACCACCGACCGGCATCCCCCAAACCTCGATCGCGTCAGACGGATAGGGAGCCGCTCGCTCGCTGGAACCTCGGCTTAGTCCGCCCGGCGTAGACCTCGGCATCGTGCGCGCCCTGTAGTAGCGCACCTCGGGCTCTGGCAAACTGGGGTCTACCCATCTCTCGATCTTCCCCGTGCCCTCCAGCACCGCAATCTCCCGCCACAGTCCGGACCCCAAGTCTTCCGTCGCCTCCAAGCTGTAGCGGCATCCCTCCGAACCCAGATACGCGATCTCGCGACGCTGAAACATGGCCAACCGCAGGGCCGCGCAGTCGGGCGTCAATTCGCGCACGACCACCGTGATCGTGTTCGTTCCCGCCAACGCAGGCGAACCGTCGTCCCCCACGCTCACCACAACACGCACCACCCCAGGTCCTTGACGCTCCGTCGGCACCCACACCAACGCCCCGTCCTCGTTTACCGTCACCCCATCCGGACCGCTTACCAAGGCGAAGGTCAGCGCGTTCGGCGGAAGATCCAGATCCAAGCCTGTTAGGGTCAACTCCAACAATGAGAGTTGCTCCACCGTCTGCTCCGGCACATCGGCTATCCAAGGCGGGGTGTTAACTTCCAGCACCGTCACCTCGAACCGGTTGGTCACCGCCACTTCCCCATCCGTCACCGCCACCCAAACCTCGTTGGTCGACGGGCCTTGCGCCTCGCTCGGAGTCCATTCGAACACCCCTTCGTCGACCACGGCGCCAACCGGCCCGGACACGAGGCTAAACGTCAGCGTCTGCACCGGCATGTCCGGATCCGTACCCGCCAGCGCCTGCCGATAGGCCACCAACTCGGGGATCACGGCATTGGTCAACCCCACGAACGACGGCGCCTCGTTCACTTCCAGCACCGTCACCTCGAACCGGTTGGTCACCGCCACTTCCCCATCCGTCACCGCCACCCAAACCTCGTTGGTCGACGGGCCTTGCGCCTCGCTCGGAGTCCATTCGAACACCCCTTCGTCGACCACGGCGCCAACCGGCCCGGACACGAGGCTAAACGTCAGCGTCTGCACCGGCATGTCCGGATCCGTACCCGCCAGCGCCTGCCGATAGGCCACCAACTCGGGGATCACGGCATTGGTCAACCCCACGAACGACGGCGCCTCGTTCACTTCCAGAACCGTCACCTCGAACCGATTGGTCACCGCCAGTTCCCCGTCCGTCACCGCCACCCACACTTCGCTCGTCGACGGCCCCTGCGCCTCGCTCGGGGTCCACTCGAATGCTCCATCGCTCACCACGGCCCCCGCCGGCCCCGAAACCAAGCTGAACGTGAGCGTCTGCACCGGCACGTCCGGATCGGTCCCCGCCAGCGCCTGTCGATAGGCCACCAACTCGGGAACCATGGCATTGGTCAACCCCACGAACGACGGCGCCTCGTTCACTTCCAGAACCGTCACC
>CAZVRY010000146.1:0-17170 GCA_964629545.1 uncultured Verrucomicrobiota bacterium | reverse complement strand
CCCCAGGCTCCCGCACCTGCCGGTCGTAAAACGCCTCCCGCTCCCCTTCCGACAATTGCTTGGAATCGTTTAACCCCCGCCACTCCACCCTCATTCCCCCGCAGATCCAACCCTCCGGCAACACCACCGCCGCCGCCACCACCGGACCCGCCAGCGGACCCCGCCCCGCCTCGTCCACCCCGGCCACCGGCCACACCCCCCGCCCCAGCAACTCCCGCTCATACCGCAACCGATCCGTCGTCCGAGGTCTCCTTGGCTTCATCGTATTACGGCACCCACCCTAAACTCTCGCCCAGCGGAAGCAAGTTCTCATCCCCTCCCCTCGCGGCGATCGCTGCTCGCGGCCGAGACGCGGCTTCCCGGGCAGCCGTCCGGACGCCACTCCCACGCCGGCTCACCCGTCCAGACAGCGGCGCACAATCTCGAGCAGTGTATCAATGGGAAATGGCTTTTGCAGAAAGTGCTCGCCGCGAGACAGCGCGAGTTCCTGCCCAGCCATGTCCGCGCTGTATCCGCTCATGTAAATGACTTTCAGCCCCGCCCGCTCGGCCCGCAAACGCCGCGCCAACTCGTGGCCGTTTACCCCTTCCGGCATCACCAGGTCCGTCAGCAACAAGGCCACCTGGTCACGCACCGCGGGCCAAACCCGCAAGGCCTCAGCGCCGCTGCTCGCTTCCACCACCCGATACCCGTGCCGCTGCAGCGTGGCCATCGCCACCTTCCGCACCGCCGCATCATCTTCCACCAGCAGGAGGGTCTCCGTCCCTCCTCGCGGCGCGGGCCGCGCCTCGTCGCGAACCCCCGGCGCGCTGACCGCGTCCAGCGCCGGCAGGAAGATCTGGAACCGCGTGCCCCGACCCGGCTCGCTCTGCACCTCAATCCACCCCCGGTGCTGCCGCACAATCCCGAACACGGTGGCCAGCCCCAACCCCGTCCCCTGACCCGGCCCTTTGGTCGTGAAGAAGGGCTCGAAGATGCGCGGCAAGACCTCCGGCGCAATGCCGCAACCAGTGTCGCTCACGGCCACGACGGCAAAGCGGCCCGGCGCCGCGTCGGGATGGAGACGCGCCCGCGCATCGTCCACCGCCTCCTCCGCGGTCTCAATGCGCAACGTCCCCCCCTGGGGCATGGCGTCGCGCGCATTCACGGCCAGGTTCATCAGCACTTGATCCAAGAGCCCGCCATCGGCGCGGATCACCAACGGGGTCGGATGCAAGTGGAGTTCCAACCGCACGTCCTCCCCAATGATGCGCTGAAGCATCTTGACCAGGCAGCCCACCGTTTCGTTCACATCCAGATCCCGCGACTGCAGGACCTGCTTGCGGCTGAACAGGAGCAACTGCCGCGTCAGATTGGCCGCGCGCTCCGCGTCGGCGTGGAGTTGCCGCAATCCGTCCCGCACCGCCACCGACAGACCCGGCTCCCCCTGCATCAGGCCGGTTTGCATCATGATGGCGGCGAGAATGTTGTTGAAATCATGGGCCACTCCCCCCGCCAAACGCCCGATCGCATCCATCTTCTGCGACTGGCGCAGTTGTTCCTCCAGCTTGCGATGCTCCGTCACGTCCCGCGAGTTGACGGCGATAAACGGATCCCCGTCGGCGCCCGCGATGCTGCGGCCAATCGACTCCAGAGTGCGCCACGTGCCGTCCCGGTGACGGAACCGGTACTCCACCACCGTGGGAGCGCCGCGATGAGTCTGCGCGCGCTGGAGCACCGCCACCACCGCCGGCGCGTCCTCGGCATGAATCCACTCGAACGCCCGACGGCCGGTCAACTCCGCAGGGGTGTAGCCCAGCAACCGCTCGCTCGAAGGGCTCTGGAACCGAATCACACCCTCCGCATCAATCACCGTGATCAAATCGGAGGAGTGCTCAATCAGAGTCCGGAACCGCGCCTCCGACTCCCGGAGCGCGGCCTCCGCGCGGCGACGGCTCTCTTCTTCGTCAATGCGGCGGAGCGTGCCGGCGCAGTGATCGGCCAGGCTCTGCAGGGTGGCCAGGTCCGCCTCCGTGTAGGCGTTGAATCGGTAACTCTGGATCGAGAGCAGGCCAATGATCCGCTTCCCCTCGCGCACCGGCACATGCATGAGCGAGGCGGACGGCCGGGCGGTGTTGCCAAAGGGAACGCTCCCCGCCGGCATCACCAGCGGCTCGCGTCGGAGCGTCAATTGGGCGCCCTCCTCCAGCACCCGCCGGCAGAACGGCCAGACCGGATACTCGCCCGGCGGTTCCGTGCATTCACGCCGCTGACCGTCAAAAAGATCCACGTGCAACAGCGGCCGCACGCGGTCACGCTCGGCCGCATAGAGGTAAAGCGTGCAGCAGTCCCAGCCGAGCAGCGCATCCGCCGTCTCCACGAAGATCTCGGCCGCTTCGCGGGCCGTGCGGGCGGCATTGAGCCGGTTCCCCAGGTCGGCAAAGGCGGCCGACCGCCGCTCGGCCTGCTTCCGCGCGCCAATCTCGCGCTGCACCGCCATGAAACCCGCCAACTCGCCCCGGTCGTGGCTGAACGACGTGATCGTTTCCTCGGCGTCCTTCATCAGATCCAAGGCGGCGGTGCGCGACTGGCGCAGCGCTTCCTCCCTCTGCCGCCGCTCGACCAACTCGTCCTCCAACTGCCGGGTGCGGTCGCGGACCACGGCCTCCAACTCGACGTTGCTCTGCGCCAGCGCCGCCTCCAACGCCCTGCTCTCGGCCATCTCGCGCGCGAGCCGCCAAGCCTGATCGATGCCGTCGGCAAACGCCGCCAAACTCTTGATCACCATCTCCTTGCCGGAAAACTCCAACTCCTCCACCCCCAGCCAGGGCAGCGGCGTGACCATCCCGCCGCCCTGCCAGAGCAGGTCGAACTGGCCGTCCGCTCGCAGCCGGCCAATCCGCACAGGCATGCTCAGATGCTGGTTCGCCTCGATCCGCACCCGCCCCATCGGGCTCTCCATCGCGCAACCAGCCAGACAGCGCCGCACCGCCCCCGCCGTCACCTCACCCGCCCGCTCCACCGCTTGCTTCCACAGGAAAACCTGCACATACGCCGTCACCGCCGGCGCGGACACCACCCGATCGCCACCCTGGCGCGCCCGGAACCCCTCGACAAACGCGCGGTTCTCCGGCGTGTCCAGGCTCTGGAAATAGCTCGAGCAGGCCAAGTGCCCCGCCGCCACCTCGGCCACCGGCCCCAACTCCGTCTCGGTCGCGCTCGTCGCCATGATCGGAAGCTGCGCGGCCCGCACCCCAGCGGCGTGCGCTTGCCGGTAAAACGCCAGGTTGCTGTCGCCATTGAGCGTGTTCATCAGCGCATCCGGACGCGCCCGCCGGACGCGCTCCAGCACCACCCCGAAGTCCTGTCCGCCCAACTCGACATACTCCTCGCCCACAATCTCGCCCCCCTGCGAGCCCACCAGGGAGCGGATGAGCTGGTGGGCCGTGCGCGGAAAGACGTAGTCCGAGCCGAGCAGGAAGATCCGCGGGCCAAACCGCCGCAGCATCCACTCCACCCCCGGGACGATCTGCTGGTTCAGGCAACTGCCCGTGTAGCACACCCAGGGCGACTGCTCCAACCCCTCATACTGAACCGGATACCAGAGCAGGCTGTCCGCCGCCTCCACCACCCGGCGAACCTCCTTGCGCGCGGCTGAGGTCCAACAACCAAACAACGCGCAGACCCCGGCCCCCAACAACTCCCTCGCCGCCGCCGCGAACCCCTCCGGCGTCGAGGCGCCGTCTGCCACCACCGGTTCCACCAGGCGCCCGAGCACGCCACCCCCACGGTTGACCTCGTCAATGGCCATCCTCTCCGCCTCGAGCAACGCCACCTCGCTCAACGCCATCGTCCCACTCAGCGAGTGCAGCAACCCCACCTTGACCGGGCCAGGGGCCGGGTCGGCCGCGCCCTGTCCGTCGCCCGCGAAAGACAAGGCCGGCCTCACCAGAACTCGCCCTCCCCCGCGAACGCCCCGCAATCCACCCGCCGCGCACCCTCGTCCCCCGGACCGGTGCCGCCGAAGACATCGACGACCAGCGGGATGGCGTCGGGTCTGGGGTCGGCCTTCCTTGGGCGCCGGAGGGTGCAACCCTGCCAGCCGCGCCCCTGGAGGCCCCGAAGGCTAACGTCGAAAACCCAGGCCTGGGCGAGCGTGATCCCGTCCGGCCCCTTCGCGGCGTGAACCAACCCGGCGCCGGCCTGCTCCCGAGGCAACGACGTCACCCGCCGGGTCTGCTCATCGTCTGCGATCAGAAGTATCTTCGCTTGCACGGAACCTCCGGCGAGCATCGTCAAGGGATTCGATTCGAGCAAGGACCTTATTAGCTAAACGCGGGGAGACCCTGCATCATGCCCCGAACCATCTGCCCGAATCATCTTTGACGGCCTGTGCGTTCGTTGCTACTGTATCGGCCATTCGAGTAACCTGCGCCGCTGCGGCTCGCTCCTCGCGGGCCGGACGGCCTGAACCGCAAACGCCGCGTCGCCTATGAAATCCATTCCCATCCACCGCCCTCTTCTCCTGGCTGCCGCCCTGGCTTTAGGCCTGGCTGCCCAGGCGCAGACCACCATCACCCTCTCCAGCCGCTGGTCCATCGCCGCCGGCGAACGCCCCTACGTCTCCGGACCCGCCACCAACACCGAACGCGGCATCGCCGTCAACCCCGTGAACGGCCACGTCTACGTCGTCAGCCGCAACGGCGGCCTCCAAGTCGCCATCCTTGACGGCGCCACGGGCGCCGAACTCGGCTTCCTCAACATCGACGGCGTCAGCGGCGGCACGTTCGCCCTCAGTTGCATCGGGGTCGGCGAAGACGGCGCCATCTACGGCGCCAACCTCTCCGGTTCCTCCACCGTCTTCTCCTCCTACCGGATCTATCGCTGGGCCGACGAATCCGCCATCCCTGAACTCATCTTCGGCCCCGCCGCCCCAGGCCCCATGATGGCCCGCTACGGCGATTCCTTCGATGTGCGCGGCGCCGGCACCGATACCCAGATCGTCGCCTCCGGCTCCGCCTCCGGCGAGGTCGCAGTCTTCACCCTCGCCTTCGACGGGGCCCTCTGGACCGCCACCCCCACTGCCTTCGACCTCTCCACCGCCGGTGTCGGCGTCGGCGAAATGGGCAAGGGCCTCTGCTTCGGCATCGGCAATACCCTCTACGGGCGCGTCAACGGCAGCACCACTCTCCGCCACGTCTCCTTCGACCTCGCCGCCGGCACCCTCGCGAAGGTTCGCGATATCAATGTGCCCGCGTCCCTCGTCCCGGTCGTCGTCGGGATCACCAACCAGGTCCTCGCCGCCGTCGAGACCGCCAACGCCGCCTCCCCCCATAACCTTAACCTCTACGACCTCTCCGACCCCGCCGCGGCCACCCTGCCCATCCTCGGGACCATCCCCTTCCCCACCACCCCAGGCGCCGCCAACGGGAACCTCGTCGGCGCCATCGACCTCTGGGGCACCACCATCGCCGGCGTCGACCCCAATAACGGCATCGTCTGCGCCACGATGAACTTCGTCTCCACCGTGATCCCTCCTGGCATCGCCAGCCAACCCGCCGGCGCCAATGTCCTCGAAGGCGGCTATTACTCCATGACCGTTTCCGCCACCGGCACCAAGCCCCTCGATTACCAGTGGTCCCTCAATGACGTGGCCCTCCCTGGCAAGACCGAACCCGCCCTCACCCTGCAAAACGTCACCGCCGCTGACGCCGGCAACTACACCGTCCGCGTCAGCAATAGCGCCGGCGATATCACCAGCGCCGCCGCCATCATCACCGTCACGCCCACCGTCCGCACCGACGCCCTCACGCCCGTCTGGAGCCTGGCCACCGGCTCGGTCCCCTGGCTGGCCACCGACAACACCTGCCGCAGCCTCGCCTACAACCCCGTGAGCGGCAACCTCCTCGTCCTCAGCCGAACCCCCACCACCGCAATCCACGTCGTGAACAGCGCGAACGGTCAGATCCGACATACCATGAACATCGACCCCTCCATTGTCTTCGGGGGCACCTTCCCCCTGAATATGGTCGGCGTCGCCGACGACGGGGCCGTCTACGCCTGCAACCTCACCACGGACGCCGCCGGCACCCAGTTCGCCGTCTATCGCTGGGATAACGACAGCGCCGACGCGGTCCCCACCCCCATCTTCCTCGGCGACCCCAGCAACGGCGCCGGAACCAGCCGCCGCTACGGCGACACCATGGATGTCCGCGGCGCCGGCCTCACCACCCAAATCCTCGTCGCCTCCCGCGCCGCCCGGATCGTCTGCATCCTCTCCACCCCCGACGGCTTCACTTGGTCCGGCATCCCCATTGAAGTCGCCGCCGCCGGCGAAGGCGACTTTGGCCTGGGCGCCTGCTTCGGAGCCGACAACTCCTTCTGGGGCAAAGCCGCCGGACGCGCCCTCGCCCACATCGGATTCGACCTCGCCGGGTATGATCCCCTCAGCAGCCCGCCCGTCCCCGGAACGGTCCTCCATAGTTACCCCACCAACCAAATCCCCGCCGTCGGGAACAACATCATGGTCAACCTCCAAAGCAACGTGCTCGCCATGGTCAGCACCGAAACCCCCGATAACGTTCGGCTCTATGACCTCGCCGACCTCACCGCCGGACCGGTCCTCATGGATACCGAGTTCTTCCCCACCGATAACGCCAATGGCAACGGCACCGGGTCCGCCGACTTCGGAGGCGGCCTGCTCTTCGCCCTCGACACCAATAACGGCATCGCCGCCTATTCCTACAAGCGAGTCGCCCTCCAACCCGGCCCCATCGCCATCGCCCGCGCCGGCAACACGATCACCGTCACCTGGAGCGGTTCCTACAAGCTCCAGTCCGCCCCCGCCGTCAACGGTCCCTGGAACACCCTCGAGGCAGCCACCAGCCCCCACACGGTCGATACCGCAACCGCCCCAGCCACGTTCTATCGCCTGAGCAACTAGAATCCTTGCCGCCCAGAACTTGATCAAGTCGAGTCAAGTTCTCGTCCCGTCCCTCCTGCCGGCAAGGATTCTACAGAGCGAGGCGTGGAAATTGGGGTCCAGACGGCGAAGGCGCGTTGCACGAAAATGGGGGCCGGAGCGGGTCTGAGGTCACGCCTCGCTAGGCCTCCCTTCCAACCCCTCCCCACAGAGACCGGGACTCCTCCCGGTCTCTTTCTTTTCTATCCAAGATACGTCTCGATCAGCTTCCCCGCCGCCCGATCGCACGCCTTCTCCGCCTCCTCCCCCCCTTGGTTCGTCACGACCAGCACCGCCACGTCCCGCACCGGCGCCATCCATACCACCGCGAAGTTCATCGTGTTGCTCCCCGTGTGCGTGTAAACCCGCCCCCCTCCCCAACCCCGCTCCGCAGCCGCCCACCCACCCATGTAATCACCCCCAAACGGCGGCGTGTGCAAATACCGGTAAGTCTCCCCCCGCAAATGCCCACGCCCTCTCCGCAAACCGTTCAGGTGATCCAAGACAAACCGCGCCCAGTCTCCTAACGACATGTGCACCGTCCCCCCAGGCCCCAGCGGCGCCGGATTGTCCGCCGTCGGCCCCGGCTCCACCGCCACCCATCCCTGGCCTGACCACCGATGCTGCCACGGCTGCGCCACCTCGCCTGGCTTCCCCATCGCCCCAAACCCGCCACTCCGAATCCCCAGCGGCCCAAATACCCGCCGCTCCATCAATTCCTCCCACGCCAGCCCAGCCACCCGCTCCGCCCAATGCCCCGCCACCGCGAAGTTCCGATTCGAATAAATATACCGCTCCCCAGGCGAGGCCTCGGGCGCTTCGCCCAGCACCTTCGCCACATAGGCCGCCCGCTGCTCCTGCGCCGTCCCCCGCAACCGCCGAACCTCCGCGAACCTCCGCCCCTTCAGCCAACTCTCGTTCGGAAAACCACTGCGATGACTCAACAAGTGGTCCAGCGTGAGACCCCGATACGACGCTTGCATCGAGTCCGCCAACTCCGGCAACGCCTCTGCCAATGTCGTCTCCCGGCCCATTAAACCCTCCTCCATCAGTCCCCCGCACAAGTGCCCCGTCATCGCCTTCGTGCACGACCCCAAATGGAACTTGTCCTCGATCGTCACCCGCGTCCCTTCCCCACGCTTGCGCACCCCCACCGCCCCCTGCGCCCAAACCCTGCCCCCGCGAAGCGCCATCCCGGCCAGCGCCGGCAAATCTGCCGCCGCCCGGATTGGCTCCAAAACCGCCCCCGCATCCTTCACCTCTGCCTCCGCCGCCGCCCCCCTTCGCTGGCCTGCCCAGGCCATCGACACCGCCCCCAACCCCGCTAAAAACCGCCGACGACTGCTCCTTATCCTACTCATCATCGCAACCTCCTCTTCGGGTTCAAAGGCGCCATGCCCGGGATCGTGCCCGGGCCGATCCTCCGCTGCAGCCCAGCCTCCCGCATCGAAGCCTCCCTCCTCCCCTCCGTTCGCCGCCGCTCCCCCTTCATCGCCTCCCGGCCGTCTCCTGCAACCGCTGCAAATCCCGCTCCCCCGCCGGCACCCGATAATCGTAGCTGACGAACTTGTGGACGGTCCGCCCGATCCACCGCCACACCTCCGCATGACCGTCCGCAAAACTGATCGTGCACGTCCGCCCATGCCGACTCGCCGGCAGATTCCACCACGACCAATTGCCCGCCGGCAGAATCCCCAATCCCCCGTTGTCGATGCTGTCCTCGTTCTCGTCGATCAGCACCGACGCCTTCACCGGCGCCGGACTCCGGATGTCCGATAACCGATAGTTGATCTCCTGAAACCCCGGATCCCCCCCCATCCAGGGGTAACTCATCCCGACGCTCCGAAACCGCCGGATCTTCGTCCCCGTCACCATCGATTTGTCCGCCGGGCAATGGTAAATCCCAATGGACTGGTTGTATTTGTAGAACACCCCGTTCTGGATGTTCGTGGGCGTGCGGTCGATCTTCGCTCCCCCGGCAATCCACGAATCGGTCCCCAGCGTCTCCGTCGGCAATTGCGCCTTGTTCGGCGCCAGTCGATCGTTGTTGTCCTGCGCATACATCCACCAGCAGAACGTCAACTGTCGATAGTTGTTCATGCACTGGATCCCCTGCGCCTTGGTCTTGGACCGGCTCAGGGCCGGCAGCAACATGGAGGCGAGAATCGCGATAATCGCAATCACCACCAACAACTCGATCAACGTAAAGGCCCGCACCCGCTGATGCCCGCAATCAGTCGCTTTCATGGTCGGACTCAACGCTACGCCGTCGCCCAGGAACTGCAAGCAGTTCGCAGCCGGCGATGCTCATTTTGAAGGGAGAAAGGGCGAGGGGGCATGCTGGCTGTGATAGTTCCGGTTCAAGCCCCCCCGAAACTCACTGCCTCACTCCCCCACTGCCCCCCTGCCCCGCTCCCCCCCTGCCCCACTGCCCCACTGCCCCCCTGCCCTCACGGCACCGTCGCCTGCAACCGCTGCAAATCCCGATCCGCGGCCACCGTGTCCGTCGAACTGTCATCGTTCGCTGGATTCGCCTTGAACCGCGCCGCCAGCGTCTTCGACGACTTGCCGATGTGCGGATCCAACCAGCGCCACGTCTCCGCATGCCCATCCGCGAACGACAGCGTGCACCCATAACTGTGCCGAATCCCGGGCAGATTCCAGTAAATCCGCATCCGCGTCCGCGCCGGCTCGATCCCGATCGCCCCATTCTGGATGCTCCACTCGTCCTCGTCCAAGAACACCGAGGCCCTCACCGGCGCGGGATCGATAATCTGCGCGTAGCGATAGACCGGGTTCGGGATCTTCGATGGATTCGCATGCCCCACCCCCGTACTGATCGCCACACTCCGAAACCTGGGCAGGCTCGGAAACCGAGTCACCGTCGAACGATCGCTCGGACACCGGTAGATCTTCACCGACTTGTTGTAACGAAAGAGCACCCCCTTCTCGATGTTCCGCGTGTCCCGATCCGTCTTCGCATCCCCTTCAATCCACGAACCCGCCAGGCTGATCGCCCCGCTCGCCTCGTTCGGCGGCACCCAACCGTCGTTGTCGTCCGGGTACATCAGCCAACACAACGTCAACTGGCGCAAATTGTTCAAACACGCGATCGCCTGTCCCTTGGCCTTCGCCCGCGTCAACGCCGGCAACAGCATGCTCGCGAGGATCCCAATGATCGCCACCACCACCAACAGCTCAATCAGCGTAAAGCCACGCCCCCGCCCACCCCTGCCTTCCACCCCCACCCGCTGACCCTCGTGCATTCTCATGTGCCTGTTCCCCTCCATAGTCCGCCTCCCCACCCTTGTCAATGCACCGATCCAACCCCTACCTTCAGCATTGACCCCTCGCCCAGCCCTCGCTCTATTTAATGCCATGTTCTTAGCCCCCTCGCCGCTCTCCTCGCGACTCCTCCGCACCACCCTCGCACCCGTCCTCGCCGCCGCCCTCGTCGGCACCCTCCACGCCGACGTCCGCCTTCACGGGCTCTTCTCCGACAATATGGTCCTCCAACGCGGCCGCCCTATCCCCGTTTGGGGTTGGGCCGACGACGGCGAGGACGTCACCGTCGAGTTTCGCGGCGCCAAGCGATCCACCACCGCCCGCCAGGGCCGGTGGAAAATACTCCTCCCCGTCCAAAAAGCCGGCGGCCCCGACACCCTCACCGTCCGCGGAAACAACGTCCTCTCCCTCACCAACGTCCTCGTCGGTGAGGTCTGGATCGCCAGCGGCCAGTCCAACATGGAATGGCCCCTGCGCGCCTCCCGCGACGCCACCAACGCCATCGCCACCGCCACGCACCCTCACCTCCGCCTCTTTACCGTCCCCAAACTCAAATCCCAAACGCCCGTCGATAACGTCAAGTCCGCCTGGGTCGAATGCACCCCGGAAACCGTCCCCGGCTTCTCCGCTGTCGCCTATTACTTTGGCCTCGACCTCCACCACGCCCTCGACGTCCCCCTCGGCCTCATCAACACGTCCTGGGGCGGATCGCCCGCCGAGGTCTGGATGAGCCACGAGACCCTCGCCGCCCACCCCCGTTACCTGAAAGAAATCCTCCAACCCGCCCCCGGCCAGTGGGAACGCTTCGAACAACAGCAGGCCGCCTGGCAAAAGGAAACCGACGACCTCAAGGCCCAAGGTCAACAACAAACCAAAGCCCGCCCCCGCGCCCCCTGGCGCCCGTCCGAACTCTACAACGGCATGATCGCACCCCTCATCCCCTTCGCCTTCCGCGGCGCCATCTGGTACCAAGGCGAATCCAACGCCGGCCGCGCCCACCAATACCGCACCCTTTTCCCCGACATGATCTCGAACTGGCGCCGGGATTGGAACCAAGGCGACTTCACCTTCCTCGCCGTCCAGCTCGCCCCCTACATGAAGATCCAGCCGGAACCGAAGGAGAGCGCCTGGGCCGAACTCCGCGAGGCCCAATGGCTCGCCACCCGCAAGCTCCCCAACGTCGGCCTCGCCGTCATCACCGACGTCGGAGAACAAGACGATATCCACCCCCGCAAAAAGCAACCCGTCGGCGCCCGCCTCGCCCTCGCCGCCCGCCACCTCGCCTACCAACAGAACATCCCCTGGTCAGGTCCCCAGTTCTCCCGGCTCAACGTAAAAAACAACCAGGCCTTCCTCTCCTTTAGCCACGTCTACGGCGGCCTCGTCTCCCGTAACGGCAAACTGACCGGCTTCACGGTCGCAGGCCCTGACCGCAAATTCGTCTGGGCCAACGCCCACATCGACGGCCGCCGCGTCGTCGTCAGCAGCCCCGATGTCCCCCACCCCGTCGCCGTCCGTTACGGCTGGGCCGATTACCCCGAAGTCAACCTCTGGAACGTCGAGGGCCTCCCCGCGACCCCCTTCCGCACCGACGATTTCCCCATGACGACCGCCCCCAAACCCGCCACTCCCTAATCCAACACCCTCCTAATCCTAATCCTAATCCCAATCCTAATCCTAATCCTAATCGTAATCGTAATCGTAATCCTAATCCCACCCCCACCCCCACCCCCGACTCTCACTCCTCGCCTTCATCCGACCAAACTGACCGGCATGGTGGTGGGGTCGCATTCGCAGCGGGGTCATACCCCTGTCGCAGCCCGTCTCCCCACGCCTGAACAGGGCGGCGCGCTCGTTCATGTCAACCCCTTCGTTCGCCTGCCCTCGTGTGGTGTCTCACCACACCTGGCGACCGAATGAGGGGACTGATTTGAAACTTATTCCTACTCTCCACCCATGAATCCCCGCCCCGGAGTTCCAATCCCCAATCCCCCCCACCTCCTCTTCTCCACCGCCCTGGTTTGCGCCCTCGCCCTCTCCTCCGCCCACGCCCACACCACTCCCCAGAACTTTCAACTGCGCCTGCCTCAGCCGACCACCTTCCGCGTCGACGTGCCCATCTCGACCGAAAACCCGGCATCGCTTCCCGTCGACTGGCTCCCCGCCCAACAACTCACCGGCAACCCCCAAACCGTCGAGTTCGGCCGTCGGGTCGTCCTCGAATCCAAACCCGGCGTCCCCCTCCAACCCCTCCTCCAGCAACTCCCCCTCGTCCTCGATCGCACCATCCGCACCAACCTCCTGATCCTCCAAGCCCCGGATGCCTGGTCCGCGCTCCAAGCCGCCCACCACCTCGCCGCCCTACCCCACGTCACCGCCGCCTACCCCGTCCTCCGCCGCCCCGCCACCCTCGACGGACCCTATGCCCCTCGCCCCAACGACCCCCACTTCGTCCCCCTCCTCGGCAACGTCGTCGGCCAGTGGTACCTCGAAAACCGCGACCCGCTCACCGGAGCCCCTCTCGGCGCGGACCTCAACGTCCGCGCCGCCTGGCCCCTCAGCCAAGGCCAGAACATCACCATCGCCATCGCGGATGTGGGCGTCGAGATCACCCACCCCGAACTCAGCCCCCGCGCCAACGGCGCCCCCCACCAGAACTTCAATAACCACACGACCCAGGTCCTCCCCGCCGGCATCGATCGCATCTGGACTCACGGCACCAGTTGCGCCGGCCTCGCCCTCGCCGAAGGCAACAACGCCTACGGCATGACCGGCGTCGCCCCCCTCGCCCAACTCGCCGCCTGGGTCGTCTTCACCAACCGCGCCGGCAACCCCGTCCTCCTCAGCGACGAACACCTCATGGACGCCTTCCGCTTTGCCTCCAACCTCGTCCATATTCAGAACCATAGCTATTCCCCGGTTGGCCTCGGCCAGCAGCCTCGCACCACCCTCGAAGACGCCGGCATCGAGGACGCCATCCGCGCCGGTCGCAACGGCCGTGGTGTCATCATCATCCGCGCCGCCGGCAACGACCGCGCCAGCGGCGCCAACGCCAACGACAGCGGCTACGCCGCCGACCCCCGCGTCATCACCGTGGGCGCCATCGATCGCCACGGCCGAGCCCCATCCTACTCCGAGCCAGGCGCGTGCCTTCTCGTCGCTGCCCCCAGCACCGAACGCGGCGATAACGGCCTCTTTACCACCGACCTCCTCGAATCCCGCGGCGCCGTCATTTTCGGTTTCTTCCCTCCCTTCGAATACCTCTGGAACTTCGTCTTCAATAGCCTCGGCTTCAGTGGCACCTCCGCCGCCGCACCCCAAGTCGCCGGCCTCGCCGCCCTGCTCCTCTCCAGCAACCCCGACCTCACCTACCGTGATGTCCAACATATCCTCCTCCTCTCGGCCCGTCACTTCGACCTCTATGACCCCGACCTCACCCCCAACAGCGCCGGACTCCTCGTCAGCCATAACGCCGGCTTCGGCGTCCCGGACGCCGGCCACGCCGTCCAACTCGCCCGCGCCTGGCCCCATCGCCCTGCCCCCGTCACCCTCACCTACCACGCCCAACCCCACCTGCCCATCCCCGACGGCGGCCTCCGCCTCCTCATCACCGGAACCGACATCCCCCCCTCCCTGGCCTCGCTTCCCTGCCTCCCCTCCCTCGGTTCGCACCCCGACCAACCTACCCCCACCCTCCCCATCGTCGACATCGGCCTCGCCACCAACACCCCCGACCTCGACCTCACCGGCCACGCCGCCCTCGTCCAACGCGGCACCAACGAGTTCGCCGAGAAAATCGCCCGCGCCGCCCTCGCCGGCGCCGAGTTCGCCGTCCTCTATAACTACCTCACCAACGCAACCGGCGCCGGTTGCCCCGGCGGCGACCAACTCTGCGCCCTCGGCGGCACCGACTTCGTCCCTATCCCCGCGGTCTTCATCTCCCACTCCCACGGCCTCGCCCTCCAAACGCTCTTCGCCACCAACCCCACCGCCCGCGCCCAAATCAAAACCGAACCCCTCACCACCACCCTCCACGTCCCAGACCCCCTCCTCTGCGAATACGTCGGCCTCCGCGTCCAAACCGATCACCCCCTCCGCGGCGACCTCCGCATCACCCTCACCTCCCCCACAGGCACCCGCTCCGTCCTCCAAACCTACGGCGCCGATACCAACGCCGGCCCCTCCGACTGGACCTACTACTCCACTCACCACTTCCTTGAACCCAGTCGCGGCCCGTGGCGCGTCGAAATCACCGACGAACTCGACGATCATTCCGGCCAACTCCTCGCCCTCACCCTCATCCTCCACGGCGTCCCCATCGCCGACACCGACGCCGACGGTCTCGACGATGCCTGGGAACTGGCTCACTTCGGCCAGCTCGACGCCACCCCTCGCGATGACCCCGACCGCGACGGTTCCTCCAACGCCCGCGAGCACATCCTCGGGACCCACCCGCTCCTCCCCAACCATGCTCTGCGCCTCGACCTCGCCCTCTGGAACGAATCCCTCGTCCGCTTGAGCTGGCCCGGCACTATCGACCGCACCTATGAGGTGCTCACCGGTCCCGACCCCGCTTCGCTCGCCCCCATCGCCACCGTCGCGGGTCGCTTCCCCGAGACCGAGTGTTTCCTCCCCTTCCTGCCCGATAGCCCCGCCTTCTTCCAACTCCGCGAGATCCCCTGACCACAGCCAGAACGCGAGACCAAGCTCCCGGCCGCATGATGCGCAGCAGGCTGCTGGCCGCCGCCCCGATCCACCCAACCACCGCCCCGAAGGTCAACTGTCAGACCCTTAGCAGTGTCCAAGTCGAACGAACCGACGCGCATGGGGACCATGAACCGGGCGGAGCGGGAGCAAGAGCAAGAGCATGATTAAGAGCACGAATTCTGCCTTTTGCACTCTGCCTTCTGCCTTTCCGGTTCCTGGAGAGGGGGGCCAAAGGCCGGGTGATGGGCCGTCCGAATTTCAAAACGAGGAATGCTGTGCGGATTACGATTGCGAGGCTTACCGCAAAAGAAAGTGAGACGCGCCCATTCATGAGGCCCCTGTCCTGACATCATTGATAACTCATTCATCATAAGTCACTGTTGGCCATGCTTCCGCTCCTTCGCGCGTTCCTCGCCCTGCTCCTCGCCACCCTCCCCGCCCTCGCGGCCCCCAAACCTAACATCATCTTCATCCTCGCCGACGACCTTGGCGCCCACGACCTTGGTTGCGATGGTTCCTCCTTTCATCGCACCCCGTCGCTCGATCAGTTGGCCGCCCGTTCTCTCCGCTTCACCGCCGCCTACGCCGCCGCCCCCGTCTGTTCCCCCACCCGCGCCAGTCTCCTCACCGGTCTCTACCCTGCCCGCCTCGGCCTCACCGACTGGCTTCCTGGACGCGGTGACCTCCCCGCCCAGCGCCTGGCCCGGCCTTCGCTTCCCCAAGGCCTGCCCACGAACCAACTCACCGTCGCCAAACTCCTGCGCTCGGCCGGCTACACCACCGCCCACGTCGGCAAATGGCACCTCGGCGGCCCAGGCTCCAGCCCGCTCGACCACGGCTTCGATTTCAGCCTCGGCGGCAACGAAGCCGGCTCCCCCGCCGCCTACTTCGCCCCCTACCGTCGTGGCGATCGCACCATCCCTGGACTCGAAAACGCCCCCGACGGCGAATACCTCACCGACCGCCTCAGCGCCGAAGCCGCCGCTTTCATCGAACAACATCGCGACCGCCCCTTCTACCTCCAACTTTGGCACTACGCCGTCCACACTCCGCTCCAGGCGCAGGCCCCCCTCGTCGCCACCTACCCCGTCCTCACCAACCAACCCGGCCGCCAAACCAACGCCCTCTACGCCGCCATGCTCCAAAGCCTCGACCAGGGCGTCGGCCTCATCCTCCGCACACTCGATGACCTCCACCTCGCCGACCGGACCGTCATCCTCTTCTCCTCCGATAACGGCGGCCTCGCCACCCTCGAAGGCCCTCATACCCCCGCCACCATCAATGCCCCGCTCCGCGAGGGCAAAGGTTACCTCTACGAAGGCGGCCTCCGCGTTCCCCTCATCATCCATTGGCCTGACGTCACCCCCGCCGGCCGCACCTGCCCCACCCCCGTCAGCAGCGTCGACTTCCTCCCCACCCTGGCGGAGATCGCCGGCGCCCCGGCCCCTGCCGCCATCGACGGCCTCAGCCTCGTCCCCCTCCTGCGCGGCCAGACGCCCCCACCGCGCGACGCCCTCTACTGGCATTACCCCCACTACAGCAACCAGGGCGGCCGCCCGGGCAGCGCCCTTCGCGCCGGCCACCTCAAACTCATCGAGTTCCTCGAATCCAACCGCCAGGAACTCTACGACCTCGCCAGCGACCCCGGCGAAGTCCATAACCTGGCCCCCTTGCGCCCCGACCAAGTCCAATCCCTCGCCGCCCAACTCCACGCCTGGAAGCGAACCGCCCACGCCCAACCCATGACCCCCAACCCCGCCTACCAGCCTCACCCGCCTAACCAGGCCGGCCTCATTACCCTCCCCGGCCGCACCGCCGATGTCCACGGACGCATGCTCCGCTTCGAACCCCTCCCCCACAAAAACACCCTCGGCTACTGGACCGACCCCAACGACTGGGTCAGTTGGGAATTCGAAATCACCCAGCCAGGCACGTTCACCGTCGAGGTCACCCAAGGCTGCGGCAACGGCAGCGGCGGCAGCCAGGTCGAAATCCGCGTCGGCCAGCAAGCCCTCCTCTTCACCGTCCAGGAAACCGGCGGCTTCCAACGCTTCCTCCCCCGCGACGTCGGCACCCTCACCCTCGAGTCCCCGGGCCGTCACACCCTTGCCGTCCGCGCCCTCACCAAACCAGGCCCCGCCGTCATGGACCTCCCCCAGATCCGCCTCAAACCCTTCCCACCGGCGCCCCGCTAGAATCCTTGCCGCCCAGAACTTGATCAAGTCGAGTCAAGTTCTC
>CAZVRY010000145.1:916-17266 GCA_964629545.1 uncultured Verrucomicrobiota bacterium | reverse complement strand
GGGACGAGAACTTGACTCGACTTGATCAAGTTCTGGGCGGCAAGGATTCTAGCGCTGATTCAAAACGGCCAGAACTTCGGGATGAAATAGACTGCGAGGGCGCAGAACAACAGATTCAACGGCAGCCCGACCTTCAGGTAATCGCTGAAACGGTAGCCGCCCGCGCCATAGACCAGCGTGTTGGTCTGGTAACCAATCGGCGTGGCGAAGCAGGCGGACGCGCCGATGGCCACGGCGATGATGAACGGCCGCGCGTTCACATCCAGCGACGCGGCGGCTTGGATCACAATCGGCGTGAGCAACACCGCCACGGCGTTGTTGGAAAGGAACGCGGTCATCACGGATGCGATCACGACGATCGCGGACAGCACGGCCAGCGGGCCGAAGGAGCCCACTCCGCGGATGATGGCGTGGGCAATGAGTTGCGCGCCCTCGGTTTTCTCCAGCGCCAGGCCCAGCGCCAGCATCCCGAAGATGAGGAAGACGATCTTCCATTCGACGGCCGCGTAGGCTTCCTCCACGTCGAGGCATCGGGTCACCAGCACCAGCACTGCGCCCATGATGGCCAGCGGTCCGATGGGCATGACGTTCAGTGCCGCGAGCGCGACGGCCAGCGCGACGCCGCCGACGGCCACCCATTGCTTCTGCGGGCGCTTGGGCGCGTGGGGCACGTCGAGCAAGAGTAAGAAATCGCGGCCTTCGCGCAACTCCCCGACCGCTGCCTCCGTCCCTTCCACGAGCAGCGTGTCGCCGTACTGCAGCCGAACGTCGGCGAAGTTATCCCGCAAGCTGACGCCTTGCCGATGCACCGCCAGCACGAGCACGCCGAAGCGGCGCCGGAAGTTCAGTTGGCGGATGCTGCGACCAATCAAGCTGGAGTGCGGGCCGACGACACACTCCGCCACGGTGGCCTTTTGGGCGGCGACGACTTGCACGCCCAGTTTCGTCTTGGGCACAATCTCGATGCCGGCCAGGGATTTGAGGTCCACCACGGAGGCCAGTTCCAGCGTCAGGCGCAAGCGGTCGCCGTGCTCAAGGACGACTTCGTTCAACGGCGCGAACACCGGCCCGCCCATGCGAATGACTTCCAACACGCGCGCCTTGGGCTGGTTTGCCAGAGGCGTGTCGGCCAGCTTCTTCCCGATGAGCGGCGAATCGGCTACGACGACGGCCTCGGTCAGGTATTGTTTGCCGTCGTTGGCTTGGGGCACCGAGGCCAGGGTCTCGCGCTCGGGCAGCAGTTTTCGCCCGAGGAGAAGCAAATAGGCCAGCCCGGCGACCGTGAGAATGGACCCCACCTTGGCCAGTTCAAACATGCCCAGCGGGGGGTGGCCCAGTTGCTGTGCCGTGGAGCTGACGAGGATGTTCGTCGAGGTGCCGATGAGCGTGCAGGTGCCGCCGAAGATGGAAGCGAAGGAGAGTGGGATCAGCAGCTTGGACGGCTTCAATCCGCGCGACGCGGCCAGCGCAATCAGTATCGGCATGAACACGACCACGACGGGTGTGTTGTTGATGAACGCGGAGGTGAGCGCGACGGCGGGCAAGACCACCAGCAGCAGCGACCAGTCCGATTGGCCGACGAGCCGGTTGAGTTGATGCCCGAGCGCTTCGATGACGCCGGTGCGCTCCAGGGCGGCGCTGAGGATGAACATGCACCCGACCGTGATCGCGGCGTCATGGGCGAAGACTTGGAAGGCCTCGGCGGGCGTCAGGATGCCCGTGGCGAGCAACACGCTGAACGCCAGCATCGCCACGAGATCGATCGACAGATGTTCCCAGACCATCAACGCGAACGTCGCGGCCAGCAGTCCAAAGACGATGAACAATTGCCAGGTCAATCCGGTGCCCAGACCCCTACTTCTCATCCGGCGCCCGGTTCTCCACGCGATCCAGCCGGCGGCGGAGATCCATGACTTCGTGATACAGTGCGGTGGCCACTTCCGCCGATTCAATGCGGGCCTTCTTTTCGAGCTTCTTGATCAAGTCGGGCAGGCGGGTCGTGCCGAGAAGCCGCTTGGCCTTTTCGGCGCGCTGTTGGTGCATCCGTTGCGAATAGGTTTCTTCCAGCGCATCTAAGGCAGCGAGGCATTGGGCGTGGGTGGCGCTCAGCCAGTCCCCGGTTGCGGGCGACGCCTCGCTCTGCGCTCGCGCTTCGTCTGTCATGTCTTCCATCAGCACGTCCCGGACGGCGTCGGGTATCTCCTGATCGAGCAGACGCGTCCGTCCGGTGGCAGTCCGGACGACCTGGCGCTGGCGGAGTTCGAAGAGGAATGCCCCCAGCAAACTGAAACGCGCGGCCTGCGCGTCTTTCGCCTCCACGAGAACCGGCTCGCCGTTGCCCCCCTTCGCGGCGTACGCCGGCTTGCCTCCGACCTTTCCTGGCAACCATGCGGTTTCGTTCGCGATGCGCCGCCGCACCGCGCGAACGATCTCCAACTTCACGGCCGGCGTGAGCACGGCGATGCGGAGTTGCTGCGGTTGGGCGGGAGTGGAGACGGGCGCCGTTGGCCTGTGGACCACTGCTTCCGCCTCGGGCGTCCTCGCGGGAGCGGGTTCTTTGGACGGCACATCCACGCGAATCGGCTTGCTCGAATAATTCGAATGCTTGGCCGGGCCAGGCGGCATCGCGGGCGCGGGCTTCTTCTTTTCCTTCGGTGGCTCAGGGATGATGATTTCCGCCTGGCAGGAGGGACATTCGATGTTGCGTCCGCACCACTCCGTCGCCGCCAGGATGTGCTGGCCGCAGGTCGGACAGTTGAACTTGAATTCGGTTTTGGTCGGCATGGTTTCCCTTTCCATTCTGCGATGTCCGCGGGCGGCTGGCAACCTCCGAACCGGCTCCGAACCTGCGCCGGATCCCCGTCGCCTTCACACGCCGCCGGAGCGGTGGCGCATGGTTGTTGGCCAGCCATGCAAACGCTCGCGGGCGTTGCTCTGGCCGGGCGCGGTTGACGCGACTTCTCGCACCGCGTTATCGCCGCCGTAGGGATTGGCGACGCGGAGCGTGCCTTCCGGATCGTCCCGCCACTGGCCGTCCACGAGGACGCGAGTTTGCATGTTCTTGCCATTCTGGGTTAGCCACCGCGCCTTCGGAGAATCGCTTAACCCCCCGTCGCGTCGGTGGACTTCGGACTCGCCAGGACAGTCCCCGTTGCTCCCGGCCTGTCTTGGTTTCCGCTCCGAGGTTAAATCGTTTTCATGTCCCAGGCTATGGGCCGAATCCCGCTCGGCAGTTCAGCGAAACGACTAGAATCCTTGCCGCCCAGAACTTGATCAAGTCGAGTCAAGTTCTCGTTCCGTCCCTCCTGCCGGCAAGGATTCTACAGAGCGAGGCGTGGAAATTGGGGTCCAGACGGCGAAGGCGCGTTGCACGAAAATGGGGGCCGGAGCGGGTCTGAGGTCACGCCTCGCTAGGAACCCTCGGCTTGCTCCTCTCCCGCAGAAGGCTCGCTGCGCAGGCTGAGCTGATCGCCGAGCGGACCTTCCCTGTCATCGGCACCCGGGTGCGTTTCCGGCGCGCGGAAGGTCGAGACGAATTGGAAGAGGTCCGGTCGCCGGTCCAATCGCGGCGTCACCGTGCCACTGCTGCGCGCGGCGTGCAGGCTGTCCAAATCGAGATCACAGATGAGCACGGTCTCCTCGTTCGAGTCCGCCTCGGCGGCGATGCCGTCGCGCGCAAAGGCGAAGTCGGATGGCGTAAACACCGCCGCCTGGCCATAGTGCACGTCCATGTTCGCCACATCGGGCAGGTTGCCGACGTTTCCCGCGAGCGCGACGTAGATTTGGTTTTCAATGGCTCGGGCCTGTGCGCAGTAGCGCACGCGCAAGTAGCCCTGCCGGTTGTCGGTGCAGAACGGCACGAACAGGATCTCCGCGCCTTCGTCCGCCAGTTGCCGCACCGCCTCGGGGAACTCGACGTCGTAGCAGATGAGCACGCCGATCTTGGCCTTGGGCGTTTCTATGACGCCGAGCTTCTCTCCGCCGCTGATGCCCCACCACTTCCGTTCGTTGGGCGTGACGTGCAGCTTGGGCTGCTCGACCAGGTGTCCATCCGGCAGGCAGACGTGGGCGATGTTCAGCAGTTTTGGGCCGACGAAAACCGGATGGCTGCCCGCGACGAGGGTCAGGCCGTATTTGCTGGCCAGTTCGCGCATCAACTTCTTGAAGCGCGGCGTGTAGTCGGCCAGCTTCTTCATGCCCTCCTGCGGCGAGACCGCATCGAGCCGCGACAGCAACTGCACGCTGAACAGCTCCGGCATCAGCACGAAGTCCGACTGATAATCCGCCGCCACGTCCACGAAGTACGAAACCTGGCGCGCAAAGTCTGCGAACGCACTGACTTTGCGCATTTGATACTGCACGCACGCCACGCGCACCTTGCGCGCGCCAGCGGGACGCGGCCTGTAATCCGGGTTCAGCCATTCGATCAAGCTGGCGTGATGGTGACTCCTCGGATCGCGCAGATAATTCGGCATCACGCTGCGCAGTTGAAAGCCCTCGCCCAACTGGAAGCTCAACACGAGGTCGCGAAACTCGCCCGCAGCGACGCGCTGGGCGTATTCCTGCGGCGAGAGCTGGGCGGCGTGGTCGCCATAATTCCACAGCCGCCCGCCTGCGAGAATGCGGCGCAGATTCAGCCTCTTGCACAGCGCCCGGCGCGCTGCGTAGAGCGCGTGGCCCACACCCAGCCCGCGGGCGTCCGGATGCACGTACACATCCGCGCCGTAGAGCGTGTCGCCCTGCGGGTCGTGGCTCGTGAAATAGCCGCTGTCCGTGATGCCCGCCCACGTGTGATGACGCAACGGTTCCGACCCCAGGTTGACGATCAACGAAGACACCGCGCCGACGATCTTGCCCCGGGCCTCGGCGACAAGCTGGCCCTGCGGGAACACCCGCAGGTGACTCCGCAAATGCGTCTCCCCCCAGACCACATTTTCACCCGCCAGCCCGGGATAGGCGGCACGGTTCAGTTCCATCAACGCTGGAATGTCCTGGCGCGTGCCTTCGCGCACGCGCACGGCGATCGGCTTCCTCTCGCCCATAGTTCCTTTCCACCCGGCGTTGGTCTGGCGCGCCGGGATAACGCCCGATGCTGACGCCGTCCAGTGTGGCGGAAACCACGGCCTGGCACCATTGGACGAACCCCTTTGAGCGGCTCAGCGAAACGACTAGGCGAAGGCCCTCGCCGCTGCCCTGCGCCAAGGGAGCAGCCAGCGATCGCGCCGGGCAATCGTGCGATCAGTTACCCAGACGTTGCGGCTTGTCTTCCGATCCACGCACGTCCCATAGGGGCTGGCCTGTTCCTCCAGCCCAGGATTGGCGTGAGATCCCAAAGCCATAGGCCCCCACCTTCGCCGGCCGGGAGCAGGCGCTCCCCATCCGCGCGGGAACGGGCCATCTCCCCGGGCCAGGGCGCCCCCCGAGACTCATCCTCCAACAACCCCGAAAGCCGCACCTGCCCGTCCACCGAGTCAATGGCGAGCATGGACCTCGGCAGCCTGCGCATCAGACCAGGTGACAGCACCGCCCAGCATTCTTGCTTCGACGGCGAAGGGACATCCCTGTCCCGGGCACCTTCAGCGTCAACGGCGGCCTGCGTTGATGCCCCCGCCACCCTGCCTTACCCGATCGCGCGGTTGAAGGTCAGCCCCAACTGAAACGCCGACCCGCTGGCGCTTCTGCCCCGTTTCGCCGGGAATGGCCCGGCCCGGCCCGACCCACCCCAGTCACCCCGTGCATCCCCGAGTTGGCGGCCAGGATGACGTCGACCGCACCCGGTCGGCAGACCTTGGTGCTGCTGGGCCGCCGGCATCCTTGCCGGCTCGCGGGACTGGCCGCCAGCATGGCGGCGATCCGACCCAGCCACCGACATCCTCGAGCCGATGCGGACGGCACTTCCGCGTTCTGGTTTGAAAGGGCATCGACTGGGCGTTTCGCGAACCTCAACGGGCGGGCGCCGGGCGGGCCGATGCGGGCCTTGTTCGGCCGGTTCCGGACCTGGGGCCGGGCTGGAAAGGAAGCGCCCGGGTGACCCCGGCGGATGCCGCGCTTCCTAGCGTTGCTGCCTTCCGCCCCTGGCGGGGTTCGTGAGCCCGCATTCCATGGGCCCGGGCACACAGCGCAGGCGTCGTTCGAACCGCGCGCCGCGGCAGCCAACCAGGGTCATGGCGACCCGGGGCCGCTTCGGATTACGCGCCGCCGGTCACCGCGCCAGGAATGTCTCGCCAGCACGCGGCGGCCGGGGTATCTCCCGCGTCGCTCATGGCGGCTCGTCAGAACAGCCCTTCGGAACTCCGGCGCCAGTTCGGCGCGTTTGGGGGCGTCTTCACGCCCAACGTGCTCACGATCCTTGGCGTGATTATGTTCCTGAGGGCGGGTTGGGTGGTCGGCAACGCCGGGCTCAAGCAGGCCCTGATCATGCTTGTCGTCGCCAACACGATCACGCTGCTCACCACCCTGTCGCTGTCGGCCATTGCCACGAACAGGCGGATCGGGGGCGGCGGCGCCTACTTCATGATTTCGCGCAGTCTTGGCCTCGAAATCGGGGGCAGCATCGGCATCCCGCTCTACCTGGCTCAGGCCGTCTCCGTCGCGTTCTACGTCATTGGCTTCACCGAATCGCTGCTCTTTCTCTTCCCGGGGTTCGACGTGAAGCTGGTGGAGACGGTGGTCCTGGGCATCCTGTTCGTGATCGCCTGGGCGGGCGCCGATCTGGCCATCAAAACGCAGTATGTCATCATGGCCGCCCTCGGCCTGTCGCTGGTGTCGTTCTTTGCCGGGTTCAACCCCATCGCGGGCTGGCAGGCCAACTGGGCGCCCCGTTACGAGCCCGGTCACGATTTCTGGTCCGTCTTCGCCATCTTCTTTCCGGCGGTGACTGGGATCATGTCTGGCGTGAGCATGTCCGGCGATCTGAAGGATCCGTCCAAGAGCATCCCGCGGGGCACGTTGTGGGCGGTCATTCTGACCTTCGGAATCTACGCCGCCGAGATGGTGTGGCTGGCGATGAGCGCTCGCCGCGACGAACTGATCGGCAACAAGCTGATTCTGCAACGCATCGCGGTGGTGCCTCCGCTGATTTTCGCCGGGTTGTGGGCGGCCACGCTGTCTTCGGCCCTGGCCAGCCTGCTGGCGGCGCCGCGGACGTTGCAGGCCCTGGGCAAGGACCGCGTGGTGCCGCGCTGGCTGGCCCGCGGGCACGGCCCGGGGAACGAACCGCGCCTCGCGCTGGTGCTCTCCGCCCTCCTCGCGCTCGGCTGCGTCTGGGCCGGCGATCTCAACCTGATCGCCCCGATCATCACCATGTTCTTCCTCACCACCTACGGCATGGTGAACCTGGTCGCCGGGCTCGAGCGCTGGGTGTCGAACCCCAGCTACCGCCCGACGTTCCGCGTCCACTGGCTGCCCTCGATCGCGGGCGCGCTGGGCTGCCTCTTCGTCATGTTGCTGCTCAACCCGCTGGCCACGCTGGTTGCCACGGTTTGCTGCTTCGGCATTTACTCCTACCACAAGCGCCGCCATTACCGGACCGCCTGGGGCGACGTCCGCAGCGGCCTGTGGTTCGCCGTGGCGCGGTTTGGGCTCCTCAGGCTCTCCGCGTCGCGCATGCACGTGCGCAACTGGCGCCCCGTTCTGCTCGTGCTCGTGGGCCATCCCAAGAGCCGCCTGCCGATGGTCGAGTTCGCCAGCTACCTCGAAGCGCGCCGCGGCCTGATCTTCCTGGCCGAAGTGGTGGCCGGCGACTGGCAGAAACTCCTGCCGTTTCAGCCCGGCCGGCAGAAGTCGCTCGAGGATTTCATCCAGGACAACCGGCTTTCCGCCGTGGCCAAGACGATTCTGGCCGACGACCTCGAACACGGCGTTTCCACCCTGCTCCAGGTGTCCGGCGTGGGATCCCTGCAGCCCAACACCGTGCTGATCGGCTGGAGCGACGACGTCCTGCGCCTGGCCGAGTTTGTGCGGACCGTCCGGCGCATCCTCGAACTGAAGCGAAACCTCCTGGTGTTCGAAGAGGCGGAACTGCCCTCGTCCGCCCTGCAACCGCACATCGACGTCTGGTGGCGCGCCAAGGAGAACGGATCGTTCATGCTGACGCTGGCGCACTTGCTTCAATCCTCGCGGCAGTTCAACGACCACCGCCTCCGCGTGCTCCGCATCGTGGAGGACGAGGCCGGCCGCGGGCAGACCGAAGCCGCCATGCGCCGGCTGGTCGAGGAGGCGCGCATCAGCGCCGAAGTTCTCGTCCTGGTGTCGCAGGGACCGCCGCTGCAGTTGATCGCCCGCACCTCGGAGTTGTCGGAGATCTGCTTCGTCGGCCTGTCGGTCCGGTCGCTGTCGGAGACGGCGAACCCGCTGGCCGACTACACCGCGGTCACCGCGTCGCTCAAGGGCAACGTGGTCATCGCCAAGAGCTGGCACGATCTCGAACTGTGACGGCAAGGGTGGCTGTTGGGGGGGGTGGTTCCCGCGGGGATCCCCGGCGGCGGGGGCCGGCGATGAATTCCCTTCCCCGCCCCGGATCGCACGGCAAGACTCCGTCCGCCTAGGGCTCACCTTCATCTCAAGACCGATTTCACATTGGCGATCTTCGTGGTCGAGGACGGCCGGGTGCGGCTGGGGCATCACCGGAACCTCGGCCGCGGCCGCGGCTCGGGGCGGTGGCGAATTGGGTTGAACCGGGGCGATCGGGCGGCGATTTTTTGGCCGAACATATGCTGGGTCACATCGATACTTCGTGGTCAGTCCGCGTGAGGCAAGGGGCCCGGTGGCTGGTCTGGACGCTGCTGGCGTATGGGGTTGGGTCGGTGGCTGGGGCGGCAACCCCGTTGGAGGCGGGCGATCATGTGCGGAGCCTGCGCGTGGAGGACCGGGCGAGGACGTACTTGGTGCACGTGCCGCCTCGGGTGGACACGGGGAAGCCCACGCCGGTGGTGCTGGCGCTGCATGGCGCCGGGATGAACGGTCCGATGATGGTGACCTTTTGCGGGTTGAACCAGACGGCAGACCGGCATGGGTTCGTGGTGGTTTACCCGAGCGGGACGGGGCGAGGGCCCTTTCTGACCTGGAATGCGGGTAGTTTTGGGGGGCGGTCGGCGCGGGGCAAAGCGGACGACGTGGCCTTCACGGAGGCTTTGCTGGACGATCTGGGCACCGTGATGACGGTGGATGCCGGACGGGTGTTCGCGTGCGGAATGAGCAACGGGGCGATGATGTGTTACCGGTTGGCCGCCGAACTGCCGGAGCGGATCGCGGCGATCGCCCCGGTGGGGGGCACGATCGCGATCGAGGAATCGAGGCCGAGTCGTCCCGTATCGGTGATTCACTTTCACGGGACGCGCGACACGTTGGTGCCTTACGAGCGGCCACCAGGCGGGGGTTCTCGCCTCCTTCGGCTGCTGAGCGTGGAGGAGTCGGTGCGCACCTGGGTCGAGATCAACGGGTGCGAGGCCGAGCCTCGGCGGGACGTCCTCTCGAAGGAGGGGGACGCGTTGCGGGTGACGCGGGCGCGCTACGGCGGGGGGCGCGAGGGTTCGGAGGTGGTCCTGGTGACCGTGGAAGGAGGTGGCCACACGTGGCCCGGGATCGAGCCGCCAGTAGGGTTCATCGGGCGGTCCACGACGAATGTGTCGGCGAACGAGTTGATGTGGGAGTTCTTCGGGCGGCACGGCCGGGTCCGGTAAAGGGCGCCACCGGCGATGGGCCTCATGAATTCAGGGCAATTCTGAGCCTGCCACCATTTAGGGGGGGGTGAGCCTCATGAATTCAGGGCGAACATGAAGAAGACTGTAGGTGGCCGATCGAGTGTGTAGTTCCCTGCGCCTTGCCCGGGCAGGCTGAGTCGCGGACGCCGAACGACAGCCTCGAACCGGCCGTCCGGTCATCGGAGGCGCTGATTTTCCCCGCCGATTCTCCAAGCGGGAACCCGCCTCTCCGGAGCGCTCCTGTCGGCATTCCTTACACGGACCCTGGAGCGTCGGACGATGCCTAACGTGTTCCTGATCTGTTTATTGCGTGATAAGGAGGGGTGAGGTCGAGCGGATCAGTTGGGGGAGTGTATGGCGGACTTGACACCTTGCGCCGACGATGTTCCGAGTGCTGCGGGTCGGCGGTGCATGCAGAAGTTGCTGGAGGTTAGTAATTTGCGGTATATCGATGCCAGTGCCGCAAGCTTCGTGAGCCTGGGATCTGTCGGCGCTCTTTACATTCTGCTGGGACATGCCCGCCGAGACAGTGAGCCGCATAGTCATAACTGTTTCATAGAAAATACGTTACACGTTAAGGCGCGGAACTTGCTCAGGCTTTTGCGGACTCGCCCAAGATCACTCTCTTGGGAGTTCTCGGATTACACAACGCCAACGCGAAGGGTTCCGTCATGCGCAAAGGCGACTCGGAGTGGTCGTCATCGTCGTTTGCGGGTCCGTCGTCACACTACGAAACCTATGAAGCCGTCTGTTCATCAACGCAACGCTGCCAGAACCTTGGTCGTTCTGCTGGCTGCCACCTTCGCCCACGCTGCCCAAGCGACTCAACTTTACTTCAATGGGTTTGAGACGGACACCGCGGGGTGGTTCTCGCCGACGAGAGTGGCGTCGGGGACGGGCGGCATCACGTCCAGTTCCGGAGCCTATCACGCCACGCCTGCACGCGTCGGAGGGGATTACACGACGTGGGGCGGGTATAACTTTGGCGCCGGGAATGCGGTTCCGACGGTTTTCCAGGAGTACTGGACGTCCATCGATATCTACCTGGATGTCGCAGGTGGGTGGGCCAACGACACCCGTTTCGATTTCAGCTCCGCCATCAACAATAGCGGCGGGACTCACCGCCGGGATTTCATCTTCAACGCTGGGTTCTACAACGATTCGACCGGGCCGGGTGCCAACAGTTCGCGCTTTGTCATTAGCGCCAGCAACAACAGTCAGCCGGGCAGTGCCTATGCCAAGAATCCTGCCAAGGGACCGATCGCGATTTCGACGAGTGGTTGGTACACCTTCGAGCATCACTTCTACAACAACAGTGGAGTGCTTGCTGTGGACATGAGCATCCTCGATAGCGCGAATGCGGTGGTGAATTCCTGGACCCTGAGTGATCCCACCGACTTGATCGCCGGGATTGGCGGCAACCGTTACGGGTGGTTCGCTTACAACCAGTTCGGAACGCTTGCGTTCGACAACTCGGAACTTCGCATTCGGACGCCAGCCGTGCCGGAGGCCGGTTCCACCCTGCTGCTCCTGGGTTTCGCAGCCGCCTTGTCGCTGGCGGGTCTTTCCTCCCGCCGACTCTTGTCGGCTGGCCGCTGAGCTCTATCCCGGCAGCCAGATTGGTCGCGCTCGTTCAAGCGGCTTTCGAGCCGCTTCGTCATGCGTCGCAGACAGCGATCCTGCCCACCCTGTCCCTGTGACCGGGGGCGACGGGGTGAGCCTCATGGATTCGGGGCTAACATGAGGCAACTCAGGGGGGGGACCGTCTGTCAGTGTACCCGCGCCGTGCTTGAGCATGCTGAAGCGTGGACACCGAACGCGCCGGAGGCAGTGAACCTGTCACCCTGACCCTGCTCTTGAACGACCTCCTCTCCCCGCCCCTCTCCCCCGCGCGGCGCGGGAGAGAGGGAGTTATGAGGGGGATGACCGGAGTGGGCAGGAGGGGGTGAACCTGTCACTTGGTCCCGGGGAGCGGCCGTGAGTCGGTCAGGCGGTGGGGCAGCGCGGGAGCGGGGTAGGTGTAGGACCAAGAGCGAGGGCAAATCCGAATCCTCGCGCCAGGACCTCGATCTAACCGCGGGTTTCGCGGATGGTGCGGATGATCAGGCGGTGGCGGTGCTGCGCGGTCGAGCCCAGGCTCTCCGTTGGGTCGAGGACCCCTGAAACACCCTGCGTCCCCATCCTGCTGGCCATCTGCGTCATCCGTGTCATCCGCGGTTGCTTCGAATCCGCTCGACGCGCATCCAGGGCAACGAAGGGAGGTGGACGGGGGAGGGGCGGTGAGGCAGGGTGGGGGGCATGAACGTGTCACGCATCATCAGCGGTGGTTTTTTTTGGAGGGCGAGGGGGGTGAGTGTGGCGTTGCTGGTGGTGGCGTGCGTCGGGTGGATGCTGGGGGCGGCGCGGGCGGAGGAGGGTCCGTATTATCCGCCACCCGAGTCGCAGGGTGGATGGCGTCGGGTGGAGGGGGCGGAGGAGGTTCGGCGTTTGGCGGGGATGGAACCGGCCAAGCTGGCAGCGTTGCGCGAGTGGTTGTTGCAGTCGGACAGCCGGGAGTTTGCGGCGGTGGTGATCCGGCGGGGTTACGTGGCGCTGGAGGTGGAACGCGGTCGGAGCGCGCGGACGAGTTCGGAGCGGGTGGCCTCGGTGTCGAAGGCGATCTGCGCGACGGTGTTGGCGATTGCGGCGGAGCGGAGTCAGCAAGGGTTAACGCCCCGGCGGATGACGTTCGAGGATCCGGCCTTCGAGTTTCTTCCGTGGGCGCGGCCGCTGAGCGATCCGCGGAAGGCCCGGATTACGGTGAAGCAGTTGTTGAATCACACGTCGGGGTTGTGTCCGGAGGCGGTGGGGGCGCCGAACGATGGGGCGTGGGAGTATGTGTTGGGTCTAAGCGGGGACGCGCGGACATCGCGGTTGGCGTTCGATCCGGGGACGGCCTGCGGTTATTCGACGCATGCCTTGGCGCACGCGGCGCTGGTGTGCGAGAGCGTGACGGGGCAGCCCTACGATCGGTTCGCCATCGAGGCGTTGTTCAAGCCGCTGGGGATCGAGTCGTGGTGGTTCCAATACTACGAGGGGAAGGAGGGCATCGGGCGGCATCCGTCGCATGGCCTGGGTTTGCCGGCCCGCGAGTTGGCGCGGGTTGGGTATTGCATGCTGCGCGACGGGCGGTGGGGGGACCGGCAGGTGGTGCCCCGTTGGTTTGTGGAGCAGACGGGGGCGCCGACTCATGGGGTGCGGACGCCGGAGATGCGGTGGAAGTTGAATCCGGGGATTTTCTCGCACGGTTGGGAGTTGCCGGCGCGGTTGACGGGGGAGGACGGGCGGAGCGGGGAGGGGATACCGGCGGATGCGCGTTCGAAGCCTGGGTCGGGGGGGCAGTTGCTGGCGTTCGTGCCGAGTTTGGATTTGGTGGTGGCGCGGCAGACGGGGGGCAGTGGGGGCTGGGCCTACGAGGAGTATTTGCGGCGGGCGTGTGCGGCGGTGGTCGCCAGGTAGGGTCAGGCGAGGAGGTCGTGGACGACGTTGCCGTGGACGTCGGTGAGGCGGTAATCGCGGCCCTGGAAGCGGTAGGTGAGGCGTTGGTGGTCGAGGCCCATGAGGTGGAGGAGGGTGGCTTGGAGGTCGTGGACGTGGACGGGGTTTTCGACGGCGAAGTAGCCAAGGTCGTCGGTGGCGCCGTAGGAGAGGCCGGCTTTGACGCCGCCGCCGGCCATCCAGACGGTGAAGGCGTGGGGGTGGTGGTCGCGGCCGATGAATCCGTCGCGGTTGCGGGCCTCGTTCATGGGGGTGCGGCCGAACTCGCCACCCCAGACGACGAGGGTGGAGTCGAGGAGGCCGCGTTGTTTGAGGTCCTGGATGAGGGCGGCGGTGGGTTGATCGACTTCGCGGCAGCGGTCGACGAAGCCGTAGCGGAGGTCGTTTTCCTTGATATCGCCGTGGGTGTCCCAGCCCCAGTGGTAGAGTTGGACGAAGCGGACGCCGCGTTCGACGAGGCGGCGGGCGAGGAGGCAGTTGTTGGCGAAGGAGGCCTGGCCCGGGGTGGTGCCATAGGCGGCGTGGGTGGCGGGCGATTCGGCGGCGATGTCGGCCAGGTCGGGCACGCTCATTTGCATGCGGTAGGCCATTTCGTATTGGGCGATGCGGGTGACGATCTCGGGGTCGCCGACGCGGCCGAGGTGGCGTCGATTGAGGTCTTCGAGGGTGGCGAGGGTGTTTTGCCGGAGGGAGGGGGCGAGGCCGTCGGGGTTGGAGAGGAAGAGGACGGGTTCGCCTTTGGCGCGGAGTTGGACGCCCTGGTGGATGGTGGGGAGGAAGCCGCTGCCCCAGAGGGAGGCGCCGCCGTCGGGGCCGTTTTTGCCTGAGACCATGACGACGAAGGCGGGGAGGTCGCGGCCTTCGGTGCCGAGGCCATAGGAGAGCCAGGAACCGAGGCTGGGCCGGCCGAGGCGGGCGGAGCCGGTATGGACGAAGAGTTGGGCGGGGGCGTGGTTGAACTGGTCGGTCTTCATCGAGCGAACGACGCACAGTTCGTCGGCGACCTTGGCCAGGTGGGGGAGGACGTTGGAGATTTCCTGGCCAGAGCGTCCGTGTTTTTGGAACTGGTGGGGGGTGCCGAGGAGGCGGGGGACGCCTTTGATGAAGGCGAAGCGTTCGTTCTTGATGATGTCCTCGGGGACGCTTTGGTTATTGAGTTGGACGAGTTTGGGTTTGTGGTCGAAGAGGTCGAGTTGGGAGGGGGCTCCGGCCATGTGGAGGTAGATGACGCGTTGGGCGCGGGGGGCGAAGTGGGGGGGGCGGGGGGCGACGGGGTCGGCGGGGAGGGTGGGAGCGGGGGGGTCGGCGGCGAAGAGGCGGGGGTTGCCGGCGGAGGCGAGGGCGAGGGTTCCGAGGCCGAGGCCACAGTCGCGGAAGAACTGGCGGCGGGTGCGTCGGAGGAGGTGGTCGGCCTGGAGCAGGTGGAGGGGGGATGGTTGCATGCGGGCGGGGTTTAGCCTTTGGTGAGGAACTCGTCGAGGTTGAGGAGGGTATTGGCGACCACGGCCCAGGCGGCGAGGTCGGGGAGGGGGAGGTCGGGGGGAGGATCGCCGAGGCCGATGGCGACGAGTTTGGCGGCGGCGGCGGGATCGGCTTGGTAGTGGTCGCGGCTGGCGGTGAGGAGGGCGAGGAGCCGTTGGCGTTCGGGGCGGTCGGGGCGGCGACCGAGGACGGTGCGGAAGGCGAGGTTAAGGCGGCGGGCATCGGGGAGGTTGGGGGTGGCGAGGAGGCGGCGGGCGAGGCCATTGGCCGCGGCCATGAAGGCGGGGTCGTTGAGGGTGACGAGGGCTTGGACGGGGGTATTGGAGCGGAGGCGACGTTCGGTGCAGACCTCGCGGCTGGGGGCATCGAAGGCCATGAAGCTGGCGTAGGGGGAGGTGCGGCGCCAGAAGGTGTAGAGGCCGCGTCGGAACTGGTTGCCATCCTTGCTTTGGACCCAGCGGTCGCCGCTGTAGGGGGCGATCCAGATGCCCTCGGGTTGGTAGGGGAAGACGCTGGGGCCGCCGACGGTGCGGTTCAGGAGGCCGCTGACGGCGAGGGCCTGGTCGCGGAGGACTTCGGCTTCGAGGCGGGCGCGGGGGCCGCGGGCGAGGAGGCGGTTGAAGGGGTCGCGTTCGAGGAGGAGGGGGGTGACGCGGGAGTCTTGGCGGTAGGTGGCGGAGGTGACGATGAGGCGGTGCATGGCCTTGAGGCTCCAGTGTTGGCGGACGAACTCGGTGGCGAGCCAGTCGAGCAGGGGTTGGTTGGAGGGCAATTCGCCTTGGGCGCCGAACTCCTCGCTCGTTTCGACCAGGCCGAGGCCGAAGTACTGGGCCCAGAGGCGGTTCATGGTGACGCGGCCGACGAGGGGATTTTCGGGGCTGACCAGCCAACGGGCGAAGGTGAGGCGGTTGAAGGGTTGGTCCTGGGGCCAGGGATGGAGGGCGGCGGGCACGCCGGGTTCGACGGCGGGGCCTTTATTGAGGTGGCTGCCGCGGATGAGGACATGGGTTTCGCGGGGTTGTTCGACGGGCTCCAGGACGAGGGTGGAGGGGATGCCTTGGGGTTCCTGTTTGCGGAGTTCGGCGATTTGCTGGCGGATGGGATCGAGGGAGGGGGCGATGGAGCGGTAGTGTTTGGCCAGGTCCCGGCGTTGGTCTGGGGAGAGTTGGTCCGTGGGGACGGAGAGCCAGGCGCGGACCTGGGCGGGGATCTTGGCCCAGGCGCGGTGGGGGTCGGTGGGGGCGGCGGAGGCGGAGAGGCGGAAGCGGCCGAGGAGGTGTTGGGCGCGGTGGGATTGCTGTTTCAGGATGATGCGGGCGCGGGTGCCGGCGGCGAGGGTGGGGGGGTCTTTGAGGACGAAGACAGCGAAGTGATGGGTGCGGTGGGCGGGTTCGTGGGCGGCGATGGACCAACCGGAGCGTTCCTGGCCGTCGATGGCCTTACTGGCCTCGTAGCCGCCCATGGCATGGTCGCTGTAGGCGAGGTCGAAGGGGGTGTGGGTGGGCGGTTCGCCCTCGCGGAGCAGTTCGAGGGAGAACTCGGTGAGGACGAAGTCGCCCTCTTCGCTGCGGCCGCAGCTCTGGTGGGGGAGGCGGTGGTCGGGGAGGGTGTCGAGGCGGGGGGCGCGGAG
>CAZVRY010000145.1:0-906 GCA_964629545.1 uncultured Verrucomicrobiota bacterium | reverse complement strand
GGGGTGGTGGTTTTGGCGCCCTGGGTCGGGGGGGGGGGGGGGCGGGGGGGGGGGTGGGTGGCGGGGCGGGGGGCGCGGTGGGGGCGTTGGGGAAGGGGGAGATCGAGCGTGTAGACGGACTCGTCGGGGAGGGGGCCGGTGGAGAGGAGGGACGCATCGGGTTGGGGTTCGAGGGTGACGTCGGCGGTGGCTTCGAAGCGGCTCGGGGTGAGCGGGGTCCAGGCGGAGGCGAGGGCAGCGAAGTCGGAGCGGAGGGAGGATTCCCAGGCGGCCTGTTCCGCTTCGAGTTCCGGGGTGGGGGTGTCGAGTTGTTGTTGGAGGGGTTTGATCTTGGTGCGGACCGCGTCGCGTTGGGATTCCTGTTCCGGGGAGGGGAGTTCGAGGATGGGATCGTTGCTGCGGCTTTTGTCGCGGGTTTGGTTGAAGAGGGCAAAGACCTGGTAGTATTCGGTTTGGGTAAAGGGGTCGTATTTGTGGGTGTGGCATTGGGCGCAACCGAAGGTGGTGCCGGTCCAGACGGTGAAGGTGGTATTGATGCGGTCGACGATGGCGGCGACGCGGAATTCCTCCTCGTCGGTGCCGCCTTCGGTATTGGTCATGGTATTGCGGTGGAAGCCGGTGGCGATGCGTTGTTCGCGGGTGGGGTTGGGGAGGAGGTCGCCGGCGAGTTGTTCGATGGTGAACTGGTCGAAGGGGAGGTCGCGGTTGAGGGCGTTGATGACCCAGTCGCGGTAGGGCCAGATGGTGCGGAGTTCGTCTTTTTCGTAGCCATTGCTATCGGCGTAGCGGGCTTGGTCGAGCCAGGGGCGGGCCCAGTGTTCGCCGTAGTGGGGGGAGGCGAGGAGCCGGTCGACGACTTGTTCGTAGGCGTCGGGGCGAGGGTCTTGGCGGAAGGCGCGGATTTCG
>CAZVRY010000144.1:0-17375 GCA_964629545.1 uncultured Verrucomicrobiota bacterium | reverse complement strand
GAACCCGAAATGCGCAAGGGCTTGGAAATCAACGAACGCATGTTCCGGTTCATGGGGAGGGGGCTTGCAGGCATGTGAAACATGCGGGGCAGAGGTGAGGGGGTCTGCCGGCTTTGGCACGTATCAATAGGTCGGTCGACAGGCGCTTGGGTTGCGCTTCGCGGTTACCAGTGATTGCGGGCGGACAATACGGGGCAATCCCCTGGACTACAACCCCATTGTGCACCCCCGATGGTTCCCCACTGTCCTTACCCCGGGCGGACGATCGGCCTGACCTCCACTGGGGGGGGTGACCATGAAGCTGGGCAGTCGGGTGGGGCGAGCGTGCTTCTAAGAAACCGGATGAGGGTTCTTCCTGCTTCGGGGCCCTCCCACCGAGGGCATGCACGGCTCGCGAGCCGTCAAGGGCCTACGACCTCGCGGCTCGTCGGTCGCCTCGCCCCACCGACGGTGAGCAGCAACCGGTTCATCGGCAGAATCCTGCCCCTTTGCACAAAGTGTGGCCATCGCCCGGTCGGTCGCTTATGGTCGGGGCCGCTTATGAAAGCCCTTCCCTCGTGGTCCCTCGCCAGCCTGCTCCTGGTGACCCTTGCGACCAGCACTTCCGCCGCGGCCCCCACGGCGTTGGCACGGCAGCCGGATTGGCACGGCGACACCATCGCGTTCGTCCATGCCGAAGACATCTGGGTGGTCGCGGCCGCCGGAGGCGTAGCCCGGCGCATCACCTTCCACGAAGGCGAGGAACGCGCCCCCAAGTTCTCCCCCGACGGCAAGTGGATCGCCTTTACCGGCCAATACGACGGGAACGCCGACGTCTACGTCATGACCCCGGAAGGAGGCAAGATCACCCGCCTCACCTACCACCCCTCGGGCGACGACGTGATCGGATGGCACCCGGTCAGCGGAAAAGTCCTGTTCCGCTCCGACCGCGATGCCGCCAGCCGCTACACCCGGCTCTACCTCATTGCGCCCGACGGCTCGGGACTCGAACCTCTCCCCCTCCATGAAGCCGGCTGGGGCGACTTTTCTCCGGACGGCTCGCAGATCGCCTACACCCGGGTCGCGACCGAAGATCGAACGTGGAAGCGCTACCGCGGCGGCCTGGCCCCCGACCTCTACCTCCACGACCTGCGCACGGGCGCCGACCGCCAACTCACCCAGGACCGCGGCACCGAACGGTTCCCCCTCTGGATCGGGGACACCCTCTACTATCAGGCCGACCCGGACGGCGTCTTGAACCTCTACTCGCTCGACCCGAAGTCCGGAGAGACCCGCCGCCACACCCACTACACCGACTACGACCTCGGTCACGGCGCCTCCGGCAACGGCAAGATCATCTATGACCGCGCCGGCCGCCTCGAAATCTTCGACCCCGCCACCGGCCAAGCCAGCCCCGTCCCCATCCAGATCCTGGCCGATTCCCCCGAAACCCGCCCCTACCTCAAGAACGTCAAGGATTGGATCACCTCAGTCGGCCTCTCCCCCGATGGCGCGCGCGCAGTCGTCGTCGCGCGCGGCGATGTCTTCACCGTCCCGCGCGAAAAAGGCATCGTCCGCAACCTCTCCCGCGACCCCGGCTCGCGCGACAAGGACGCCGTCTGGTCGCCGGACGGCCAGCGCATCGCCTTCTTCTCGGATCGAACCGGCGAATACGAAGTCTATGTCACCGACCCGGCCGGCCTCGAACCCGCCGTCCGCCTCACCACCCATCGCGACGGCTACCGCTTCGCCCTCCGCTGGTCCCCCGATTCCCGCAAACTCGCCTTCAGCGATCAGACGCTGACGCTCTGGGTGCTCGACGTCGAAACCAAGGCGCTCACCCGTGTCGACAAAGCCGATGATGAGGCAATGGACCTCGCGATCGACGCCAAACCCATCTTCGACCACATCTGGTCCCCCGACTCGCGTTATCTCGCCTATACCAAAATGGGCGCCGACCTGGTGAACCGCATCTGGATCCACGCCCTCGACACCGGGGAGCATCATCCCGTCACCGCAGGCCCCCTGGACAGCTTCGGCCCCGTCTTCTCCGAAGATGGCCAGCGCCTCTTCTTCGTGAGCAATCGCCGCTTCGACCCCACCTACAGCGACCTCGAGTTCGAATTCGTGCACAAAAAGGCCGCCGGGATCTACGCCGTGAGCCTCACCGCCAGCCTCCCCCCGCTCTTCCCCCCGCCCACCGGCGACGACGAAACCCCAGCCAAAACCAAGAAGGAAGAGCAGGAGGAGAAAGCAGCTGACCCCGCCGACGCGGCCGCCAAGCCGGCCACGCCCGGCAAAACCCCGCCCACCACCCAGCTCGATCTCGCCGGCATCGAACACCGGGTCGAACCCCTGCCCATTCCCCGCGGCAACTACCGGCGCCTCGCCGTCGCCGCCGGATCCGTCCTCTACCTCGACGCCCACGAAGGCGACTTCAACCGCTTCGATATCCGCGAACCCGGCCCGCGCACGCTCAAGGCCTTCAACCTCGAAAAACGCCAGGAACGCACCGTCCTCGACGGCCTGCGCGATTATGCCCTCTCCGCCGACGCCAAACGAATCGTCTGGCGCAAAGACAGCGAAATCGGGATCGTCGACGCCACCGCCGAAAACGCCAAACCCGAACCCCTCAACCTGTCCGACCTCGTCCTCCGGCTCGACCCCCGCGCCGAATGGAAGCAAATCTACGACGAGGTCGGGCGCATCGAGCGGGACTATTTCTACGACCCGGGGATGCACGGACTCGATTGGACCGCCACCCGGGCCAAATACCGGCCGCTCATCGACGTGGCGGCCAGCCGCACGGAGGTCCGCTGGGTGATCGGCGAACTCATCGGAGAATTGGCCACCTCGCACACCTATGTCTTCGGCGGGGACCGCCGCCGCCGGGCCGACCACGTCTCGGTAGGATTGCTCGGAGCCGACCTGGGCGCCGACCCGGCCAGCGGGCGCTGGCGGTTCCAACGCATTCTGCGCACGCCCGATTGGACCTCGGGCGAACTCCCGCCCCTCGCTGCCCCAGGCCTGAAGGTCCGCGAAGGAGACCTGCTCCTGGCCGTGGACGGACGTCCGGTGACAACCCAGCGCGAGCCCTTCGCCGCCTTCGAGGGGCTGGCTGGCAAAGCCGTGCGCCTCACCGTGGCGGCCGACGCCGACGGAACCGAGCAACGCGAAGCCATCGTCGTCCCCACCGCCAGCGACCGCAAATTCCGCTACCTCGATTGGCTCGAACGCAACCGCAAGACCGTCGAGACGGCCTCCGGCGGCCGCATCGGCTACCTCCACCTCCCCGATACCTTCACCGGCTCCGCCGAAATGTTCCCCCTCTACTGGTACGGCCAGACCCAGAAGGAAGGACTCATCGTCGACGGCCGCTTCAACGGGGGCGGCCTGGACCCGGATCCCTTCCTCAACCGCATGAACCTCCCCGTGCTCTTCTATTGGACCCGGCGCTACTCCCGCGACTACTCGACCCCCTTGGTCTCGACCAAGGCCCACAAGGCCCTCCTCACCAACCGCCAGGCCGGCTCGGGCGGAGATATGTTGCCCGCCGAGTTCCAACTCAAAAAAATGGGACCCGTCATCGGCACCCGATCCTGGGGCGGCCTCGTCGGCATCTCCATGTTCACCCCCCTCGTCGATGGCGGCGGCATCACCGCCCCAGACTACCGCGTCTACTCCACCGACGGACGCTGGGTCATCGAAAACGAAGGCGTCCAACCCGATATCGTCGTCGACCTCGACCCCGCTGAAATGCAGCGAGGCTACGACGCCCAGCTCATGAAAGCGGTCGATTACCTCATGGAAAAAATCCGGACGGAGCCCGTGCCAACCCCGCCCCGCCCGCCCGCCCAGAAGCAACCCTGAGCCCGCCCAGCCCCGCTCACCCTCATGCATAGAACCCCGATGAAGTCACCCACCCTAACCTCCCCCGCTCCCGGCCCCCGGAGGCCCGGATTCCATATCAACCGCCGCCGGTTCCTCCACACCGCCGCCGCCGGATTCGCCGTCTCCGTCCTCGGCGCCTACGGAGCGGACCTCGTCCACCAGCGGCCCCGCCGGGTCGGCCTGATCGGCGCCGGCTGGTACGGCAAAAGCGACCTGTGGCGCCTCCTCCAGGTCGCCCCCGTCGACGTCGTGTCGGTCTGCGATCCGGACACCAAGATGCTGGCCGAAACGATCGAGATCGCCCGCCAGCGCCAGCCCGCCAAGAAGGCGCCCCGCACCTACACCGATTATCGCGACATGCTCAAAGAACGGGATCTGGACCTGGTCCTGATCGGCTCGCCCGACCACTGGCACGCCCTCCACGCCATCGCCGCCATCCAGGCCGGCGCCGATGTCTACCTCCAGAAACCCATCAGCGTCGATGTCATGGAAGGCGAGGCCATCCTGGCCGCCGCCCGCCAACACCAACGCGTGGTCCAGATCGGCACCCAGCGCAAGAGCACCCCCCACCTGATCGACGTCAAAAAGCAAGTGATCGAAGCCGGGCTGCTGGGCCAGATCGGCCATGTGGACATGTGTTGCTACTACCACATGCGCGCCAACGGCAACCCCCCGCTCGAACCCGTCCCGGACCACCTCGATTACGACCTCTGGACCGGCCCCGCCCCGCTCCGACCCTACGACGGCCTCCCCCACCTCCGCTGGTGGCGGACCTTCATGGAATACGGCAACGGGATCGTCGGCGACATGTGTGTGCACATGCTCGACACCGCCCGCTGGATGCTCGACCTCGGCTGGCCCCGCCGCATCGCCTCCACCGGCGGCATCTTCGTCCAGAAAGACGGCAAGTCCAACATCTCCGACACCCAGACCGCCACCTTCGAGTTCGACCGCTACCACGCCGTCTGGCAGCATCGCACCTGGGGCGTCGCGCCCGATCCCGACTACCCGTGGGCCCTCTTCATCCATGGCGAAAAAGGCGTGCTCAAGGCCAGCACCATGCGCGCCGACTTCATCCCCCACGACAAGAACGCCAAACCCTTGCACTTCGAATGCGTCTTCGAGCGCGAGAAATATCCCGAGGACCTTGCCGAAAAAGGCATCGAACTGAACGCCGCCCCGGCCACGCGACGGCACCTGCTCGACTTCCTGGCCGCGGTGGATCGCCGCAGCCGCCCGGTGGCCGACATCGAGGAAGGTCACATCTCCACCGCCTCCTGCATCCTCGCCAACGTGGCCATGGAGGTGGGCCGCACCTTGGTCTACGACCCCAAGAAACGCGAAATCGTGGGCGACCCGGCGGCGACCCGCCTTCTCCGCCGCCCCTATCGCGCCCCCTGGGTCCATCCGGAGCCCGACCGGATCTGATCCGAGCCTCGAAGCCGGGTCACGCGCGTTGAACTCGCGAACCTGGGCCGCAGTGCATGCGCTCTTGGCCCCCAGCAGGTCAAGGCAAGCGGCACCTGCCAAAGCTGATCCACGGGCGATGGCAAAGGTGCGGCCACGGTCGGGCGGCGTGTTGTTCCCATGGCCTTCCGCCATGTGCGTTTCCCCTCTCCCTTTCTCCCTCTCCCCAACCCGCCTCCATCGCTTCGCTTGCCAGGGTTGGGACGGGGTGAGGGGACGGTTTATGGGGAGGGTGGCCGGAGGCCGGGTGAGGGGCCGTCCGAGTTTCAACGCGACATGAGAACATGAGAATGGCTGTTGACGCCGGGCTTGACGCTGACGAGGGCCGACCCTAACGTCGATTCCCCGTTACTGGTGGTAGTAGCTCAGCCTGGTTAGAGCCCCAGATTGTGGATCTGGCTGTCGCGGGTTCAAATCCCGTCTACCACCCCATCCCCAAGCCCCCCCCTCAAACACTGTGACTTAACCTATGGGTTGGGTCGTTTCCGAACCTGAATTGCGTTAAATTACTCGCGGAAGAACTCAAACGTATTGGTTTCTGGGAAACGCGGTGAACGCAAGATGCTCGCGAGAGCTTGCACAAGGATTTGCGCCGAAGCAGACGGTGTTCTGAATCTTGCGCCTCGTGAACGCTCAGCCTTCTCGGATCGGAAGAAATGCCCCGCAGACCTTTTCGGAACGGATATCCACCACCACGGAATCGGCCTCGCACAAGATCCCCGCAGAGTCCAGCGCATTGAGAATCGCCAACTCCGCGTGGAATTCACTCTGCAGTGAAGGATGCTCGTCATGGTTCAGCCAGAAAGTCACCATGGAGAAATCCTTGTTCACTCCAACCTGCACACCGGTGAACCCGGCTTCCAACAGACAGTTTCGCACCCGCCGATGATAAGGATTGTTCGGAGGCAGAAACCCGATGTACTCAGGCAACCGGCGACAACGTCTGCGATTGAGCGGATGCCCAAGGGGAGGCAGAAACCCTACGCAACGCGGCTTGGGGCGACGGAACCACTGTTGCCTGCTCATAATCGTTTCATGCGGTTGCTCTTCCGGTTTCCCACTTCATGGCTAATCCTCGCCAGACAACCGACTGCGGCAAGGCTTCTGCCAAGCTCTGGCACCGTCGGCTTCACACCAGATCACGCAACGCGGAGATGATCTGCCACATGCCTTGGGTGTCCAGCCCGCAGTATTCTTCGAGTTGCCGGTAGACACGGTTTCGCTCAGCGAGTTCAGAATCTCCGAATGTGACCCGCAAGTATTCCCAGCTGGCCGTATCGCCATCCCGAATCGCGAGGTCCTCGTAGCCCCGGCCGGTCAGGGCTGGCAGGACGGCTTTCATGGAAGCGCTGCCGTGCTGCTCCGGGTGGTAGTATCGGAAGGCTCGAAACGGCTGCAGCAGATCGACGAACCTCGGCTCGAGGCTCTCGACCCACGGCTGAAACGCAGGCGCGACAGTTGTTGCTGGCCGGATGGCTTCCAACCTTGCAGTAGTGAGGAGCTTCATCCGATTCCCGAAGACGTGCCGGCCCACTGCGTCGCCTAGCCAGGGAACTTCTCGTGGCTGCAAACCTCGTCGAGAACGATGTGGAGCTCGCCGCGCGGGCTTGGTTTCAAGCGCTGGATGACTCGGTTGTACACGGGCCGCATATTGCCCCCAGCGAACCGGCGGCGGAACGGGATTCGTTTGGCGAGGTGGTTTTGGCGGGGCGCTTGCGCGAGGCCATCCGGCGGCTGAATCCGGTTGTCCCCGAGGAGGCGCGGGAAGAGGCGTTGCGGAAGGTGCTGCGGGTAACGACGCCGTCGCTGACGCAGACCAACCGGGCGTTTCACCGGATGCTGCGGGACGGGGTGGATGTGGAGTATTCCAGGCCGGACGGTTCGACCCAGCACGACAAGGTGTGGCTGGTGGATTTCGCCGACGTGGAGGCGAACGACTGGCTGGCGGTGAACCAGTTCACGGTGATCGAGGGGAATCATAATCGCCGACCCGACATCGTGCTCTTCATCAACGGGTTGCCCTTGGGCCTGATCGAGCTGAAGAACGCCGCCGATGAGGACGCGACCATCTGGAGCGCCTACGCCCAGCTGCAAACCTACAAGGCGGAGGTTCCCGGCCTGCTCCATTACAATGTCGCGCTGGTGGTGAGCGACGGTCTGCAGGCCCGCACGGACCTGTCCCGGGCCTTTGCCCTCTGCGCGGCGAGCGACGAAGCGACGGAGAGGCGCCCAACCCGGTGACGGGGCCGTGCTGAGCCTGTGCGCCGAGGCCTTCCCGCTGAGCAAGACGTCCGCCCATGTGCCTCTCGGCTGGCTTTAAGACCCACCGCTGCGGACCCATGAACCTCGCCGACGCGTCGATGACTTGGGAACGGACCATTCACCCCGGCGCTCCGCGGTGACCGCCTCTGCGCGAACCCCAGACTGACCGGTTCCCCAGAGCAGTCCTCACCGAGCGGTAGGGTTCAAAACATCCCTCAATCCCTCGGTTCCCTCACGCTGGCAAGTCCTTGCCCGTCGAGGTCACCGTCAGCTTGCCGTGCTTCACGCCCTTGGGGGCAATCAACTCGTCCGCGATCTTCTTGACCAGGGCCGCCTTGCCACGAACGACCAGCACTTCGAGGCAGTTGTGATGGTCCAGATGCACGTGCATGGTGGAGATGATCAGATCGTGGTGGTCGTGCTGGATGGCAGTGAGGGTTTCCTGGACGTGTTGCGTGTGGTGGTCGTAGACGAGCGTGATGGTGCCCGCGATTTCGCCGCTGCCGGTCTTTTGCCGGTGCTCGACGAGTTGCGCCCGCATCATGTCCGCGATGGCGGGGGAGCGGTTGTCGTAGCCTTTCTCGGCGACCATCTTATCGTAGTCGGTCAGCAGCTTCGGCGGCACCGAGACGCTGAACCGCGTCACGGAAGTGTTGTCTTCGGCCATGCGATTCCATTCTAGGCCAAACCCCGGCTTCGTCGAGTCGAACGATCAGGCGTCGGGAGAAGGCCTGGTGGCCGGGGGCAGCGGGGAGATGGGCGGGGCCAGCGTCGCCTTGACCAGGAACAGATCTTCCTGGTCCACCGCTTCGGCGATGCGCAGGCCGGCTGGAAGCACCAACCCGGCCCAGGCCGAGGCGGGAGGCAGGTGGTCGTGGCCGACAGGCCCGCCCAGGTGGTGGTGGAAGGCATTGAGTTGGCGGCTGCCCACCAAGTGCACCACGAGCAGTTGGCCCCCGGGCTTCAGGAGCCGGGCGATCTGCCGCAACGCCGCCTTCTGGTCGCGAAAATGCGGGAAGGAGTGGAAGCACAGCACCCGATCGAACTGACGCGTCACCGGCTCCTCCCGACAGATATCCATCAGCATGAAGTCGGCGTCCAAGCCCCGCTTCCGCGCCTGTTCCAGCATGGCGGGAGAGAAATCCGCCGCGACCACCCTTCCGGGCTTCACGGTGTCTGCCAGCCAGCCGGTGATCTGCCCGGTGCCGCACCCGATCTCCAAGACGTCCCGGCCACGCTCCAGCCCCAGGCGTCCGTTCAACTCCTGGAGTCGCCGGAGGGTGACCGCGGGATCGGGACCGGTCTGGTCCCAGGTTGGGGCGTGGTGGTTGAAGAAAGCGATCCGAGGGTCCGTGGCGGACGGGTCTTTCGGGGACAGGTCAGTCATACTAAATTATGATTGCGTAATACTCATTGAGTATTACCATGGTTCCGAGCAGTGTTACTGGCGCGCGGCGCAAGTCAAGCTCCCGCCCGCGCCCAGCGTGTCACCGGGGCTTGGGGTCGGTGCAAGAGTGGCTTCGGGTGTTATTGCACAGACCCGTGGACGAACCACGTTGCCATGTCACTGAAATCGATTGCGCGTTGGGCCGGTGCGGCTTGCGCCCTGGGGACGGCCTCGGTCGTTGCCCAGTCCCTGACTCATTCCAGCCTCCAGGCGGTCACCGGCGCCGGAGCCAGCGCGTGGGCGGCTCCGGCCGCGCCCTTCGACCCGCCGCTCACGCTGCGGGGCGTGTTGTTGTGCCATCCCGACGAGATGCTGGATGCGACGCCGAACTTCCTGCCGTGGGATGGCGGGGCCAATCAGTTTCGGATGGGGGGTGAGTGGCAGGTGACGATCCAGGCGGTGGATCCGGGGGACCGAGGAGGCACGACCTGCTGGATGGGGCAGAACTACGGCAACCAGCCTTGGCTTCATGATAGCCTGCTCAGCTACACGAACGAGGCGTGGGTCGCGGAGATTCTGCGCTTGAGCTTCGATCCGGCGACGATGCACCGGTTCCAGGCTGGAGATCTGGTGGAGATGACGGTGCGCCAATCGTTGTTCTATGGCGGCAAGCGGAATATCAACGAGGGCCACGACATCGATCCGGCCTACAACTTCGACCTTCGGCTGGTGACCGCCAACTACGGGCTGCCGGCCCCGGAAGTCATCACCCTGGCGGAGGTCATGAACGCCGGCGGAACCGCGGACAATCCTTCCACGTGGCTTCCCATCTTCGACCAGACCCGCGCCACGGGCGGGGAGCGCTACCAGGGAATGCGCGTTCGGCTGAACCACCTGGCGCTGGTGACCACCAACGGCTGGAATCCCACGAACACCTGGGGCAACCGGCTTTGCACGGTGACCGATGGCCTCGGCCGTTTTCTGTCCCTCCGTCACCCGCGCTACAGTCTTGGACCTGCGCCGGCGACGCCGTTTGATGCGATCGGCATTTTCAATCAGGAATCCGGTTCCGGGAGTCAGGGCACGAACGGGTATGAGCTGTTTGTGCAGCAAGTGCTTCCGCACCATCCTGCGCCCGAACTGGCCATCAGTGTGAACGTCACGATGTCGTGGCCAGCCACCAGCGACACCTACCAACTGGAATGGCGCAGCCAGGCGGATGCGGGCGAATGGACGCCGGTCACCAACGCGCCGGTTGTCATCAACGATCTGAACACGGTGATGCTCCCGCCGTCGAGCCCGCAACGGTTCTACCAGTTGCGGAAGACGAACTGAGGGCCAGGATGACCGGTCCGCGGCGGGACAAGCGGGAGTGCACGCCGGGTGGGAAGGGCGCCCGCCCGTCCCTTGGGCGGAGGTTGACGAGTGCGGTGCAGTATGACTCTTTTCGATTGGCGTAACACTCACTCCCGGTTAGCCTGCGCCGTGATGTCCGCGCGAATCCGGCTGCGCAGGAGCGGTCCGACGCCCCGTTCAGGCGCCGGAGGCGCGTTTACCCCGGTCGAGTTGCTGGTCGTGATCGCCATCATTGGCATCTTGGCCAGTGTGCTGCTGCCCGCGTTGGCCCGCGCCAAAGAGAGGGCGAAGGTCGCCAAGGTCCACACCGAGCTTTACGGCGTGGGCCTCGCGCTGGAGATGTATTCCGACGATCACGAGGGCCAACTGCCCCCCGTGCGGGTGGACTGCAACACCGACCTCTCCACCCACTGGTGCCAGTTCCCTCTTGAGCTGGCGCAAGCGGGCTATTTGGCGAAGGGCGACAAGCCGGGCATGGCCGCGAACATGGAGGACGTCTTTAATCCCGGCCACACCTACAAGTACGCGACTCCCGGCCTGCAGATCCTGAATGACTCACCCGGAGGGAACTACAAGCTCTGGGTGCCGAACGACTTTCCGCAGTGCGCGACCAACGCCGGGCGTTACTACTCCACGCGCGCGGAATCGCCCGTGCGCTGGGTGCTCTGGAGCATGGGACCAAAGCCGCAGGGCGAGAGGGCCCTGGATGCGCGCGCGCCCATTGCCGCCAGCTCCTGGTATCGGCGCGCGGGAGAAGGCGGGGTCATCGGACGGATGGCCACCAAGGACGGCCTGCAGTTCAAGACGCCGTAGTGCCCCTCCATGGATGCGCGCTGTCCCACGACTGCCTGCTTGCGCGAACGACGCGCCGCAGCGAGCGGAGCGGACTTCGCGGCGATGGTGGTCGGAGACGACGAGCCGAGAGGCCTCGTCCGGAGCGGGAGCGAGGACTTTGGGGTGAGGCCATGACGACCACCGCTCATGCCTGGCCTCGATGGTTCCTGGCTGCGGCGGCGACGCTGCTGTTGGCAGCGACTCCCGGCTGTCGCCGCGCGGAGGCCCCGGCTGGCGGCCTCCGCGTGGCCACCACCACCTCCTACCTGGAAGCGGCGGCCCATGACCTGCTGGGTGACCCCCTGACCGTGCTCCGACTCGCCGAGCCGGGCACCTGTCCGGGCCATTTCGACATCCGGCCCAGCCAGGTGGCCGGGCTGCGCCGGTGTCGCGTGTTGCTGCGATTTGACTTCCAGGAATCGTTAGATGCCAGGTTTGCCGGCACCGGGACGAACGGTCCCGCGGTCGCGGAGGTGGTGCTCCGCGGCGGCATGGGCCGGCCGGAGAGCTACCGGTCGGCCTGCCGCCAGGTGGCAGACCATCTCGTCATGCTTGGTCTGCTGGCGCGGACCAATGCGGAAGTGGCGCTCGAGGCGGTCGCGGGCCGACTGGATGCGTTGGCTTACGAAGCTACCAACCGCGTCGCGCAAGCCGGCCTTACCGGCCTGCCGGTTCTCGCCAGCGGGCACCAACGCGACTTTTGCGAATGGCTCGGCCTCGACGTGGTCGCCACCTTTCGCGCTGCTGACACGGCCAGCATCGCCGAGATCGAGGCGGCGATTGACGCCGGAAAACTGGGGCAAGTGAAGCTCGTCATTGCCAACCTTCCCGAAGGACGCCGCACCGCCGACGCGTTGGCCGAGCGCCTCCGCGCGGAGGTGGTCGTCTTCGAGAACTTCCCCGCGCTGCACGATGGTCGCGTCTCCTTCGACGCGATGGTTCAGCGCAATCTGGGCGCGCTGCTGCGGCGTGCCGCGCCATGAGTTCGCCGGCCCTCGAGCTTTCCCGCCTGACCGTTCACGCGGGACGCCGCTGCCTCCTGGAGGTGGACCGACTCCGCGGCGACAGCGGCGTGATTCTGGCCCTGATGGGGCCGAACGGAGCGGGGAAGACGACGCTCCTTCGCGCCTGCCTTGGCCTGGCAGCGCCTTCGGGCGGCAGCCTCAGGGTGCTGGGCGAGAACGTTCCCGCGTTGCGCGGGGCGGCGCTGGCCGGGTTGCGCCGTCGCATCGGCTACGTGCCGCAACTGCTTCCCGCCCGCAGCGAATTGCCGCTCACGGTACGCGAAGTGGTGGCGATGGGCCGCACCGCGCGGGCGGGATTGTTTCATCGGCTCTCGCCCCAGGATTGGCGGGTGGTTGACCAATGGCTGGAGCGGCTTGGGCTGGCGTCGTTGGCGGACCGCGCGTTTGGCCGGGTTTCCGGGGGCGAGCAGCGCAAGACCATCATTGCGCGGGCGATGGCCCAGGAGCCGGACTTGCTGCTTTTGGACGAGCCCACGGCCAACTTGGATCTTGGGTGGCGCGAGCGCATGGTGGAGACCATCCAGGCGATCTACCTGCAGATGCGTCTCACCGTCGTGCTGGTTTGCCATGAATTGGAGGTGCTGCCGCCCGCCTGCGGGCAGGTCATCCTGCTCGAAGCAGGCCGGGTATCGGCGACCGGCCCACCGGAGCAGGTCTTCACCACGGCTCGGGTCAGCCAGCTTTACGGTGCGAACCTCGACGTGCTGCACCGGGCCGGTCGCCATGCCGTGCTGCCTGGGGGAGGCCCGTCATGATGGACCTTGTCTTCTGGGCGCCCGTGATGGCGGGCGGGGCGTTGGCGGGGGCTTCGAGCGGCGTGGTGGGGACGTTCATCGTCGGCCTGCGCATCCCGTTTCTCGGGGTTTGCGTCGCCCACGCCGCGCTGGCGGGGGCGGTGTTCGGGGGGCTGTGCGGTTGGGAGGGCCAGCAGCTTCTCTGGCCCGCGTTGGCGGGGGCCGTGTTCACCGCCCTGGCGCTGGGTCTGACCAACCCGGAACGCGCCCACCTGGACGACAACACCGTGCTGAGCTTCCTGTTTTCGGCCACCATGGGGCTGGCCTTTCTGGGCATCGGCCTCTATGGGATTCTCGGGAAGAGTGACCACGACGTGCGCAGCCTGCTTTGGGGCAGTCTGAACTTCTGCCGTTGGCGGGACGTCCGCCTGATGCTGGGCACTGCCCTCGCCCTGGCCGTCTACATTGCCCTCTTCTTTAAGGAACTGCGCGCGATTCTGTTTTCGCGCGCGGATGCGGAGGCGGCGGGCATCCGCGCCACCGCGGTGTGGACCGGCTTCCTTATTCTCACCGCCTCCACGCTGACCGTGAATTTCCAGACGGTGGGCGGCCTGATGATCTACAGTCTCATCAGCAATCCAGCCGCGGCGGCCTTTCAAGTGGGCCGGGGCTTCAAGCCCGTGCTGTGGCTATCGGCGGGGTTCGGGCTGGCGAGCGGTTTGGGCGGCTTCCTCATCGCCGCGGCCACCGACCTGCCCAGCGGGGCGGTGATTGTGCTGGTCTCCTCGGCGCTGTTGCTTGGGGCGGCGCTGGTGCGCCGGGAGGGATGGAACCGGTGAAGCGACCTGGCGCGATCCCTTCGCGTTCGGGGGCAAGGATGGGGATGGCTCCTGACTTGCTCTGCGGCGGCGTTCCGCCTACCAACAGGGCCGCTATGACCATTCGCCCTCTGTCTTTCGCCTTCTGCGTCTTCCTCGGCTTGGCCCCGGGCGGCGCGGGGAGGTGTGGAGACTACCGGCCTGACCTGAACAGGGATTTGGGCTTCACGATCTACACCAACCACCCGCCGGGCCGGCAGTTGTCCGGCCAGCACGCGCCCGCCACGACGCCCGCCCTGTCCCCGGCCGAGGCCCAAAGCCGTTTCGTCACGCCCCCCGGTTTCGAGGTCCGCCTCTTCGCCGCCGAACCGGAGGTGGTCAACCCCGTGGCCATGACCTTCGACGACCGCGGCCGCTTGTGGGTCCTCGAACTCTACGAATACCCGCTCGGTGCCCCGGCCGGGCAGACGCCGCGCGACCGCATCAAGATCCTCGAGGACGTCGACGCCGACGGTCGGGCCGACCGGGTCCGCGTGTTCGCCGAGGGCCTTAATCTGGCCACGGGTCTGCTTTGGGGTGACGGCGGGGTTTATGTCGGGCAGGCGCCGGACTTGCTGTTCCTCCAGGATACGGACGGCGACGACCGGGCGGATCGGCGGACGGTGTTGAAGACGGGGTTTGGGCTGCACGACCGCCATGAGTTGCTGAACGGCTTCACCTGGGGGCCCGATGGCCACCTCTACATGACCCACGGGGTGTTCACCTTCTCCCAGGTCAAGGACCCGGAGGATCCGGACGATGACGGCGTGCACCTGGACGCGGCGGTGGCGCGGTTCCACCCGCGCACCCGCCGCTTCGAGGTGTTCGCCGATGGCACCAGCAACCCGTGGGGGACCGACTACGATCGCACGGGCCAGTTCTTCGTGAGCGCGTGCGTGATCGACCATCTCTTTCACCTGGCGCCGGGCGGGCTGTATGCGCGGCAGAGCGGGGCGCCGCAGTACCCCTTCGCCTACGAGTTGCTGCCCTCGATCGTCGATCACCGGCACAAGATGGCCGCCTACGCGGGGGTCGCCGTCTACCAGGGCAACCAGTTTCCGGCCGATCACCAGGGGACGGTCTTGATGGGGAACATTCACGATCATGCGGTGCATCAGGACACATTGCGGGCGGTGGGTTCCTCCTACCGGGCCTCGTTCCGGCAGGACTTGGTGCGGGCGAACGACGGCTGGTTCATGCCGGTGAGCGTCCAGACGGGTCCGGACGGCGCCGTGTGGATCATGGATTGGTATGACCGTTATCCCTGTTATCAGAACGCCAACGCCGATCCCCTCGGCGTCGACCGCGAGCATGGGCGCATCTGGCGGGTGGTTTACGTGGGCGACCAGCGGGGCCGTCCGGTTCCCTCGCGTCCGGACGGGGCCATGAACCTGGCTCGGCAGACCACCCCGGAATTAGTCGGGCTGCTGGCGCACCCCAATTCCTGGCAACGCCGGGCCGCCCAGCGGTTGTTGAGTGAGCGGCGCGACCCCGCCGGCCGATCTCTGCTGCGGCGGCAGCTTCAGGAAGGCTCGCGCCTGGAGACGCGCCTGGCGGCCTTGTGGACCCTGCACGGCGCCGGGCAACTTGACCTGGCGGACCTCGAGCGGGTGGCCCGAGAGACCGAGCCTCCTCTGCGGGCCTGGGCGGCCCGCCTGGTCGGCGAGCGCGGCGAGGTGACGGAGAGCGCGACGTCATTGCTCGAAATGCTCGCCGGCGATCCGGATCCCACCGTGCGTCTGGCCGTGGCGGTGGCCCTGCGGCAGTTCACCTCGGGCGCGCTGACCGTGAACCGGCGCGTGCCCGAGGCCCGGTCCGACTTCAACGTCCCGCGGGTCCTGGCGCCCCTCATCCATCGGTCCGCCGGCGATGCCGATCCGACCCTGGCCTTCTTGATTTGGACGGCGGCCGAGCCGTTGGTCGCCGCCGAGAGTTACCTGGCCCTGGAGTGGTTGGGGGCCAATGGCCCGCGCACCCTGCCCCTCAGCGCGACCCTCGTTCGGAAGGCCGTCCGCCGCCTCGGGGACCTCCAGGATCGCGCCCGGCTCGACGAAGTGCTGGCGTTCATCGAGACCGTCGCCACCGCGGAACCCGCCCTGGCGGTGGCCGCTCTCGAGGGCCTGCTGGAGAGCCAGCGAGGGCGCGCCCTCCTGCCGATGGGATCTCCGGCCCCCTTCCTGGCCCGCATGGCCGCCCACGCCGACGACGGCGTGAAGGAGCGCGCGCAGCGGTTGGGCACGCTCTGGGGGGATGCCGAGGCCAGCCGCCGGGTGCGCGAGCGCATCCTGGATCCCGCGGTGCCGGAGGCGGAGCGGCGGCAAGCCATCCAGACGGCTCGGCAGGCGAAGACCGACGCCACGCGCGAGACCCTGTTCCGGCTGTTGCAGCAACCCGGCGGGGATTCCTTGAAAGTCGAGGCCATCCGCGCCTTGGCCGAGGTGGGCGGCGAGACCGTCGCCGAAGCGTTGATCCGCGCCTGGGCGGACCTGTCTCCTGCCGTCCGCCGGGCCGCGGCCGAGACCATGGTGGTCCGCGGGAAGTGGAAGGTTCAGTTCGTCGAGGCCGTGGACCGCCGGGCCATTGCGGCCGGCGACGTGCCGATTGAGGTCATCCGCACGCTGTCCCGGGAGACGGACGAGGCGGCTCGGGAGCGGGTGGCCCGGGCCTTCGGCAAGTTCCGCGAGACCAGTGCCGACAAGCTCGCGCTCATCGCGGCCAAGCGGAAGGTGGTGGTGGACGGGCCGATCGACCTTGCCGCGGGCGAGGAGGTGGCCCGCAAGACGTGCCTGGTTTGTCACAAACTGCATGGCGAGGGCGCCGAGGTCGGGCCCGACCTTACCGGGGTCGGCCGTTCCAGCCTCGAGGCCCTCCTGGCCAACATCATCGATCCCAACCAGATCATCGGCAAAGGCTATGAGAACGTGGAAGTCGAGACCAAGGACGGCCGCAGCCTCAGCGGGCGCCTGGTCGAGCACACCGATGTCCGGATCCGCCTGCTCGCTCAGGGACCCAAGGAGGAGGTGGTCGCCCGGGCCGACGTCGAGTCCCTGCGCGTGAGCGAAGTCTCGGTGATGCCCGAGGGCCTCGAGACCATGGCCGACGCCGATTTCCGCAACCTCGTCTGGTTCATCCTGAACCCGCCCGGCGATGGCCAACCCCTGACCGAGGCGCGCCGCCGGGAATTGATGGGGGCGGGCAGTCCCTGAGGGCGAGAGGGCGCCCCAACCCGACCTCGCTGAGGAGCGAGGCGCGGGGATCGGGCCGAAACGCCGCACAGAGGCAAGCGCAGGTGTCGGAGTTTCCGGTCTGAGGCGCGCCTCGCCAAGTTGTGTCGATGGCCCCCCATTGAAGCAACATGGGCAGCAATTCTCATTGTGAAAAAGGGAGTTCCCCTCCCCGTCCCTCCCCCCAACCGTTTCCAGCGAAGCGATGACTCAGGTTGGGGGGAGGGAGAAAGGGAGAGGGGAGACGCAAACGGTCCAGGGGTTCAAAGCGCCATGGAGGTGAACCTGTCACCCTGATTGACCGCGCTCGGCGTGGTCCCGCGCCCGAATCGAAAGCGGCGGAGCACCGCCGCACTCCA
>CAZVRY010000143.1:0-17470 GCA_964629545.1 uncultured Verrucomicrobiota bacterium | reverse complement strand
GGCGGGTGCAACAGCGGCGGCGGGGGGGCATGGGGAGGTAGGATGTCTGATTTAGGATTTATGATTTCGGATTTGGGGTTTGGGGTTTGGGGTTTGGGGTTTGGGATTCAGGGGTTTGGGGCGGTTTCAATGGCGGGTGGTGGAGTGGGGGGCGGGGTCCAGGGGGCGCGGAAGCGGTAGGTTCCGGATTGGAGGTGGAAGGTGGGGGTCGGGGAAGGGGAAGGGGAAGGGGTGAGGAAGGGGACGCGGTGGGGGGGGCGGCCGTTGATGGTGAGGGGGCCTTGGACTTGGGGGGGCAGGTGGACCGTGGCGGTGGCGTTCGGGGGAACGGTGAGGTCGAGGTGGAAGGTGCGTCCGCGGATACGCCAGGCGCAGTCGATGCGGCCGGCGGGGGAACGGAATAGGGCGCGGGCCCAGGTGAGGTGGCCGCCGGGGCGTGGTTGGACGAGGAAGTGTTTCCAGCCGGGATGGAGTTCGTCGGGGTGGAGGCCGGCGATTTCGCGCCAGAGCCATTCGCCGACGGCGCCGAAGGCGTAGTGGTTGAAGGAGTTCATGCCTGGGTCCTGGAAGCCGCGGCCTTGGACGAAGCCATCCCAGCGTTCCCAGACGGTGGTCGCTCCCTGTTCGAGCATGTAGCCCCACGAGGGGACGTCGGTGCGGGCGAGGAGGGCGTAGACGAGGTCTGGGCGGTTGGCGTTGGCCAATTCGAGGAGCATGCGGATGGTGCTTTGGATGCCGGTGGACGGGCGGCCTTGGTAGCGGTCGAGGGAGGCGATGAGGCGTTCGGCTGCTGGGGCGCGGAGGGAGTGAGGGAGGAGGTCGAAGTGGAGGGCGAGGGCATATCCGGCCTGGGTGTCGCCCTCGATGAAGCCGTCGGAGCGGACGAAGGCGCGGTTAAAGGCGGCCCTGATTTGGGCGGCGAGGTGGGAGTATTCCTCGGCGTCGTCGGTGTGGCCGAGGACGGCGGCCATTCGGGCGACGAGGGTGGTGGATTGGGCGAAGAAAGCGGTGGCGAAGACGGGTGGGGGGACGGAGCCTCCGTCCTTGGGCCAGCCTTCGAGTTTGAGGGTATCGCCGTTGAGCCAGTCGTTGTAGTCATTGCCGCGTTGGTGGCGCCAGATGAGGTCTGGGTTGGCGCTGCGGACGAAGTCGATCCAGTGTTTGGCGGCGGGGTAGTGGTGGTGGAGGAGGCGGCGGTCGCCGTAATTGACGTAGGCGCGCCAGGGGATGAAGACGCCGGCGTCGCTCCAGGCGGGGGCGCCGGAGAAGCGGTCGTTGGGTCCGAAGGGGTGGGGGGCGAAGTCGGGGAAGCGGCCGTCGTCGGCTTGGGCGTCGCGGATATCGACGAGCCATTTGCGGAAGAAGGATTCGAGGTGGCGGCTGAAGGCGGCGGTTTGGGCGAAGACCTGGGCGTCGCCCATCCAGCCGAGGCGTTCGTCGCGTTGGGGGCAGTCGGTGGGGATGCTATGGAGGTTGCCGCGGAGGGTCCACTCGATGGCCTGCCAGAGGCGGTTGAGGCGGGGGTCGGAGCAGGTGAAATCGCCGACGTCCGGGGCATCGGAATGGACGACGCAGCCGGTGAGGAGGCGGCGGGAAGGCGGGTGGCGGAGGCCGCGCACTTCGACGTAGCGGAAGCCATGGTAGGTGAATTGGGGTTCAAAAGTTTCGAGACCGTGCCCGCGGAGGGTGAAGCGGTCTTCCTGGGGAACGCCGCGGAGGTTGTCACGGTAAAGGTGGCCATCGGGTTGGAGCATTTCGGCGTGGCGCAGGGTGATGGTCTGGCCGGGTTGGCCGCGGAGGCGGAGGCGGCACCAGCCGACGATGTTTTGGCCGAAGTCGAACACGTAGACGTTGGGGGACGGTTGGGAGATGTGGACGGGGCGGAGTTCCTGGGTGACGCGGATGGGTTCGTTGGGTTGGGGGACGAGGGCAGGGGCGATGTTGGTGCGCACTGCTGCTGGGCGCCAACCTTGGGGCAGGGTGTTGGTGGGGGAGGGTGAGGGTGGGGCGGGGTGGAAGTGGGGTTGGTCCCAGCCCGGTTCATCGAGTCGGGCGTCGACGGTTTCGCCGTCGAGGAGGTCGGCGCTGCGGATGGGGCCATCGAGGGAGGCGAGCCAAGTGGGGTCGGAGAGGATCGAGGAGCGTTGGCCGGCGGCATCGATCATTTCGAGTTGGAAGAGGAGGCTGGGGCGGGTGCCGTAGAGGTGGACCATGCGTCCGCCGGGGACGATGCTGGTGAGGCCAACGCGTCCGGCGAACCATCCTTCGGCGAGGGTGACGGCGGCCGCGTTGCGGCCGGGGCGGAGGAGGGAGGTGACGTCGAACGTCTGGTATTGGATGCGCTGGTGGTAGTCGGTCCATTCGGGGGCGAGGACGTGGTCCGCGACGCGTTGGCCGTTGAGGCGGGCTTCGTAGAGGCCTTGGGCGGTGACGTGGAGGGTGGCGCGGGCGAGTCTTGGGGGGACATTGAATTCCGTGCGGAGACGGGTGGCGGGCTGGAGGGGGCCGCGGTTTGGGGGGCGTGGGTGGAGGAGTCCGTCGGTGAGGAGGAGGCGGGACCATCCGCCGCTTTCGAGGGAGTGGGGGCTAGAGGTGGTGGCTTGGGTGGCGAGGTTGGTGTTTTGGGCGAGGGCTTCGAGTTCGGCGAGGGCGAAGGCGAATTCGGGTTTATCGGGCTGTCGCTGGGCGAGGCGGGTGACGGTGAGGCGGAGTTGGGCGACGGGGGTGGGGGAGAATTGGAGGGTGACGGCGTTGGTGCCTGGGTTGGGTTGGTCGTGGGAGGTGCGGTCGGCGAGGAGGATGGGGTGGGAGAAGTCGGCGCCGGTGGTGGCTTCGAGGCGGTAGCGGACGGGGAAGAGGAAGCCTGGGGAATCGGGTAGCCAGTCGTAGGGTCTGGCGGGCCACAAGCGGACGCTATCGATCGTTTGGGTGGGGCCGAGGTCGAGGACGAGCCATTGGTTGGTATCGGCGGTGGGGACGAGGAGGGAGTGGAAGCCGTTGTGGGGGCCGACGGCTTGGGGGACGGGGTGGGGAGCGCCGATCCAGGAGGCGCGCCAGTCTTGGGGGGCGAGGAGGGCGACTTGCCAATGGGCGGGTGGGCTCCAGGGGCCGGCGCGTCCGTCTTTGTCCCAGAGTCGGACGGTCCACCAGACGCGGTCGTTGGAGGAGAGGGTGGGGCCGCGGTAGGGGATATGGCGGGACTGGTCGGAGTCAACGCGGCCGCTGTCCCAGCAATCGCCGAGGCTACGGGCGAGGGCGCTGTGGTGGTGGGCGACGAGGATGCGGTAGGCGGTTTGGCGTTGGCCTTGGGCGGGGTGGTGGACGGACCAGCCGAGGTGTGGGGTGGCGGCTTCGACGGCGAGGGGGTTGTGGAGGGCTTCGCAACGGAGGTCGACCGCCTTGATGGCGGCGGGGAGGCTGGTGGGGAGGAGGAGGAGGCAGCCGAGGAGGGTGCCGGGCAGGCTTGGGGAGTGGGCGTTCAAGGTGGCGACTGGGTTGGAGAGGGGGGAGGCTAGCACGTGGTGGATGGGGGTCGCAATTTTTGATTTCCGGGGAGGTGGCTTTGCAAGGGAGGGGGAATGGGGTATGGGTGGTGGATGATCGAGACGGAACGAGAGATTCTGGAGGCGTTGCGGGAGATGGAAGCGGCGGCGGCGGCGGTGCGGAGCGGGGGGGTGCGGCTGGATTTGGGGGCGATCTTGGGGCGGTTAGGCCGTTTGACGGCGGCGTTGCCGCCGGAGGCGGATCCGGAGTTGGCGCATTACATGCGGCGGCAGAGTTACGAGAAGGCGCGGTTGTGGTTGGAGGGGAGGATGGGAGCGGGCGGATTGGAGTGAGCGGGCGGATGGGGCGGATCGGCTGGTGGACAGCAGGCGGGTGACTATGGGCGAGGACACGATCGCGGCGATTGCGACCCCGATGGGCGAGGGGGCGTTGGCGGTGATTCGCCTTTCCGGGGAGGGGGCGTTGGCGGTGGGGGATGCGGTGTTTGAGCCGGCCGGGGGTCGGCATGTGCGGCCGAGCCAGGCGGCCACGCACACGATCCACTATGGGCATGTGGTGCGGGGGGGGCGGCGGGTGGACGAGGTATTGGTATCGGTGATGCGGGCCCCGCGGACGTTCACGCGGGAGGACGTGGTGGAGATTGGGTGTCACGGGGGCATGGTGGTGGCGAGAGCGGTGTTGGAGGCGGTGTTGGCGGCGGGGGCGCGGGCGGCGGAGCCTGGGGAGTTTACGAAGCGGGCGTTTTTGAACGGGCGACTGGATTTGACGCAGGCGGAGGCGGTGGCGGATGTGATTCATGCGCGGACGGAGTTGGCCTTAGCGGCGGCGGAGGAACAGTTGGCGGGGAAGTTGGCTCGGCGGGTGGGACGGTTGCGCGATGATTTGATGGGGGTATTGGCGCATGTGGAGGCGCACTTGGATTTCCCGGAGGAGGACATTGCGCCGGACACGCGGGCGGGGATGCTGGGGCGGGTGGAGCAGGGGTTGGGGTTGGTGGCGGAGTTGTTGGCTACGGCGCGGGAGGGGCAGATCCTGCGTCGGGGGGTGCGGGCGGTGATTGTGGGGCGGCCGAACAGCGGGAAGTCGAGTTTGCTCAATCAGTTGCTGGGGCGCGAGCGCGCGATCGTGTCATCGACGCCGGGGACGACGCGCGACACGATTGAGGAGACGGCGAGCGTGCGGGGTTTACCGGTGGTGTTCATTGACACGGCGGGGTTGCGGGAGACCTCGGATGAGATTGAGCAGGAGGGGGTGCGGCGGAGTTGGGAGGCGATGGAGCGGGCGGAGTTGGTGTTGCACGTGGTGGACGGGGCGGAGCCGCTGGACAGGTTGGATGCGGTGGAGTTGGCGCGGGAGGTCAAGTGGCCGCGGGTGGTGGTGGTGAACAAGTGCGATCGGCCGGTGGTGGTGGCATTGCCGGAGGGGGTGGAGGGGGTGCGGGTATCGTGTTTGACGGGGGAGGGGTTGGAGACGCTGCGGGAGGCGATCCGGGATCGGGTGTGGGGGGGAGACATCGCGGCGGACATGTTGGAGGCGACGATCAACGCGCGTCATCAGGAGTCGTTGCGGCGGGCGCAAGGGGGCTTGGAGCGGACGCGGACGGTGTTGGCCGGGGGTTGGGATTTGGAGTTGGTGGCGGCGGATCTGCGGGTGGCGGTAGCCGCGGTGGGGGAGGTTGTGGGACAGACGGCGACGGAGGATTTGCTGGACACGATTTTCCGGACGTTTTGCATAGGGAAGTAGGGTGGGGGGCGGTGGGCGGGGGAGTGCCTGGGAAGGGGGGGAGGGGAGCCGGGGTGGTGCGGAAAGTGCGGGTTAGGGCGAGAAGCCCTTTGACATTCGCGTTGGGTTTGGCGACTTTCCCCCCGCCAAAGGTTCGACCGGCGGGAGCATTTGATCGCTCCCGCCCGCTTGGACTTGGCGGAGTGCACGATGGGCAAGGCATTGATCATTGCGGAGAAGCCGTCGGTCGCGGGCGATATCGCCAAGGCGCTGGGTGGGTTCAAGCGGCACGACGATTATTACGAGAGCGAGCAGTATGTGATTTCGTCGGCGGTGGGGCATCTGCTCGAGTTGGTGTGTCCGGAGCAGTATGAAGCCAAGCGGGGGAAGTGGACGTTCAACCATTTGCCGGTGATGCCGCCGCATTTCGACCTGGCGCCGATCGAGAGGAGTGAGAATCGGCTGAAGGTGTTGCAGAAGCTGCTCAAGCGGAAGGAGATTGACCGGGTCATCAATGCCTGCGACGCGGGGCGGGAGGGCGAGTTGATTTTCCGGCGGATCATGAAGCACGCGGGGACGCGGCTGCCGATTCAGCGGTTATGGCTGCAGTCGATGACGCCGGCGGCCATCCGGGAAGGGTTTGCGCGGCTGCGGTCGGATGGGGACATGCGGCCGTTGGCGGATGCGGCGGAGGCGCGGGCGGAGGCGGACTGGCTGGTGGGGATCAATGGGACGAGGGGGATGACGGCGTTCAACTCGAAGGAGGGGGGCTTTCATTTGACGACGGTGGGGCGGGTGCAGACGCCGACGTTGGCGATTGTGGTGGAGCGGGAGGATCGGATCCGGAGGTTTGTTGCGCGGGACTACTGGGAGGTGATGGGGACGTTTGGGGTGGGGGCTGGGGAGTATGCGGGGCGGTGGTTTGATGAGGCGTTCGTGAAGGGGGGGAACGGGAAGGACACGGACGATCAACTAAAGGCGGAGCGGATTTGGGACTTGGCGCGGGCGGAGGCGCTGCGGGACAAGTGTTTGGGGCGTCCTGGGGTGGTGACCGAGGAGAGCAAGCCCACGACGCAGAGTTCGCCGTTGCTTTACGATTTGACGAGTTTACAGCGGGAGGCGAATTCGCGGTTTGGGTTGCCGGCGGCGCGGACGTTGCAGATTGCCCAGGCCCTGTATGAGCGGCACAAGGTGTTGACCTATCCGCGGACCGATTCGCGCGCCTTGCCGGAGGATTACGTGGGGACGGTGCGGGAGACGATGACCATGTTGCAGGGGACCGCCTACGAGCGGTTTGCGAGCGAGGTCTTGGAGAAGGGGTGGGTGCGGCCGAACAAGCGCGTCTTCAATAACGCGAAGGTGTCGGATCATTTTGCGATCATTCCGACGACGCTGGCGCCGAAGCATTTGACGGAGATGGAGCAGAAGCTCTATGACATGGTGACGAAGCGGTTTTTGGCCGTGTTCTTTCCCCCGGCGGAGTTTTTGGTCACGACGCGGATCACGCGGGTGGAGGGGGAGCCGTTCAAGAGCGAGGGCAAGGTGCTGGTCAGCGCGGGGTGGTTGGCGGTTTACGGCAAGGAAGCCCAGGGTGAAGACGAGGCTCCGAGTTTGGTGCCGGTGACGGCGGGGGAGACGGCGCAGACGGTGGGGGTGGAGGTGAAGGCCAATCAGACGAAGCCGCCGGCGCGGTTTACGGAGGCGACGCTATTGGGGGCGATGGAAGGGGCGGGCAAGTTGGTGGAGGACGACGAGTTGCGGGGGGCGATGGCGGAGAAGGGCTTGGGGACGCCGGCCACGCGGGCCTCGATCATCGAGGGGCTGATTCACGAGCATTACCTGGTGCGGCACGGGAAGGAGCTGCAGCCGACGGCGAAGGCCTTTTCGCTCATGGCGCTGCTGAACGGGCTGGGGGTGACGGAGATGACGAAGCCCGAGTTGACGGGCGATTGGGAGTTCAAGCTGCGGCAGGTGGAGCGGGGTCAGCTTTCGCGGGAGTCGTTCATGGGGGAGATTCGCGAGTTCACGGAGCGGATTGTGGGGAAGGCGAAGGAGCACGAGCACGACACGATTCCGGGCGATTTCGGGGTATTGAAGGTGCCGTGTCCGAAGTGCGGCGGCGAGGTCCACGAGAACTACAAGAAATTCCAGTGCCAGGCGTGCGATTTCTCGCTGTGGAAGATCGTTTCGGGACGCCAATATGAGATCGAGGAGGTGGAGGCGTTGATCCGGGATCGGCAGGTGGGGCCGTTGCAGGGGTTCCGCAGCAAGCTGGGCCGGCCGTTTGCGGCCTTGGTGCGGTTGACGGACACCGGCGAGGCGAAGTTCGATTTTGGCGAGGAGCGGCAGGCCGGGGATGGCGGCGAGGGGGCGCCGGTGGAGGTGGACTTCACCGGGCGCGAGCCCTTGGGGCCGTGTCCGAAGTGTGGGGCGCAGGTGTTTGCCCATGGGACCAATTACGTGTGCGAGAAGGCGGTGGGGGCGAAGCGGAGTTGCAAGTTCCGGAGCGGAGCGGTGATTTTGCAGCAGGCGGTGGAGGCGGGGCAGATCAAGAAGTTGTTGGCGTCGGGCAAGACGGATTTGCTGAAGGGCTTTGTTTCGCGCAAGACCGGGCGCAAGTTTGAGGCGTTTTTGGTGTTGAAGGAAGGGGAGGTGGGGTTCGAGTTTCCGCCGCGCGAGGCCAAGCCGAAGCAGGCGCGGGCGGCGAAGGCGAAGGAGCCGGTGGTGAGGCTGGACTTTACGGGGCAGGAGCCGGTGGGGGCGTGTCCGAGGTGTGGGGCGCCGGTGTTCGAGGGGCCGGACGCCTACGTGTGCGAGAAGTCGCAAGCCGAGGTGCGGCCCTGCAAGTTCAAGACGGGGAAAGTGATCTTGCAGCAACCGATCGACCGGGTGCAGGTGGCGAAGCTGCTGGTGGAGGGGCGGACGGATACGCTGAGCCAGTTCATTTCGCGGGCGGGGCGTCCGTTCGCGGCGGTGTTGAAGTTAGGGGAGAAGGGGAAGGTCGAGTTCGAGTTTCCGGAGCGTTAGGCTGAACCGTGTACGTGTCCCCTCTCCCTTACTATTGATGAGTGCATAAGTAGACAGACACGGGATGGCTCCCCTCTCCCTATCTCCCTCTCCCCAACCCCTCTCCATCGCTTCGCCTTCAAGGGTTGGGGAGAGGGATGGGGTGAGGGGTGTATGCTTACTTCTGCACTGATGAATACCTCTCCCCAACCTGAGCAAACGCTGCGCTGGGATCGGTTGGGAAGAGGGATGGGGTGAGGGGACGGTTCTTAGGGAGGCTACGCGCCCTCGTCGCGCCTCGCCCCGGGCCATTTTGGGCGCAGCGAAACACCAGCCCTTTGTGAGCCACCTCGCTAGAATCCTTGCCGCCCAGAACTTGATCAGATCAAGTCAAGTTCTCGTCCCGTCCCTCCTGCCGGCAAGGATTCTACAGAGCGAGGCGTGGAGATTGGGGTCCAGACGGCGAAGGCGCGTTGCACGAAAATGGGGGCCGGAGCGGGTCTGAGGTCACGCCTCGCTAGAGAGTGGGTCCGAGTTGCCAGGGGGCGAACTCTTCATCGCCGAGGCCTGACTGTTCGCTTTTGGTGCGTTCGCCGCTGGCCACGGCAATGATTTTCTCGAAGAGGCGGAGGCCGGCTTCGTCGAGGGTTTCGAGGCCATCGAGGATCGTGCCGGCGTTGAGGTCGAGGTCGTCGGGCATGGTCTCGAAGAGGCGGGTGTGGCTGGCGACTTTGAGGCAGGGGGTGGGTTTACAGCCGTAGACGCTGCCGCGGCCGGTGGTGAAGACGCCGACGTTGCAGCCGCCGGCGACGAGGCCGGTCATGCTGACCGGGTCGAAGCCGGGGGTGTCCATGAAGCAGAGGCCTGGAGAGGCGATGGGTTCGGCGTAGCGATAGACGGCCATGAGGGGGGCGTGTCCGCCTTTGGCGACGGCGCCGAGGCTTTTCTCGTAGATGGTGGTGAGGCCGCCGTCTTTGTTGCCGCGGGACGGGTTATTATCGAGGCTGGCGTGGTGGCGGCGGGTGTAGTCTTCCCACCAGCGGACGAGGTGGAGCAGGCGTTCGGCCACGCCGGGGGAGACGGCGCGGCGGGTGAGCAAGTGTTCGGCGCCGTAGATTTCGGGGGTTTCGGCGAGGACGGAGGTTCCGCCATGGCGGACGAGGTAGTCCGAGGCCACGCCGAGGGCGGGGTTGGCGGTGATGCCGCTATGGGCGTCGGAGCCGCCGCAATTGGTGGCGAGGACGAGGTGGGAGAGGGGGAGGGGGGTGCGGCGGAAGGAATTGGCGAGGGGCAGGAGACGTTCCACGGCGGCCACGCCGGCGTCGACGGTTTTGCGCACTCCGCCGGAGGATTGGATGGTGAGGAAGGAGGGGGCGAGTTCGCCGGGGCGGAGGGTATCGAGGTTGAACTGTTGGCGGAGGAGGGGGACTTGGGCGACTTCGCAACCGAGGCCGATGAGGACGTAGCCGGCGATATTGGGGTGGCGGGCGAGGCCGGCGAGGACGCGTTGGAGGAGGGCGAGGGGTTCGCCTGCGGGCAGGGCGCAGCCGCCCTTGTGGGTGAAGGCGACGACGCCGTCGACGCCGGGAAAGTCCCGGGCCAGGTCGGGGCCGCGGAAGCGGTCGCGGACGAATTGGGCGACGGAGGCCGAGCAATTGACGCTGGAGATCACGGCGAGGTAATTGCGCGTGCCGGCGCGGCCGCCGGGTCGGGGGTAGCCGAGGAACTGGCGTGGCGGGGAGGGGGGGAGGGGGGGGAGCGGTTTGGCCTCGAGGCCGAACTCGTGGGCGGGGTTCAGCGGTCGGACCTCGAGGTTGTGGTCATGGACGTGGTCGCCGGCGCGGATGGGGGTGCGGGCGAAGCCGATGGGGTGACCGTATTTGTGGACGGGTTGGCCGGGGGCGATAGGGCGGAGGGCGACCTTGTGGCCGGCCGGGACGGGGGAGGTGGTAGTGACGTCGGGCCAGACGACGGTGCCGGGCGGGGCGGGTTGAAGGAGGACGACGACGTTGTCGTCGTAATGTAATCGGAGGGCCAGGCGGGACCGGGTGGGAGGGGGCATGGGTTGAGTTTAGGGAGGGAATTGGGGGTGTCAAATGGGGTGGAATCCTCTTGCCCGGCGGGTTGGCGGGCGGGTAGAGACAGGGCAGCACCATTGCATTTTTTATGACCAATCATTTCGATTCTGGGTATCGGCGACGCGGGGGGTGGGTGGGGAAGCTGGGGGCGTTCGGGCGCGGGTGGGTGACCTTGGCGATCGGCGGGTTGCTTCTCGGGGGCGGACAGGGTTTGGAGGGGCAGACCTTTCTGGTGGACTTTGGGGCGGACGGGACGCAGACGAGTCGCGGGGAAGCGCCGAACGACGCGGTGAATTACTGGAACAACGTGCCGAACGCGGTGGGGACGACGGTGGGGGGTGCGGTGTCGAACTTGGTTTCGGTGGCGAACGAGCCATCGACGATCGACCTGGTGATCCTGGATCGGTTCAACGGGGCGAACGAGAACGGGACGACGGGGAGCCTGTTACCGTATCCGGGGAATGCGACGCGGGATTCGTTGTATGGGAACACGGAGGTGTGGAATGGGGTGACGGACATTTACCCGAAGTTCAAGCTGGCGGGGTTGGATCCGACGGCGACCTACACGCTGACATTTTACGCTTCGCGGATGGGGGTGTCGGACAATCGGGAGACGGGCTACACGATTACGGGGGCCCAAACGACGGTGGTGGCGTTGGATGCAGCGGCGAATGCGGATGGGGAGGTAGTGGCCACAGGGGTGACGCCGGACGCGGCAGGGGAAATCACGGTTCGTTTAGCGCCGACGGAGAACAACAACAATGCGTATCATTTCACGTATCTGGGGGTATTGAAGATCGAGGCTTTGGTCCCGCAGACGCCGATTGTGTTCACGGAGCAACCGGTTAGCCAGACGGTGGAGGCGTATCGTCCGGTGACCTTCCGGGCGGCGGTGAGCGGTTCGCCGCCTTACCAGGTGCAGTGGTATGAGAATGGGGTGGCGATTCCGGAGGCGACGCAGATGGTCTATCGGATTGCGCAGGCGACGCCGGATTTGAATGGGAAGCAGTATACGGTGACGGTGAGCAATTTGACCTATGGGGCGACGAGTGCGGCGGCGGTGTTGACGGTGACGCCGGATGGGACGGCGCCGGGGTTGGTGGGAGTCGCGAGTCTGGACGGGTTTTCGGTGCAGGTGCAGTTTGACGAGGGGGTGGAGCCTGGGACGGCGGCGGACCCGGCGAATTACGCGGTGGCCAATCCGCCGGCGACGCCCTTCATTCAGGAGGCGCAGTTGGGGGCGGACGGGCGGACGGTGACGCTGCTTCTGGTCGAGCGGTTGCTGGGGAATTTCACGGTGACGGTGAGCGGGGTGCGGGATTGGGCGGGGAACACGATTGCGGCGAACACGTCGCGCAGCGGGGTGGCGCCGGTGGTGGGGCCGCTGAGTTTTCTCTTCGACTTTGGGGCGGGGGGCACTGTGACCGATCACGGTCCGGCGCCGGATGATCCGGTTTACTATTGGAACAACGTGACGGCGACGCTGGGCGGGACGGAGCTGGGCGAGTTGTATGGGTTAGTGACGGCGCATGGCGAACCGACGAGCGCGAGTTTGGTGATTTTGAGCCGGTTCAACGGGTCGAACGCCAACGGGACCACGGCGAATCCGGACTTTCCGGTGGAGGCGACGCGCGATTCGTTGTTCGGCAACACGGAGGTGTTCAGCGGGTTGGAGAACATCTTCCCGAGCTTCAAGCTGGTCGGCTTGGATCCGGCCAAGGCCTACGATGTGTTGTTTTTCGCGTCGCGGACGGGGGTATCGGACAATCGGGAGACGGCTTACACGCTGGTGGGGGCGGGCACGACGACCGTGATGTTGAATGCGGGGAACAATGTGTCGGCGACGGTGACGGCGTCGGGGGTGAAGCCGGATGCGGCTGGGGAGCTGACGATCAGCCTGGCGCCCGGGCCGAACAACAACAATGGGAATCACTTTACGTATTTGGGCGTGATGAAGGTGTCGTTGATGGCCCCGCGGATGCAGGTGCCGGTGGTGAGCGGCAACCAGGTGACGCTGAGTTGGGTTGGGGAGGGCGCCCTGGAGTGGGCGCCGGCGGCAAACGGTCCGTGGACGGCGGTGTCGCCGGCCCCGACGTCGCCTTACACGCAGGCGTTGGTGACTGGGCAGAACCGGTTCTACCGGATCAAGCAATAGGATGGGGGACGTCGGTCGTTCCGGGTGTGCGGCTGGAGTCGTGGGGCTGCGCGGATGTGCGTCCTTTCGCTCGGGTCTCGGGCGGAAGGGCGGGCGAAAGCCGGAGGATGATTGATGCGAGGATGGAGGCTGTGGGTAGTCGGGTTAGGGGCGCTGCTGGCCGGGCGATTGGCGGGGGCCGAGGCACGCGTGCTGTTTATCGGCAACAGTTTTACGCAAGGCTCTCCGGTGCCTGGGGGTGTGCCGGAGTTATTCGATCGGCTGGCGCGGGCGGGGGGCCAGGGGGATCCGCTGACCGTGATGAGCGCGGCGGGGGGGACGGACTTCAGGTATCACAGCACGGATGCGACGACGCGGTCGAACGTGGGGGCGCGGGTGTGGACGCACGTGGTGCTGCAGAACTACAGCACGGAGCCGACGCATTTGGTGGATGGCACGCACAGCCTGAGCAATCACTTCACGTATGGGCTGGTGCTGGGCGGGTTGGTGCGCAGCAACAGTCCGCTGGCGCAGGTGGTATTGTTCGAGACCTGGGCGCGGGCGGCGGGGCATCCGTTGATCACGGGCACGTCGAACGCCTCGGGGTTTCGGAGCACGACGGAGTTTCAGGCGGAGTTGCGGACGAACTATCAGGGATTGGCGGATCGATTGAATGAGGGGGGCGGGGTGGGACCGCCGGCGGTGGTGGCGCCGGTGGGGAGCGCGTGGGAGCGGGCGGGGGCCTTGCGGTCGGCCTCGGATCCCCAGTGGGTGCGGTTGCACGGGAGCGATCAGTACCATGCGAACGAGAGCGGCACCTACTTGGCGGCGGCGGTGATTTACAGCCGGGTTTTCGGGATCAGCCCGGTGGGCCTGTCGCGTCATCCCTTGTTGGCCGAGTTGGACCTGCCGTTCACGGTTTCACCCACGGTTCTCGAGGAGGTGGCCTGGGCGGAGGTGGCGGGGTCCGCGGGGTCGGAGGGGCCGGTGGTGTTCCTGCAGGAGCCGGAGGGGCAGACCGTGATGGAGTATCGGCCGGCGACCTTTCGCGCCGCGGTGGGTGGGGCGCCGCCGTTTGGGGTGCAGTGGTGGAGCAACGGGGTGGCGATGGCGGGGGCGCAGGCCTTGGTGTGGCATTGGCCGGCTGTGACGATGGCGATGAATGGTACGGAGCTGCAGGTGACAGTGAGCAACCGGCTTTCCCTGGCGACGAGTCGTGGAGTGGTGTTGACGGTGACGCCGGACCAGGAGGCGCCTGAATTGATCGGGGTGGAGACCGTGGATGGGCGGCAGGTGCGGTTACGCTTCGACGAAACGGTGGACGAGGCGACGGCGTCAGGGGTGGAGGGTTACACGGTTCGGGCGGGGGATGGGGGAGAGGTGGCGGTCGAGGCGGCGGCGGTCGAGGCCGATGGTCGGACCGTGCGGCTGAGTTTGGGGCAACGGGTATCCGGGGGGTTCACGGTCGAGGTGCGGGAGGTGCGGGATTTGGCGGGGAACCGGGTGCGGGAGGGAACGGTGGGGGCGGGGGTGGCGCCGATGGTCGAGGCGTGGACGGTGTTGATCGATTTTGGGTCGAGCGGCACGCCGACGGATCGGGGGCCGGCGCCGGACGATCCCGTGCGGTATTGGAACAACGTGGGCGAGGTGGGTTTGGCGGCGGGGGGAAGGCTGGCGGGTTTGGTGTCGGTGGAGAATCGGCCGACGGGGGTGGGTTTGGAGATGGTGCGTCGGTTTAACGGGGCGAATGCGAATGGGACGACCGTGTCGCCTTGGTTTCCGGCGGACGCGACGCGCGACTCGCTGTTCGGGAACACGGAGTTATTCAACGGACTGAGCGGGGTGTATCCGGCGTTTCGGCTGACGGGTTTGGAGCGGGAGTGGGCGTATGGGTTGACGTTTTACGCGTCACGGACCGGGGTGAGCGATCGACGGGAGACGGTTTACACGGTGGTGGGGGCGGTGACGAACACGGTGGGGTTGGATGCGGCGAACAATGTGACGAACGTGGCGCGATTAGAGCGGGTGGCTCCGGGGGCTGCGGGGGATTTGGCGATCGGGTTGACGCCGGGTCCGCGCAACAACAATGCGAATCACTTCACGTATTTGGGCGTGCTGAGGCTGGAGCTGATGCCGCCGCGGTTCTCGGGTGTGGCGACGGAGGGGGAGGAGGTGGTGTTGGTGTGGGAGGGTGGGGGGCGGTTGGAGTGGGCGTTGGACTCAGCGGGGCCGTGGCATCGTTACGGTGCGGGGGTGGCGTCGCCGTATCGCGAGGCGTTAGCAGGGGGGAGGGGGCGCTATTACCGGTTGGTGTTGGGACCCTGAGCCGTATCCAGGCAGTCGGATCGGCGGCGCCGTCGCTGTCCTCCCGGCTGCCTGGACCGGCCTGAGGGGTTCCGCGGGAAGGGGGAGGCGCGCGAGCCTCATGGCTGGATCGGCGGGTGAGAGGCTGGCGGAGGAGGGCGGTGAGAGAGGGAGGAGGCGATCCGGATTTGGGCTGACGTGGGAGGGGGGGCTTCGTAAGGTGCGGCATGACGAAGGCGTTGGTGAGTTTGACTCGCCGGAATTTCCTCACGGGTTTGGCGGTGGCCTTGCCGGTGATCATCTCGGTTGGGGTGATGGGGTGGTTGTTTGGGACGGTGTCGAACTTCACGGATTCGCTGTTATTCTTTTTGCCGCGGGCCTGGACGCACGAGGATGGGGGGAAGGGGGAGGTGATTTGGTATTGGAGCCTGGCGGCGTTGGCGTTGGCGTTCGCGTTGTTGTGCGGGTTAGGGCAGTTGACGCGTTACTACGTGGGGAAGCAGATCATCTTGTTTGTGGACGGCGTGCTGTTGCAGGTGCCGTTGTTGAACAAGGTTTATGGGACCCTGAAGCAGGTGAACGAGGCGTTTGCGAGTTCGAGCAAGTCGTCGTTTCAGCAGGTGGTGCTGGTGCGGTTCCCGCATCCTGGGGTGCTCTCGATCGGGTTCATTACGAACTCGGAGGCGTCGACCGCGCCGGGGTTGGAGGGGCGCGGGCTGATTAGCGTGTTTGTGCCGACGACGCCGAATCCGACGACGGGGTTTTTGGTGATGGTGCCGGAGTCGGAAGTGATTCGGTTGGACATGCCGGTGTCGGAGGGGATCAAGTGCATTATTAGTTTGGGGTCGTTAGCGCCGGACTGGAAGGGGGGAGGGGGGGAGCGGGGGCGGTTGCCGGAGGGCTGAGGGCATGGAGGGACGCGCGACGGGGATGGTAGTGCGGGTGCGGCCGTATTCGGACACGAGTTTGATTGTGCACTGGGTGACGGAGGAGGCGGGCCGGCTGGCGACGTTGGCGAAGGGGGCGCGGCGGCCGAAGTCGCCGTTGCGCGGGCGGCTGGATTTATTTTTCGAGTGTTCGTTCAGTTATCGGCGGAGTCGGCGTTCGGAGTTGCACACGTTGGGGGAGGTGGTGGTGGAGGAGGCGCATGCGCGGTTGCGGGAGGAGGTGGGGTGGTTGGAGCAGGCGTCGTATGCGGCGGCCTTGGTGGAGCAGATGACGGAGTCGGACACGCCGTTGCCTGGGGTGGCGGGGATCCTGAGGGGGATGGTGGCTGCGTTGCCGGGGCATGCGCCGCAGGCGCGGACGGTGCTGGCGTTTGAGTTGAAGCTGTTGCGGGAGCTAGGGTTGGAGCCTTGGGGAGGGGGAGGGGCTGCGGGGGGCGGGTTACGCTTGGCTCGGGTGTTGGCGGAGGCGTCGTGGGAGGAGTTGCGGGGGTTGGAGGCAGGGCGGGAGGAGGCGCGGGCGGTGCATCGGTTGGTGGAGGGGGTATTGCTGCAGCACAACGGGCGGTGGGCGCGGGGCCGGGCCGAGGCGTTGGCGGCGGGGCGGGGTGGGGTGGGGTCCTTCGGATGCTCCCGATCGACGGTCCCGGCACCTGGGTCCGAGGCGGGTTCGCACGAAGGGCCGGGCCTAAAGGGAGCGGGCCATGTAGACGCAGGGGCCGACGAGTTCGAGGTCGGAGAAGCCTAGTTTGCGGTAGAAGGCGCGGGCTCGTTGGTTGGCGGTGCCGGTGCCGAGGTGGAGACCGGGAGCGCCGCGCCGTTTGAGTTCGTCGAGGAGGAGTTGGGTGAGGCGACGTCCCCAGCCCTGGCCCTGGGCGCGGGTGAGGAGGTCGATGTGCATGTGGGCGGGGTAGGGGTGGAAGTGTGGGGGGTAATAGGTATCGGGGTGGAAGAGTTCGCGGATGAACTTCTGGGTATGGGTCCAGGTGGAGGGATCGCCTTGGGGTTCGGTGTAGGACGAGCGGATGTTAGGCAGCCACTCGGATTCGAACCAGTGGAAGAACGGGGCGGTGTCGAGGACGCCGAGGACGTAGCCGCAGACGCCGTGGTGGTCTTCGAGGACCCAAGCGAGGTCAGGGGCGTATTTCAGGTAGGGTCCAACGAAGATATGGCCGAGGACGAGCGGGTCGTCGAAGAGGTGGGAGCCGTCGTTGCCCGAGTCGCTGGTGCGGAGGCAGACGTCGTAGCAGGCGGCTTGGTCGTCGGGGCGGCTGGGGCGGATGCGGAAGGGGGTGGGGGTGGTGGCGGTCATGCGGGTGGGTCGGGTGGGACTAGGTGGAGGGTTGGGGGGTGGGGCAAGCGCCTGGTGGTTGGGTGGTGAAGGCGAGTTGGTTTTGTTGGAGGCGGACGGTGACGCGGGCGTGGTCGGGGATTTGGCCGGCGATGAGTTGTCGGGCGAGGGGGGTTTCGACGGCGCGTTGGAGGTAGCGTTTGAGGGGGCGGGCGCCGTAGACGGGGTCGTAGCCTTCGCGGGCGATGTGTTCGCGGGCGGGTTCGGTCAGTTCGAGGTCGATGTGTTGGGCGGCGAGGCGGTGGGCGAGGAGCTGCCACTGGAGGTCGACGATGCGTTTGATGTGGTCGAGGGAGAGGGGTTGAAAGATGACGGTATCGTCGATGCGGTTGAGGAATTCTGGGCGGAAGTGGCGGCGGAGTTCGGCGAGGACCTGGGCTTCGAGGGCCTCCCAATCGTGCGGGGCACGGGCGGGGGCGTTCGGGTC
>CAZVRY010000142.1:0-17479 GCA_964629545.1 uncultured Verrucomicrobiota bacterium | reverse complement strand
AAAAAGCCCGATTTTGTTGACGATCTCGCTCCGCTATGTCAGGAGCGCTGGAGTCGGTATCCGCGGTGCGTGGACAATCCCCGATGCACGTGCATCGGGGATTGTCCACGGACTACGGACTGAGTCTGGAAGGATTGTGGGGAAAGGGGACAGGTTCGCCGGGATGGGAGGGTGACCACGGTCTTTTCATTTGGAGCGGTGCTGGACGAGAGCTTGGAAGGGGAGGCTGGGATCGTGCTGGCAGCGCCCTTGAACTTGCGGCCAGGAAGGCTGCGGGTGAAGGTCTGCCTTGATCGCGACCAGGCAGACGCGCAAGGCGGAGAGGTTGCAGTTGACGTTGTAGTGCTTGGAGCGGGTTGTGTCCTCGCGCATGCAGGCGTCGCGCACCCAGTGCTTACGACTTTCGCTGCCGCCCCAGGGGCCCCGGGCCAGATCTGCAAAGAAGGGGGCGCAACAAGCCAATGGGTATGGACTTTCTCCAACCTCGACAGCCGGAACTCGTCGGGAATCTAAACCAAAGAACCGTGGGGGAGTGCCTGGGCGGTTGCCAAGCGGCTTCCCTTGCCGGAGGATGCCCCTGACGCAACTCCATGATGGCACGCCTACGCAGAGGCCACCTCGCCACCGACCCGGTTTGCCTGCAGGGTGCGGGAGCGACGGTTCGCTCGCTCCGATCTGCGGTCCGACGTCCCGCCGGCGGGTGGCTGCTGGCGTGGGCGCTGCTCGCCGCGGTGACCCTCGCCGCCGCCACCCCCAAGCGGGTGCTTGTCGTGCATTCCTTCGTCAGCGCTGCCCCCCCGTTTACGACCCACTCGACCGCCTTCGAGGCCACCCTGGTCGAGTCCATGGGTGAACCGGTCGATCTCGACGAGGTGTCCTTGGACGTGGCCCGGTATGCAGACCTCGCCATGCAGGAGGCCCTGGTCGAGTACCTGCAAAAGCGCATGACCCGGTGGAGGCCGGACCTGGTCGTGCCCATCGGATCGCCTGCCGCCGCTTTCGTGGCCCAGTTCCGCGACCGGCTCTATCCGGACATACCGATCATCTATTGCGGGCTGGATCGGCGCCGATTGCCGGCGGACGCGCTCGAACGGAACGCCACCTTTGTCGGCGAGTCCTTCGATCTGCCCGTTCTGGTCGAGGACGTTTTGCAGGTGGCTCCGGCGACCACCAACATCACGGTAGTGATTGGGGCCTCGCCCCTGGAAGCCGCTTGGACGGAGGTCTTACGGCGGGAGTTTGCGCCGTTTACGAACCGGGTGGGCTTCACCTGGCTCAACGATCAATCCTTCGAGGGCATGTTGCAGCAGGTCAGCCGGCAGCCTCCGCGCTCGTTCATCCTGCTGATCCTCCTGCTGCGGGACGCGCTGGGCGTGACGCACAACGCCGACGAGGCACTCCAAGAGATCTGCAAGGTCGCCAATGCGCCCGTGAACGGAGTGTTCCAGCATCAACTCGGCTTGGGCATCGTGGGCGGCCGCCTCTACCAGGCCGAGCTGGATGGCGTGGAGGCGGCGCGGATCGCCGTCCGCATCCTGCGGGGCGAGCCGGCCTCCGCCCTTGCCCCCACGATCATCGGCCCGCTCGGACCGCGTTACGACGGGCGCGAATTGCGGCGCTGGAATTTAAGTGAGCGTGACCTGCCGCCGGGCAGCCTCGTCCTGTTTCGCGAACCGACGCTGTGGCAGCGCTACCGGACCTGGTTCATCGCCGGCCTCTCGCTGTTCGGTGCGCAGAGCCTGCTCATCGGCGGGCTGCTGCTCAACCGCGCCCAACGCCGGCGCGCCGAGGCCTCGCTGCGGGAGGCGGAGCGGTCCGCCCGGGAGTTCGGCGGGCGGCTGCTCGAGGCCCAGGAGCGCGAACGCGCCCGGTTGGCGCGGGAATTGCACGACGACATCACCCAGCGACTCGCGCGGTTGGCCATCGATACGGGGCGCCTCGCGCAGGGCTCGCCGGGCGACGCCCGCGACGAATCGCTCCGATCGGTCCGGGATGGCTTGGTGCGGCTGAGCGGGGATGTCCACGCGATGTCCTATCGGTTGCATCCCTCCCTGCTCGAGGATTTGGGCCTGGTCGAGGCGTTGCGCGTCGAGTGCGAGCGGTTCACGCAACACCATGGGGTGCCGTGCGCCGTGCAACTTCCGTCCCCGCCGCCCGCGACGTCCCGCGAAACCGCCCTGGGGCTCTACCGCGTGACTCAGGAGGCCCTCCGCAACGTAGCCCGCCACGCCGGCGCCACCGCCGCCGAGGTCACGCTGCGGCCCCTCGACGAGGGCCTGCAACTGGCCGTGCAGGACAACGGTCGGGGATTCGATCGCGCCTCCGAACAGACGCGCACCAGCCTCGGGCTGACCAGCATGCGCGAACGCATCCACCTCCTGGGCGGCGACCTGGACATCGAAAGCGCGCCCGGCCACGGCACAACCATCGTCGCCTGGGTGCCGCTGAACCGCGACTCCTGATGAAGACTCCGACGCGCCCCCGCCTCCTGCTCGCGGACGACCACCGCATGGTCGCCGAAGGACTGAAGAGCCTGCTGAGCCCCGACTTCGAGCTTGTGGGCGTGGTGGAGGACGGCCGCGCCCTCCTGGAAAAGGCGCGCACCTTGCATCCGGACGTGATCGTGGCCGACATCACCATGCCGGAGCTTAACGGGCTGACCGCGCTGGCTGCGCTCCGGAAGGAGAATCCCTCGGTGAAGGTGGTGATCCTGACCATGCACCAGGACCCGGCCTATGCCCGGCGCGCGCTCGAAGCGGGGGCCCTCGGCTACGTGCTCAAGCACTCCGCCCCGGCGGAATTGGTCACCGCCATTCGCGCGGCGCTCCAGGGCGCCACCTACATTAGCCCCGCGGTAACCGGCGACGTCATCCAGGCCTTGCGTCGCGGGGACGCCGGCGCCGCGGACCCCGGCACCCGGTTGACCCTGCGCCAGCGGGAGATCCTCCAACTGCTCGCCGAAGGCTATTCCGCCAAGGAGATCGCCGCCAAACTGGCCATCTCGACGCGGACGGTCGAGTTCCACAAGTATCAGATGATGGAGACCCTCGGCGTCCACACCAACGCGGAGCTGATCCGCCTGGCCGTCCGCCAGGGCCTGGTGCCGAACTGACGGCTGACCTCCGTACTTTTTCCCGGTCCCCCCTCGTAATCCTACGAGGTGATCCGCTCGGGGCGCCGGTGCAGGCTTCAAGCCTGCGGGAATACGCGGCCCGACGGCCCCGTGCCCGCACCCGCTCTGTGAGCCAGGCAGTGCCAACCAGCGTGATTCTCGCCGACCGTCACCACGGCCTGACCGAAGGCGTGCGCGGCCTGCTCGCGTCGGTGTTCGACACGGTGGTTATGGTCGCGGATGAAGCGTCCCTGCTCGAAAGCGCGGAGCGCCTGCGCCCAGAGGTCGCCGTGGTGGACCTTTCCCTGGTGCGCAGCGCCAGCCTGCGATGGCTGGGCCAATTGCGCGCCCGTTGCCCCGACATGAGGATTGTCGCGGTGAGCGTCCACGACGAACCCGCTGTCCGCCGGGCCGCCCTGCAGGAGGGGGCCGACGCCTTCGTCCTCAAACGCGCTCTGGCCACCGACCTGCTCGCCGCCATCGACGCCGTCCGGAGCGGCGGCCATTTCCCGGCCCTCCCCCTCCTCCCATGAAAACCACCCCACGATCCTCCCGTCGGCGAGGACTCCCCGGCTTTCCCCGGGCCCAGGCTTGGGAAAAGTCCTGGCAGCAACATTGGAGCAAGGCGGGCCTCCCAGGCTACGAGTTGCCGCCCAGCGAAGACGGCGACTTCCTGACCCAGGCACGCACGGTGGACAAGGAACGCGCACGGCTCGAACGCATCACCCGCGAGTTCGTCCGCGGGTTCAAAGGCCTGCTCCGGGTCGGGCCGGCCGTCACCGTGTTCGGGTCGGCGCGCTTTCGAGAGACCCATCCTTACTACAAGCTGGCCCGGGCGACCGGCGCCGAGCTGGCGCGCGCCGGGTTCGCCACCCTGACGGGCGGCGGCCCGGGCATCATGGAGGCGGCCAACCGGGGCGCCCACGAGGCGGGCGGCGCCAGTTACGGCCTCAACATCATCCTCCCGCATGAGCAATGCGAGAACCCCTACGTGGACCGGAGCATCGAGTTCCACTACTTCTTCACGCGCAAGGTGTGCCTCGTAAAGTACTCCTGCGCCTTCATCGTGATGCCCGGCGGCCTGGGCACGCTGGACGAACTGTTTGAAGCCGCCACCTTGATTCAGTGCCGGAAGATCGGGCCGTTTCCGCTGATCCTGATGGGCTCGAAGTTCTGGAGCGGCTTGCGCGAGTGGGGCCAGGACATGATGCGCGCGGGCGTGTTCGCCCGCGATGAGATCGGCTTTGGCTACGTCACCGATTCGCCCCGCGAAGCCGTGGACCTGATTGTCCGCAGCCTGCCGCCCCCGGTGCGGGCACGACTCAAACCCCTGGCCTGATCGCATCGCTCCACACAACCCATGAGAATCAAAGTCATCGGCGCCGCCGGCGGTGAAGTCACCGGCTCAGCCTCACCGCCAGTCCGGTTTCGGCGGCGACGGCGGCGATGATTGGCCTGCTGGCGACGCAGGGCCTGGGTCTCGTGCAGATTCTCCTGACCTGCGTCCCCTCCACGCTGCTGGCGGTGGTGATCGCGGCGCTGGTGCAAATGCGGGTCGGCCGAGAACTCAAGGATGATCCCGAGTATCGACGCCGGCTGCAGGCCGGGGAGGTGCAGGCCCCCGGGCGGGCGGGGGGAGGCGATCTGGCCGCCAGAGCCCCGTTGAAGCCGGGCGCTCAAGCCAGTGCAGGCATCTTCTTCGGGGGCGTCGCGCTCATCGTGCTGGCGGGCATCTTCCCGGCCCTGCGCACCGTGCCCGGCTTGGCCGGTGAACCCGTGGTGATCGGCATGCCCGAGTCCATCGCCCTCCTCATGCTCGCGGGGGCCGCGGTCCCCTGGTGGTGCTGAACGACACCATTCACTACGGGCGCGAGACGCAGAAGATGCACACCACCCGCATGGACACGTCTCACACCAGCCACTACGCCAGTGCCAACCTCATCTGGCAGATGCGCAAACGCCCGAGCATCGGCCTCGAGGGCCTCTATGGCCTCCAGGAGGCCCGCAGTGGGGTGAGTTCCGGCGACCATTTCCGGTTGCAGTTGGGCATGGTCTATTCGCTCTTTGACTAATGGCCAAGAGTCCTTCAAATAGATGCCCGCAGCGACCCGAAGCCAACCCCGACCCCGATAAACCATGACAACTAACATCACGACCACCCTCTGCGCCCTCACCCTCATCGCCGCCCTCGCGCCCACCGCCCTGGGGGCCGCCGCCCCACCCGCCAAGCCGGCCTCCGTCATCAGCCTGACCGACCTCAACCGCCAATTGACCCGCCTGCAGCAGGACGTCCAAACCACCGTCCAATGCCTGAATGCGGTCAAGGAATCCGGTCAGGACGCCGCCGCGCTGAGCCGGTCGGCCGGCCAGTTCAGCCAGGCCTTCGAGACCCTGCACACCCGGATGGAGACCGTGCGCACCAACGCCGTTCTCATCAAGGCCACCGTCAACGCGCACTACGAAGCCTGGCAGAAGGAACTGGCCGCGGTCGAAAACGCCAACCTCCGGACCAAGGCTCAGACCCGCCACACCCAATCCCGGAAGGAGTTCGAGAAGATCGTGGCCCGGGCGAACGAAGCGAAAGAACAGGCCGTTCCGTTCGTCTCGCAGGTGAAGGACATCAACATCTACCTCCATGCGGACCTCTCGGCCGAGGCCGTCAAGTCCCTCTCGAACGACATCTGGAAACTTGGCAACGTCGCGAAGACCGTGAACAGCCGCCTCGAGGCGGTGAAAGCACAGATCGACCGCACCATCCAAAGCCTGCCCCAGAAATGAGGCCGGACCGGGATCGCCGGAGGGGGCCCGGGGCGGCCCCCTCCTGATCGCGGCGCCCCGCCTCGTAGTTTTGCGAGGGTTGATTCCGGGCCGCCCATGCTCCATGCTCGCCACCGTTGTCTTCGCATCCGCATGAACGCTAACCCTGCCTCACCCCCTGCTGCCCGCGCCGGTTCCCCCCGCCGCTGGCGCTCTCCCCTGGCCTGGCCGGGGCTGCTGTTAGGCCTCGCCCTCCTGCAGCCCGCGCCGGCCCAGGCCTCGATGTTCAAAGGCGAAGCGCTCGACAGCCTCGCCAACGTCCTCGCCTGGGTCGTCCTCATCGTGGCGCCGGTCGTCGGCCTCGCCGTTTTCTGGCTCGTCCACATCCTGCCCGAGAAGATCGCCGAGAAGCGCGGTCACCCCCAGGCCAAGGCCATCCAGTGCCTGTGCCTGTTGTCGCTCGTCTTCGGGGGGCTCCTCTGGCCCCTGGCCTGGTTGTGGGCCTATAGCAAGCCGATCTTCTACAAGATGGCCTACGGCACCGACCGGGTGGATCATGGCCACGAGCCGGCCCCGCACGCACCGGCCGTTCCCGACGCCGCCACGACGGAACTCGAGCGACTGCGACAGCGCGTGGCCGAATTGGAATCCAAGCTGCACGAGAACTCCCCCGCCGGAGGAAAGGCCTGACCTATGGAAATCCTCCTGCTCGGCATCTATTCGTTCTTCGTCTGGCTGATCTTCTTCAAGCTCAAGCTGCTCCCGTGGAACACCATCTCCAAGGTCATCGTCATCACCATCCCCATCGTGGGCCTGACGCTCCTCATCCTGCTCCTCAATATCGTCGCCCCCTCCTCCCATGACATCCGCGTGGTCAATTACGTGGTGCCCATCAACCCGCCGGTGCGCGGCCTGGTGACGGAAGTGCCGATCGAGCCGAATCGCCCCATCAAGAAGGGCGACGTGCTGTTCAAGGTAGATCCGACCCCCTACGAGATCGCGGTCAAGAGCTTCGAGGCGCAAATCGCCCAGCTCAAGGTCCAGCTCGTCACCGCCGAGGCGAATACCCGCAACCTCCAGGAGACCCTGAAGGGAGCGGTCGGCCAGAAGGAGGCCCTCAACGCGCGCCTCAGCCTGGCCCGGCTCCGGCTCCAGCAATTCAAGGAACTGGCCGAGACCGGCGCCGGCACCAAGTTCGACTTCGAACAGGCGCAGTCCGATGTCGCCCACCTCGAAGGCCAGCTCGCCTCCGTCGTCGCCACCGAAGCCCAGGCCCGCGAGAAACTCGCCGCCAAGACCCCCGAGGGCGAGCAGGACGAGGTCGCCAACGTGAAGGCGCAAATCGCCCGCGCCGAAACCCAGCTCGCCGACGCCCAATGGGAACTGAGCCAGACGACGTATTACGCTCCGGCCGACGGCACGGTGGTGGCCCTGACCCTGCGGCCCGGCGCGATGGCGGTGCCCTTGCCCATGAGTCCGGCGATGAACTTCATCGAAGACCAGCAGTGGATCCTCGCCATGTACCACCAGAACGAGGTCCGCAAGATCAAGCCGGGCCAGGAGGCGGAAATCGCCTTCAAGATGTACCCGGGCCGCATCGTCAAGGCCAAGGTCGACTCGATCATGTGGGCCACCGCCCAGGGGCAACTGCCCATCGGCACCATGAACCCGGCCGGCGGCGTCGCCCCCATCCCCGCCCACAGCCTCGCCGTGCGCCTCCTCCCCGAGGGCAAGGACAAGGACCTCTTCCTCGCCGCGGGCGCCCACGGCACGGGCGCGGTCTACACCGATAGCGGCCAGATGATCCACATCCTCCGCAAGGTGATCGTGCGGGTCGGCGCCAAGCTCGACTGGCTCATCCTCAAACTCCACTGAGAGGACCACCGCGCATGGACACCTTTGCACCCGAACCGGAAGCGTGGGCGGCCCGGCCGTCGGTCCTCCGTCTCGGCGCCCTCCTCGCGGCGGCGGGCGCGCTCGCAGCCGGGTGCGCCACCCAGGCGCCCCCGACGCGGGCGGAGATTCATGGCCAGAGCCATTCGCTCACCAACCTCGCCCTCACCGCCCCCTGGAAGGCGGCGGCGGCCCCCACCCACGCCATCCAGGACAACTGGCTGGCCACCTACGACGACGTCCCCCTGCAGGCCCTGGTGGCCGAGGCTATGGCCAACAACCCCGACCTGCACGTGGCCGCCACCCGCGTCGAGCAGGCCGCCCAATATGTCGAACTGGCCAAGGCCGCCTTGCGGCCTACCCTCAACCTGGTCGGCACCGGCGGCCTCAACATGGGCGGAGGCGACGTCAACTCGGCCCTGCAGGGCCTGTCCCTGGGCGCTTCCTGGGAGCCGGATCTCTGGGGCCGGATGCGCTACGGACGGAACGCCGCCCAAGCCACCTACGCGTCCGCCCAGGCCGACTTCGAGTTCAGCCGGCAATCGCTGGCCGCCACCGTCGCCAAGGGGTGGTTCGCCGCCAGCGAGACTTACCTCCAGTCGCAGATCGGCCACGACATGGTCAAAGCCGCCCAGGAATTGGTCATGCTGGCCGAGCAGCGACAGCGCATCGGCCCCGGCAATGAACAGGAGGTGGCCCTCGCCCGCGCCAACCTCGGCAACTTCCAGGACACCGTCCGCCAGGTGCGGCTGGCCCACGAGCAAGCCCTGCGGGCCCTCGAGCTGTTGCTCGGGCGCTACCCCGGCGCCGAACTGGCGGCCCGCCGCGACCTCACCCCCCTGCCAGGGCCGGTGCCCGCGGGGTTGCCGCTGCAAATGCTCGAACGCCGGCCCGACCTGGTGGCCGCCGAACGCCGGGTCGCCGCCGCGTTCAACCGCGTCGGGGAGGCCAAGGCGGCCCGGTTGCCGCGCCTCACCCTCAATGCCAATGCGGCCGTCATCGACAGCGACATCCTCCAATTGAAGGACGATTTCGAGAACCCGACCGGCGGCGTGGGGGCGCGATTGCTCGCGCCGATCTACCAGGGCGGCGCCTTGAAGACCCAGGTGCAGATCCGCACCCTCGAACAAAAGGAGGCCGTCGCCCAATACGCCCGGCTGGCCTTGCGCGCCCTCGCCGATGTCGAGCAAGCCCTGGCCGCCGGGCAGAACCTCGCCGACCGCGAACCCGGCCTCCGGCAGGTGCTGGCGGACAGCGAACGCGCGCTGGCCCTGGCCCAGACGAGTTACCGGGTGGGGCGGGGGGATCTGCGCGCGGTGCAGCAGCAGCAGTTGAACGTGCACGCCGCCCGCCTCGCCCTCTTGCGCGTCCAGAGCGAGCAACTGAGCCAGCGGGCCAACCTCCATCTCGCCCTGGGCGGCAGCTTCGAGCAGCCCCCCCCTCCGGCGACCGCCGCCGGCGGGACGCCGGCTGATTCTTCCGCCACCCCCAACCCCAGCAGCCTATGAGCAAGAACGGCAAGCACCCCGCCGAGGAATCCAAGAAGCTGAAGCGCAAGAAATACGAAAAGGAGCTGCGCAAGCTCCAAATCGAGTTGTGCCACCTCCAGGAGTGGGTGAAAGCCAAGGGCCTGCGCGTCATTATCCTGTTCGAAGGCCGCGACGGCGCCGGCAAAGGCGGCACCATCCGCGCCCTCACCGAACGGGTCAGCCCCCGCGTGTTCCGCGTGGTAGCGCTCCCGGCGCCTTCCGACCGCGAGAAGACCCAGATGTACCTCCAGCGTTACCTGGCCCACTTCCCCGCCGCGGGCGAGGTCGTCATCTTCGACCGCAGTTGGTACAACCGCGCCGGCGTCGAGCGGGTCATGGGCTTCTGCACCGACGAACAATACCACCGCTTCCTCGAGTTGTGCCCCATCACCGAGCAATACATCGTGGATAGTGGCATCCTCCTCTTCAAGTTCTGGCTCGAAGTGAGCGACCGCGAACAGGAACGCCGCTTCCAAGCCCGCCTCAGCGACCCGATCCGCCAGTGGAAGCTCAGCCCCATGGACCTGCCCTCCCGCAGCAAATGGTACGAATACTCGCGGGCCCGCGACGCCATGCTCAAGGCCACCGACACCAAACACGCACCCTGGCGGATCCTCCGCTCCGACGACAAGAAGCGAGCCCGCTTGAATTGTCTTGCTCATCTCCTCGACTTGATTCCGTACAAGAAACTGCCCCGCAAAAAGATCGAGCTGCCGGGGCGCGAAAAGAAGCACGCCTACGACGACCAGGCCACGCTCAAAGGCCGCAAGTTTGTGCCCGAGAAGTACTGAGGCCGCCGAGCCCCCTTGGTTTCCCACTAACCCCAACCCACCGCCAATCAGCACCCCGATTCCTATGAAAGCCACGACGGTGAGCGGTCCCCTGGGCAACCTCTACACCGCACGCGTCGCCGACCCGGCCACCCTGACCCAGTTTAAGATCGGCGACAAAATCGTCCTGATCCTGACCGAGGCGGTCGCGATCTCGCTCGAAAAAGTCGCCCCCAAGCCCACGCCGTGACCACGTTCGTGGAGCCAACTTCGCCCCGTGGGGGGAGCGGGAAGCCCCGCCTCGCCGTCGCCCTCGTCGGCAGCCTGCTCGGCCTCTCGACCCTGCTTGCTGCCGGCCCAGAACTGCCGCCGCTCACTCAGGTTCCCGGCAGCCCGCGGTTGCCAGGCAAGTTCGTCTGATTAGGTCTATGAGTGGGAATGCGTCAGCAAGGACCCCGGCCGCCGGCCAGCATCCGTTGTTCGAGCCGCTGGCCCTGATCCTCCTCTCGCTGGCGACCGTGGGCACCGCGTGGTGTTCGTTCCAAGCCGCCGCCTGGGGCGGGGCCGGCCAGGCGGCCATCAACCGGGCGACCGCGGCCAGCCGAATCGCTATCACCCACCAACTTATGAGCAGCCAACTGGCGGTCCTCGATGTCCTGCTGTTCAGCCAATACGTGAACGCGCAGGCCAGTTCCAACGAGCCGTTGGCCCGCTTCTACGCCGAGCGCTTTCGGGCCGAGGCAAAGAGCGCCTTCGACGCCTGGATGGCCACCGATCCGTTCGCCAACCCCGCCGCTCCCCCGCATCCCTTCGTGACCAACCTCTACCAGCCGCGCCTCCTCCTCGCCGCCGAGGCGGCCCACGCCGAAACCGCGCGCGAGTTCGGGGCGGCGGGGGAGGCGGGCCGGACCTCGCGAAGCTATATCCTGGTCACCGTCGTGTTGGCCTGCGCCCTCTTTTGCGGCGGCACCGCCTCGAGGTTCGATCAACCCCTCAGCCGGCGCATCGTGCTGGCCTTGGGCCTCAGCGCCTTCGGGTTGGCCGCCGTCCGTCTCCTCGCCTTGCCGGTCATGTTTTAATATGAACCTCAACCTCACCCTCGCTTCCAGCCTCCTCGCCGTCACCCTGGCAATCGCTCAGACCCCCGCCGCGCCTGCCGCCGCCCAGGACCCGGCCGCCCCGCCGTCCGCGCCCCCTCAGCGCAGCGCCGCCGATCTCGAGAAACTCGCCGCCCCCATCGCCCTCCACCCGGACCCCTTGATCTCGATCATCCTGCCCGCCGCCGCCTATCCGGTCGAAATCGTCCAGGCGGCCCGCTTCGTGAAGGACACCAATAACATCCCCAAGATCGACCAGCAGCCCTGGGACGAGAACGTGAAGGCGGTCGCCAAGTTCCCCGACATGATCGCGAAGATGGATGCCAACCTTCAGTGGACCATCGATCTGGGGGTCGCCTTCGTCGAGCAGCCCAAGGAGCTCATGGACAAGATCCAGGAACTGCGGGCGAAGGCCCATAAGGCGGGCACCCTGCAAAGCACCCCCCAACAAGTCGTCACCGTCACCAACGTCGTCATCCTCCAAACCAACGTAACCCAGGTGGTCACCGTGACCAATCAGATCGTCCAAGTGCAGCCGTCCAACCCCCAGGTGGTGTACGTGCCCAGCTATCCGCCGACGGTCTATTCCCCGCCGCCGGGCTACGTCTACGACCCCTGGGCCCCCCTCGTCAGCTTCGGCGTCGGGATGGCGGTGGGGGCGATCATCGCCAATAATTGCGACTGGCACGGCGGCGCCGTGTGGGTGGGAGGCGGCGGGGCCGTCTGGGTCGGAGGAGGTGGAGGCTATGGCGATGTGAATGTGGACATCGATGTCGGCGACATCAACGTCGATCGGGGCCAGCGGCCGCAGCCACGCACCACCGGGGCGTCGGCCGGCACCACGGGCGCCAAACAAAAGTGGCAGCCTGATCAGAACCGGATGCGCACCTCCGGCGCTCCCTCCTCCTCGCAATCGCGGGAAGCCCGCGGCTGGAGCAGCCCGTCCACCCAACCGGCGCGCCCTTCCGGCCCCACCGCGGCCGCCCGTCCCTCCACCGCTCCCGCGACCGGCGCCCGTGCTTCCGCCCAGCCTGTTCCCAGCACGGGCGCGCGGCCCGCCACCACCCCGGCGCCCCGTCCCAGCCCCAGTGTCCAGACCCCGGCGGCCCGCCCCTCCACCGCGAGCCCGCAGGCTCCCTCGGTCAGCCGCAGCGCCCCGGCCACGCCCTCTCCCTCCGTCAACCGGTCTGTGTCCCCCTCGCCGTCCGCCTTTGGCGGCGTGAACCAAGGCTCCAGTGCGCGGGCGGCCAGCAGCCGGGGCGCCACCACGCGCGCGGCCGCACCGGCCCGGGGGGGCGGCGGTGCGCGGGGAGGGGGGGGGCGACGCTGATCTCGAAACGCACTAATCTATGCATCCGCATCCTCTCTCCTCCGGCTTCCATGCCCTCCTCGTCGCCGCGTCCCTCTCCCTCGCCGGGCCCGCCTGGAGCGCGGCCCCGTCGGCGCAAGTCTTCCCCACGCCTGAGCAAGCGGTGACGGCCTTGGGCGAGGCCGCGGCCGCTGCCAATCGCGCCGCGCTCGCGCAGTTGTTCGGACCCGCCTCCGAGGGGCTCGTCAACCCGGATGAGGTGCAGGCCGCCGCAGACTTGGCAGAATTCGCCGCCGCTTTCCAGCAGTCCCACCGACTCGTCCCCGAGACGGACCGTCGCCAGATCCTCGAGGTCGGCGCCGACCCGTGGCCGTTTCCCATCCCCCTGATCCAGGTTCCGGGGGGCTGGCAGTTCGACACGGCCGCCGGACAGGAGGAACTGCTCAACCGCCGCATCGGCCGCAACGAACTCGACGTGCTCCGGGTCCTGCGGGCCGGCGTCCAGGCCCAGCGCGAGTACGCCGGGCGCGACCGCGACGGGGACGGCGTGCTCGAGTTCGCCCAGCGCCTGGCCAGCACACCCGGGCACACGGACGGGCTCTACTGGCACCGAACGTTGAACGGCGAGCTCAGCCCGCTCGGACCTTTGGTGGCCTACGCCCAAAGCGAAGGTTACACGCTGCGCCCGGCCGAGCAGGCGGCACCCCGCCCGTTCCATGGCTATTACTTCAAGCTCCTCAAACGCCAGGGCCGACACGCCCCCGGCGGAAAGTATGACTACGTGATCAACGGGAACATGATTGGCGGATTCGCCCTCATCGCCTGGCCGGCCGCCTACGGGGAAACGGGGGTGATGACGTTCATGGTCAACCAGCAAGGCCGGGTTTATCAACGGGACCTGGGCGAGGCCACCGGCCGGAAGGCGCCCAAGATCAAGGCCTACGATCCTGGACCGGGCTGGGCGCTGTCGCCGGACTGACGACCCCCGTGACGCGGTCCGCCCCATGATGGCGCCGGTCCCCGCCCGGAAGTGGTTGCGCGGCTATGATCGATCGTGGCTGCGGGGCGACCTGCTGGCCTCGATTACCTTGGCGGCCTATCTCCTGCCCGCCGCACTGGGCGACGCCTCCCTCGCCCGAGTGCCTCCCGAGGCCGGCTTGTATGCGTGCCTGTTCGGAGGGCTGACCTTCTGGATCTTCTGCAGCTCGCGCCACACCGTCGTCACCGTGACCTCGGCCATCTCCCTGTTGATCGGGGCCTCGCTGGGGGACATCGCCGGTGGGGACACCACGCGCTTCGGAGCCCTGGCCGCCGGCACCGCCTTGCTGGTCGCGGGGCTCGCGTTCCTCGCCTGGTTGGTCAAGGCCGGCGCGATCGTGAACTTCATCTCCGAAAGCGTCATGACCGGCTTCAAGTGCGGCGTCGCCCTCTTTCTGGCCAGCACCCAACTGCCGAAACTCTTCGGTTTGCACGGGGCGCACGGCGACTTCTGGGAGAACAGCGGGCACTTCCTCCAACATCTGGGCGAGACGAATGTGCCCTCGCTGATCATCGGCGGCGTGGCGTTGGCGGTGCTGGTGCTGGGCAAAGTGTTCCTCAAAAACCAGCCCGTGGCGCTCTTCGTCGTGGTGGGAGGCATCCTCGCCTCGTCCCTGCTCGCGCTCGACGAACGCGGCGTGAAGCTGCTGGGCATGGTGCCCCAGGGGTTGCCCGACCTCGGCCTGCCGGCGATCCAGTGGGCCGACCTGAACCACCTGCTGCCGCTGGCCGTCGCCTGTTTCCTCCTCGGGGCGGTCGAGACCGCCGCGATTGGGCGCATGTTTGCGGCCAAACACGGCGGGCGGTTCGAGCCCAACCAGGAGTTCCTCGCCCTCGCCGCCGCCAATCTCGCCTCCGGCTTGGGCCGCGGCTTCCCCATCAGCGGCGGCATGTCCCAGTCGCTCGTCAACGAGGGCGGCGGAGCGCGCACGCCCCTCTCCGGCGCGTTCGCCGCGGGGCTCGTCCTGGTGGTCGTGGTGTTCTTCTCGCCCTCGCTCAAGGCCCTGCCGCTCCCAGTCCTCGCCGCCGTCGTGCTGGTCGCCGTGGCCGGCCTGTTCAAGCTGGAGACGCTGCGCCATCTGTGGCGCGCCGACCGGCCGGAGTTCTTTATCGCCCTGGCTGCCATCGGGGGGGTGCTCGGCTCCGGGCTGCTGCGCGGGGTGATGATTGGGGCCGTCCTCTCCCTGGCCCAGTTGCTCCACCGCGCGTCCCAACCGCACGTCGCCTGCCTGGGCCGAATTCCCGGCACGCGCCGGTTTTCCGACCGCGAACGGCATCCGGACAACGAACGCATTCCCGGCGTGCTCCTGTTTCGTCCGGAGGCGGGCCTGGTCTACTTCAACGTGGACCACGTGCGCGATACCATCGCGGAGCGCGTCCGGCGGGAGGCGCCGCCCCCGCAGTTGGTCATTCTCGATCTTTCGGCGACGCCGCTGGTGGACTTGCAGAGCGCCCATGTCCTGGCCGGGCTGGCGGGCGAGCTGGAGGCGGCAGGCCTCCGGCTCCAGTGCGTGGACGCGCGGGCCAGCGTGCGGGAACGGTTGCGCGCCGAAGGGCTGGAGGCACGGCTCGGCCTCGCGGACCGCGCCACCGCGGTGGCCGACGTGATCGACCGTTTCCAGCAGGGGCGTTGACGCGAGCTCATGACCATCGCCAAACAGATCGGCCTCCTGTTAGCCGTGCCATTGCTGGCGCTGTTGGGACTTGGCCTCTTCACCCGGCAGCAACTGTTGGAGGTGGAAACCCGCAGCCGGTTCGTGGCCCAACTGCAGATCCCAAGCCTTGCGGCGCTGGGGAACATCTCCCGCAGCTTCACCGAACTCCGGGTGAACCTGCGGAGCCATCTGCTCGCCACCGACGACGCCGGGCGGGCCGAGGCCAGGGCCGCCTTCGACCGCGACGTGCAGGACCTGGACCGGGCCCTCACGCACTACGGCGAAGCGTTCATCTCTGACCCGCGCGACCGCCAGCTCTATGAGGATTATCGGAACGTGAGCCGGGAGTGGATCGCCGGGGCCCGCGCCATCATGGCGCTGGCCGACCAGGGCCGGACGGACGAGGCGCGCGCTCGGCAGACCCGGCATTGGACCGAGCTCGGGGTGCGCCTGAGCCAGGTGTCGGCCGACTGGATCGGCCACAATGAAGCCCTCGCCGAGTCCGCCAGCAACCACACGAACCGCTCCATCGGCGAGACCCGTTCCCGGATGTTGCTCGCCAATTCCCTCGCCCTGGCGCTGGCCGGCGCGCTCGGCTACCTCACCTACCGCCGCATCGTCCAACCTATCCGCGCCCTCGACCGCTCGGTCAAATCGATCGCCGCCGGCGACTACACCCAGAACGTCCCCTTTACCGATGCCTCCGACGAGACCGGCGGGCTGGCGCGTTCGGTGGACGTGCTGAAGCGGGGCGCCGCGGCCATGGACGAGCAGCGTTGGGTGAAGGCGAACGCCTCCACGATCACCACCGAGCTGCAGGCCGCCTCGTCCCGGCCCGAGTTCGGGCAGCGGCTCCTGGCCGGCTTGCTGCCATTGCTGGGCGGCGGCGCGGCGGCCATCTATGAGATTGACGAGGAAACCGGAACGCTCAGCCGGGCGGCGGATTATGGCTTGGCCGGCGACCGGGATCGGGCCCGCGGGTTCGCGCTGGGCGAAGGGTTGGTGGGGCAATGCGCCCGGGAACGCCGCGGGTTGGTCTTGGAAGGGGTGCCGCCGACCTACCTTCACCTCGCCTCCGGCTTGGGGGCGGCCCCTCCGACCACCGTGCGGGCCCTGCCGCTGATCTCGGGGGAATCCCTGGTGGGGGTGCTGGAGGTGGCCGCGTTCCGCGCCTTCACCGCCCGGGAGCAGGCCTTGCTCGACGAACTGCTGCCCTTGGCCGCCATGAGCCTCGAGGTGTTGCAGCGCAATCTCCATACGCGCGAGTTGCTCGAACAGGTCCGGACCACCGAGGAGCGCACCCGGCTCATCCTCGAATCGAGCGCCGAGGGCATCTTCGGGACAGACATCAGCGGAAGCATCACCTTTGTGAACGCGGCGGCCTGCCGGATGCTGGGGTTTCAGGCGGAAGAACTCGTCGGTCATCCAGCCCACGCGACCTTCCACCATCATCATGCGGACGGCCGCGAGTATCCCGCGGAGGAATGTCCCATGCTGGCCGCCTACCAGCACGGGCGAAGCAGCCGCGTGGACGACGAGTGCCTCTGGTGCAAGGACGGCCGCAGCCTCCCCGTCGAATACGGCGCCACCCCCATCTTGAAGGACGGGCTCCTAGTGGGGGCGGTGATCAGCTTCACCGACATCACCCAGCGCAAGGCGCAGGAAGCGGAACTCAAACGCGTCAACTTCATGTCCGACCAGGCCCTCGACCTGACCAAGGCGGGCTATTGGCATGTGCCGCTGGATGGTTCCGGTTGGTATCGATCGTCCGAGCGCGCCGCCCGCATCTTTGGCGACCCGCCGGCCTCCGACCATCGCTACACGCTGGAGCACTGGCTGAAGCATGTCTACCTGGGCAACGAAGCCGCGGCCAAGCTGACGGAGCAGAACTTCGCCGACGCGGTGGCGGGGCGGGCCGCGTTTTATGACGCCACCTACGCCTACCTGCGTCCGGTGGATGGGCGCGTGGTCTGGATCCATGCCCTCGGCCAGATCGTCAAGGACGCCAGCGGCAAACCCACGGACATGTACGGGGTCACCCAGGACATCACCGAGTTCAAGCGCATGGAGCAGGAGATCCTCGCCGCCAAGGCAAAGGCCGAGGAAGCCACGCAGATGAAGTCGATGTTCCTGGCGAACATGAGCCACGAGATCAGGACGCCGATGAACGCCATCATCGGCCTCTCCCACCTCGCGCTCCGCACCCCACTCAACCCCAAACAGCGCGATTACATCGGCAAAATCCACAACGCCGGCACCTCCCTGCTCGCGGTCATCAACGACATCCTCGATTTCTCCAAGATCGAGGCGGGCAAACTC
>CAZVRY010000141.1:0-17480 GCA_964629545.1 uncultured Verrucomicrobiota bacterium | reverse complement strand
ACGAGCGCGCCCGGCGTGGATTTGGGCGCTTGGTCCGGCGTAGCTCCACTTACCGATGGGTTCATATTGATGAGTGCATAAGTAGGCAGACACAGGATGGCTCCCCTCTCCCTTTCTCCCTCTCCCCAACCCCGTTCCATCGCTTCGCTTTCAAGGGTTGGGGAGAGGGATGGGGTGTATGCTTACTTCTGCACTGATGAATAAGTAGGTGTCCACGCGCTGGGCATCCACGGTGGGCGTCGAGGACGCGGCGTTGTTGAGTGGATGGAAGGCGCCCGGGCGTTCGGCCTCGACCTGCTGCCGCCAAAGCACCCGGCCGTCCCGGCGGTGGGCGGCCAGCCAGCGGCGGTCCAAGCCCACCATGCTGGCGAGATATCCCCCCGCGGAATGGCCGCTGACAAAGATCGGGTTTGTCGCCCCAGCAAGTCCGTGTCAAACCCGTAGGTGAACTTCTCGCCGGGATGATGCAGCGCCGGAACGCGGGCCAACGCCTCGGCCGCCCGAGCGATGGACATCTTCGGTGGAAACAACTCGTTCGGCCCCCAGTAGCGCAATCCCTCGCGTTCGTAGAACGCCTTCACCACGGCCTCGTCGCCGCAGCTATAGCCCGTGGTGTGACGGAGGACATCGCGGACCGTGATCGGGCGCCGGGGTGGAACCTGGCGGCTCTCGGCGTCAACCTGCTCCAGGACCGTGGCGTTCGTGAAGGCAGGAATGAACCGCGCCACGGGATCGTCGAGGCCGAACTGGCCCCGCTCGAAGAGCATCAGGGCCGCCACGGACGTGATCGGCTTGGTCATCGAGTAGATACGCAGGATCGCATCGGCGGCCAACGGGGTTTTCTTCTCGATGTCCCCGACGCCCGCGGCTGCCGAGTAAAGCGTCTTTCCGTCGCGCACCACCAGATGCGCCGCGCCGGCGATGCGCCCCTCCTGTACCGCGCGGTGGAGTTCCGCAGTCGCGCGTGCAAATACCTCCCCAGAGCCAGCGGCATTTCCGGGCGTTTCCGCCGCAGAGAGGGCCACGGCGGCCGGGTTGTAAACCTGCTGCGCCTCCCAGCGCACCGCCTTGCCCAGCACGGGGCAGGTGAACGGTGCTTGGACGTTCGGAGAGAGCCAGGGTTTGGGGTGCTTCACCAATGGAACCATGGCCCAATCATGCTCTGCGTTTGAATCGTCCGCGGCCTGCACCAGGAGACATGACGCAGGGATCGCCGCGAACCACCGCGCTCTTGCCGGGGAGAGTTCGCGTGGCGGCGTCCCAGAGGTCGTCCAGCAGGCTGGCCCCCAATCTCCCCGAGAAGCTCAAGCTGGAGCGCGAAGAACGTCAGCTTGAGACCAAGCGCGACGAGTCTTGGCGGGCTGACGAAGTCGCCGCCCGTGGAATTGAGCACCGCAAGGATGCCCTCATGGACGAGGTCGAGAAGAAGAGGGCCCAGCACATCACCGAGCAGGTGGTGTTCACCGTCCGCTGGAGGCTGCGATGAAACAACCCGCTTTCGCATCGAAGCCAGCGACGATGAATGATATAACAGGACCCGTGGATGAGTCCGCTCTGATAACGCGCGTCGTGCTCAAGAATTACACGAGCATCGCCTCCTGCTCGGTGCCACTGCGCCCGCTCATCTTCCTCGTCGGCCAGAATGGCTCGGGCAAGAGCAACTTTCTTGACGCGCTTCGCCTGGTGAGCGAATCGCTCAACAGATCCCTCGACCACGCCCTTCGGGAGCGCGGCGGGATAAATGAGGTCCGGCGGCGATCCTCGGGACATCCCACCCATTTCGGAATGAGGCTCGATTTCACTTTGCCTGACTCGACTTCGGGTCATCACGCCTTCCGGGTGGGAGCAAAACCCAAGGGCGGCTTCGAGGTCCAGCGGGAGGAATGTCGCCTCTACTCCCGGGAAGCACTCCCAGAGGAGAAATACTACGTGGTCAATTCGGGCCAGGTCGCCGAGTCCAATCCCAAACCTCTCCCGCCTGCTGCGGATGACCGGCTCTTTCTGGTTGCGGCTTCCAGCCTGCCCGACTTTCGGCCCCTCTACGACTGCTTCACTCGCATGGGCTTCTACAATCTCAACCCCGACGAGATCCGCGACCTGCAGCCGCCGGACGCCGGCGAAGTGCTTCTGCGGGACGGCAGCAACCTTGCCAGTGTCCTGAACCTCCTCACCGCCGGAAGCCCCGCGGCCAAGGCCAAGGTGGTGGAATTGCTGTCCAAAGTCGTGCCTGGCGTGGTGGACGTCGCTCCGCGGCATATCGGCAACAAAGAAACCCTCGAGTTCCGCCAGAAGGTTGGCGGGAATGAGGCGCCCTGGCGGTTCCTCGCCGAAAACCTGTCCGATGGAACCCTGCGCGCTTTGGGCGTACTGACGGCCTTGTTCCAGTCCTCCAACGGCGGCCCGCGTAAAAAGGCGCCTCTGGTTGGCATCGAGGAGCCCGAGGTCGCGCTTCATCCCGGCGCCGCAGGGGTTCTTCGCGATGGCCTGACCGCGGCGGCCCGCCATACCCAGGTACTGGTCACCAGCCACAGCCCCGATTTGCTCGATGACAAGTCCATCTCCGATCAGAGTATCCTGGCCGTGAGCAACAGCAACGGCGAAACCATCATCGGCCCCCTGGACGCCGCCGGCCGGGGCGCAATCCGCGATAACCTCTTCACGGCTGGAGAGTTGCTCCGCCTGAGCCAGCTCCCCCCGGATTGGGAGGCCGTTGATGGGACTCCCGCAAGCCAATTGGATCTCTTCGGCAAAGGCAACGGCTGACATGCTGCGTATCGCTTCCATTGTGGAAGGACACGGCGAGTGTGAAGCAGTCCCGCTCCCGATCCGGCGCATCGCTCAGACGCTCGACCCGGCCCTGGCCGTCTCGGTTCACCCCGTCCTCCGCGTGCCTGGGTCCCGCCTCGCCAAGCAGGGCGAGATCGAGCGTACCATCGAGCTGGCCGCCCGTAAGACGTGGTCACGTCGGCGGAAGAAGTCTGACCAGCGCGTCAGGTTGGCGCGCTCTCACGTCCCGGATCCGGACGCCGGGCGCTCTCAGCCGTCGGAAGCTGGGAAATCCAAAGTGAGAATCGCTGGGCGCAAAGACGGCGGTGTGCTTGTTGATTCTTTACCACAGCCATCCCATAGGCAGAGAAGAAAGAGCGTTGGCCCCGAGCTGATTTTCCGCCACACGGCGGGATGAAGAAAACAAAAAGCGCGGCGCCAACGCCGCATCAGTATTCGGTTCTTCGCCACATCTGCAACTACATCCCGGTCTTCCTCGTCGACAAACTGGCTCGGGCGACGAACGTCGATGCGAAGGCCCGCACGTTTTCCCCGTGGAGCCACATTATCGCGCTGCTCTTCGCGCAACTGACCCACGCCATCGGGCTCAACGACGTCTGCGATGCCCTTGGTTTGCATTCGGGACCGCTCTCCGCTTTGCGCGGAGCCACCCCGCCCACCCGCAATAACCTCTCGCACGCCAACAAGCATCGGGACGCATCGCTGGCCGAGCAACTGTTCTGGTCGGTGCTCGATCACCTCAAGAGTCTCCACCCGCGCTTTGCCAGGAGCCGGAAAGGCAAGCGCTTGCTCGATCGTTTCAAGCGCGCCATCCACGCCGTCGATTCCACCGCCATCCCGTTGGTGGCCTCCTGCCTGAATGGGGCCAAGCACCGCCGCCGCAAGGCTGCCGCCAAATGCCACCTGCGTCTGGACCTCCAGAGTTTCCTGCCCTCCTTTGCCATCATCGACACCGCCAAGCATCACGACAACAAACGCGCCCGCGAGGTCTGCGCCGGTCTGCGTCCCGGCGAAATCGTCCTGTTGCGCTTCCTGGCCTGCGTGGCGGAGTGGAACCATAGCTTCACCCGCCTCTGGGCGTTGCTGCGCACGGCCTTGTGGAAGAAGCTGGATGTGCTCGCGTTGCTCCGTGCCTATGGGGCAGCAGGCGGCAGCTTCCGCATGCTCGGCCAGCCGGAAGCCGCGTATTTGCCAGGCTTCGCGTGAATCCTGTGGGACAGCCACCGGTTGGATGGGGCCGGACAGCATGTAGATTCAACCAGACTCTTAACGCACTTCTCCGGTCGGCCTCCGGATTTCCTCGGAAATCCAGCAGGTCACCCTGGGTTTTTCCCGCCTATGGGATGGCTCTGGACCAATTTCTCCACGACGCTTTGCAGATCAGCCCCGAGCAAGTAGCGGTTCAATTGAAGGCTGAGCAACTCGGCGATCTGTGACCTCTTCGCCCTCCACTTTATCGCCAAAATGTCAGTTGGGGCGACCATGGAGTTGGGAGAAGCTGACGGTTGACACTGTTAGCCACTTTGCTAACTTCCTACTCGTGATGGCAACTAAACCGTCCGTCGCCCAATTCAAAGCACAGGCGCAGGTGTTCAAGGCGTTGGCCCATCCGGGGCGTCTGCTCATGCTGGACGAACTGTCACGGGGCGAGCGGTGCGTCTGCGAATTGGCCGCATTGGTCGGATCGGAAATGCCCACCGTTTCCCGGCATCTGTCCCAACTCAAGCACGCCGGCATCGTGGATGACGATAAGCGCGGGGCTCAAGTGTTCTACCGGTTGGTGACGCCGTGCGTCATGAACTTCTTCCAGTGCGTGGCTTCGGTGCGTGAGAAGACCCGGGGGTAGAGACACGGGCGGAACCCTTTTTTTTTGAGCGTGGACTTGCTGGCTTAGCTAAATGTCGAATACGCGTAGGATTGTCGAGTCATGCATGACGCGTGTGAAGCCGTTGTCGGGAATGCGAACTGGAGCCGGGAATTGAAGATCCTCGGTGGGTTCGCGACGGTCTATATCCTGCTGTTCTTCCTGCCGGTGGGCCTACCTCGTTTTGACAACGCGCTCAAGGAAGGGCTGGAACTGACCAAATGGTATGCACAGGAGCACGTTCTGCTTTGCCTGATCCCGGCGCTATTCATCGCGGGCGGAATCAGCACCTTCGTCAACCAGGCTTCAGTCATGCGCTACCTCGGGCCCAGGGCGAACAAGGCGCTGGCCTACGGGGTGGCGTCGGTGTCGGGTACCATCCTGGCGGTGTGCTCCTGCACCGTGCTGCCTCTGTTCGGGGGCATCTGGATGCGGGGGGCCGGTCTCGGGCCTGCGACGGCATTCCTCTACTCCGGCCCGGCCATCAACGTCCTGGCCATCGTGATGACGGCGAGGATTCTGGGCCTGGAACTGGGCTCGGCCAGGGCGATTGGCGCGGTGGTATTCAGCGTCGTCGTCGGCTTGGCAATGCACTTCGTGTTCCGACGCGAAGAACAGGCCAAGGCGGAAGCGGCGGCGGAGATGCCCGAGGTGGAGGTCAAACGTCCGCTTTGGCAGAACGTGTTGTTTTTCGCCTCGATGGTGGGCGTGCTGGTGTTCGCGAATTGGAGCAAACCGGCGGAAACGACCGGCCTCTGGGCTGGAATCCACGCGTGGAAATGGCCCGTGGCGGCGGCATTTGCTGCCTGGCTGGCCGTGGCGCTGGGACTCTGGTTCGGGTTCAAGTGGAGAGAACTGGCGCTCGCGGGGTTGCTGGTGGCGGATCTGAGCATGGTCTTTCCCCGCCAACCACTGATTCCGTTCATCGTTGCGTGTGCAGGGTTGGCTGTGCTTTGCGTGCGGACGCCGGGCGAGGGCCGCGCATGGCTGGACGCGACGTGGACACTGGGCAAACAGATCCTCCCGCTACTGGTCGGCGGCGTGTTCGTGTCGGGCCTCCTGTTGGGTCGTCCGGGGCATGAAGGCGTGATTCCGTCGGAGTGGATCAGCCGATCGGTGGGGGGCAATTCGTTCCAGGCAAACTTCGTATCGTCGGTGGTGGGGGCGTTCATGTATTTCGCCACGCTGACCGAGGTGCCGATTCTTCAGGGCCTAATGGGTTCCGGGATGGGCAAAGGCCCAGCGCTGGCCCTGCTGCTGGCCGGCCCCGCGCTATCGCTGCCCAGTATGCTGGTGCTCCGCAGCATCATGGGCACCAAGAAGGTCGTCGTGTATGTCGTGCTGGTGGTGATCATGGCCACGATCACCGGATTGATTTGCGGAGCGTTGCTTTAACCTCAAGCGAAAGGAAATAGATCATGCACATCCTCGTTATTGGACCCGGTTGCTCCAAGTGCAAGACCCTGGCGCAATTCACAGAGCAGGCGGTCAAAGAACTCGGCGTGGCCGCTGAAATCAACAAGGTCACCGACCTCAAACAAATCATGGCCTTGGGCGTGATGATGACGCCCGCGTTAGCCGTGAACGGCACGATCAAGGTGACCGGCAAATTGCCGAGCATCCCTGAAATCAAGACCATCCTGCAACAAGCGGCGGCGTGAACTGAGCTTGGAGAGAAGTGAAAGGACCCCTATGAGCAATCGAACCGTTGGATTTATCGGTGGCGGGCGGATCACCCGCATCTTCCTCGACGGTTGGTCGCGGGCAAACGCCTTGCCGGGGAAGATCGTCGTGAGCGACTGCAACGCGGATACGCTCGCAACACTGAAGGCGCGATTTCCGTCCATCGAAGCGGTCGCGCAGAGTGCGGCGGCAGCGGCGCAAGACATCGTGTTCCTCGCGGTGCATCCGCCGGTCATGGCTGAGGTGTGCGCTGGCATCATAGGCTACCTCAAGCCGACTGCTTTGGCCGTGTCCCTTGCACCAAAGTTTCCGGTCGCCACACTCAGCGAACTGCTGGGTGGCTTTGCGCGCATCGCCCGGATGATCCCCAACGCGCCCTCGGTCATCGGCGCGGGCTACAATCCCGTTGCCTATGCTTCGGCCCTGACCCCCAGCGACAAAGCGGCACTGACCGCGTCACTGGCACCGTTGGGTGACTGCCCGGAGGTCGCCGAGGAAAAGCTCGAAGCCTACGCCGTGCTGACCGCGATGGGGCCAACCTATCTCTGGTTTCAACTCCAGGCGCTCCGGGAAATCGCCGCAGGCTTCGGGCTCACCGAAGCGGAGGCAACCCCGGCCTTGAAGCGCATGGTCTGCGGCGGCACGCGCACGTTACTGGAATCCGGCCTGACACCCGCCGAGGTAATGGACCTCATCCCCGTGAAGCCGCTGGCCGAAATGGAAGCACCGGTTGTCGAGATGTATCGGACTCGTCTGCCGGGCATCTACCGGAAGATCAAACCGTGAACCCCCTTCTCCCACCGAAACCCATTTGAAGCCATGAAGACTCCCCTGAAGATCCTCATCATTGTCGCGCTCGGCGCGGCGGCAGCTGGCGCTGTTGCCCTCAAGCAGAACAGAGCACCGGCTGACTCTCAGTCTGCCCCAACCGCAGCAGCCACGCTGGCTGCGGCTCCTGATACCGCCACAGCCAGCCCGGCGTCCGCGGCAAAGCTGCCCCGGATGGTGGACCTGGGTGCCGGGAAGTGTATTCCCTGCAAAATGATGAAGCCAATTCTGGACGACTTGAAGGCGAACTATGCCGACCGCTTTACCACCGTGTTCCTTGACGTGTGGGAGAATCCCGAGGAAGGCAAGAAATACGGTATCGAGATGATCCCCACCCAGATCTTTTATGATGCCGAAGGCAAGGAACTGTTCCGGCACACGGGGTTCTTCGGCAAGGAGGACATCCTCGCGAAATGGAACGAACTCGGCGTGGACACCACGGGCAAGTCGAGTGCGGCGATGGTCCGCGAACAAGTCGTGGCAGCGGACACCCGCCCGCGTGACTCGGTTTGTTTCATGTGCGACGGCGATGTGAATGCCAAGACCAAAGCGCTGGTGAAGGGCGAGACTGAGCAACGCATCCTTTGCTCGCCGCATTGCTATTTCATCTACTTCTCCAGTCTCGTTGGCGCTGACGCCAAAGCGGTGGACGCGAAGGTGAGCGTGACCGATTGGGCGAGCGGCAACCTCATTCCCGCGACCGCGGCCACCTACCTCTACGGCATGGATGCCAACGGGCGGCCCATGGTGAGTGCGTTTGCCGACAAAGCGGTGGCGACGAAAGAGCAGCAATCGAGCCCCGGCAATCTTCTCACCTGGGGCGTGCTGCGGTCCAAGGAACTGGCGACGCGGTGCGCGTTCTGTGACCGTGCCGTGTATCCGGAGGACGCCTGCGGGGTGAAGTTTGGCGCCACACACGGGCACGGCTGTTGCACGCATTGTTCGATGGGGGTGGCGGCGCGGTTGAAGCAGGACATCGAAGTTGAAGCGAAGGACGGCCTGACCGGCGAATTGATTCGAGTGAAAACGCTGAACGGCCAGATCGCATCACTTGAACCCGCGAGCGCTGTGGCCTGGTTTGGTCAAAAGAAGGACGCCGAGGGCAAATGGGTGTCCGCCGGCTGCTTCAAGCAGGGTTTCTTCGTCAACGCAGCCAACCTGCAACAATGGCTGGACGCGCGCCCCGCCATGACTGGCCGTCAGATCACCATCGCGCAGGCGCTCGCCGACAAGATGAAGCTATCGCCCGAACAAATCGCGAAGGCCTGCAAGCTCGGCGAATGCAAGTGAGATGGAGGACATGCACCCCGAGATCACTCATTCTTCGAGCAACCGTGCCATCGTAGCGGCGTCTCGGCCGAGCGCCGCCACTTCGGAGCCCTGAATGATGACCGCGGCGCTCTGTCGAGCCGCCGCTACCCCGACAATGAAACCACATTCCATGAAACAAACCCTCACCCGTCGCAACTTCCTGGCCGCCGCCGGCACCACCGCGCTGGCCGCAACCGCTACCTCCGCCCTCGCCGCCGATTTCCCCGGCGGCAAGCCAATCAACATTCTCGGCATCGCGTGCAGCCCGCGCAAGGGCATGACCACGGCCAAGGCCGTTCAAGCCGCGCTCGACGCCGCCAAAGCTGCCAGCCCGCGCATTGAAGTTGAGTTGATTGACCTCGGCGGACTGAGCATCGCCGGGTGGTCGCCGAAGCCGCCGGCAGACGACTTCGCCGCCATCCTGCCCAAGCTCCAAGACCCCGCCCTGGGCGGTCTCATCATCGGTTCGCCCTCCTACTTCCGCGGCCTGAGTTCGCTGTGCAAGGCCTTCATCGAACGCTGCGCGCCGCTGCGCGAGCCGAGGATGGTTCTGGCCAGCAAGCCCGTGGGCGTGGTCGCGGTGGGCGCCTTCCGCAACGGTGGCCAGGAGCTGACCATCGAGCAAATCCACGCCGCGATGTTGTGCTTCGGCATGATCCCGGTCGGCGGCAATGCGCCTGCTTTCCAAGGCGCGACCGTGCTCTCGACCAAAGACGACATCAGCGCGGACGAAGTCGGCTTGGACACTGCGAGGAAGCTTGGCGCCCGCGTGGCGGAAGTCGCGGTGGCGCTGGCGGCGAAAGGTGCGTGAACCAGACGGAATGGAGCATCTCTTCACCAACCTCAGCCACGCCGTCGAAGGCGCGCCGGCCGTCGCCCTCGGAGCGGCGGCGGTGTGGGGCATTCTGAGCATTGTCCTCAGTCCCTGCCACCTCGCGAGCATCCCTCTCATTGTCGGTTTCATCAGTCAGCAAGATCAGGTGACGGCCAAGCGCGCCTTCTGGACTTCCACCCTGTTTGCCGTTGGCATCCTCATCACCATCGCGGCCATCGGAGCCGTCACCGCCGCAGCGGGCCGGATGATGGGTGACGTTGGACGGTACGGGAATTACTTCGTTGCCCTCATCTTCTTCGTGGTGGGTTTGCATCTGGTTGGCGTCATCCCATTGAACTTCTCCGGAACTGGACCGGCGGGCCTGAAGCGCAAGGGGTTGCTGGCGGCATTGGTCTTGGGACTGGTGTTCGGCATCGCGCTCGGTCCATGCACCTTTGCCTACATGGCCCCAATCCTGGCGGTGACGTTCAAACTGGGTGGGACAGCGCCGTTCTATGCGGCCAGTCTGTTGCTCGCTTACGGCATCGGTCACTGCTCGGTGATCATCCTGGCGGGCACTTCAACGGAAATTGTCCAACGCTTCCTCAACTGGAACGAACAGTCCAAAGGACTGGCCGCCGTCAAAATCGTCTCCGGCATTCTCGTCATGCTGGGCGGAGTATGGCTGATTTACTCCTCGCCATGAGCAAACCCAGACTGACTTCCAATCCGCGAAATGGGTGTGCTCCCCATTGACAGGACCCTGCCATAGATCGGCGTGATCCATTCCCCACATCCGCAGGCCGGCGGCACTCCTGTGCAGAGTTCTCTGGCCGAAGGCGTTGAAGGCAGGGTGGAGGTGATTCCGGAGTTCGCGCCGGGACGGAGAACGTCGAGGGTTGACGGACAGGCATTTGCTCATTCCTGTGGCGCGAGCATCGGGTTCGACCGGATCGGGGATGTGCTGCGTCACTTCCGCCAAGACACCCAAAGGATCGAACACCTGAAAGGTGCGGGAGGGGCCGGTCGACAGTTCATCGTCCCCGGGCTCGGGAAAGCGCCCGGCGGCGTTGTGCTCGGTCTTGTAGATCACCTTCCCGGCCTCGGTCACCTCGACCATGCGGGCCTGGCGGAAGGGGCACCGGAGGGTAGGAGCGCTCGAGCAACTGGTAACATGGCGACTCTTGCGGGTGCCGGGGACGATAAGCGCCGCCGGCCTCCTTGCAACCACAGGCCACAACCGACCTCCTTGGCGAGGCCGGTGATGTCGCTTACGGCGATTGACCAGCGCCTATTGCCCAGCCGGCCTCTTGCCACTGACCACCGTCGGCACCCCTGAGCCCCTATTCGGTTCAGAACGCCTGTGCAAGACCGGGCACAATCCCGAATGCACTCTAAAACCCCAACACAACCGGCCCTGCTCTCGACCATGGCATTGGTGGGGGTCAGGAGTTCGAATCTCCTCGGCTCCACCAGCCTTCGTTCGGAGCAGAGCGAGGAACGAAGCCTGCCACGGCGTAGCCCGCAGGGCGAGGCCGGGCCGAACGTGCACGCGCAAGGATCGCTCCAAACTACGCCCGGGCAAGCGGTCACAGTCCAAAGTCTCGAGGATGTCACGACGCAGTTCCCACGCAACGTGTGTCGGCCGCGCGTCCCCGTTGGCGCCACAACGCAAGGCCAGAAGCGTCGGATGACCGATGGCCGCGAACCCGGCCATGGTCTGCATCCATTCCGTATCCGAAGTGACCCCGTTTGGCCATCATCGCCACGTCCCTGGTCAGCCGAGTCATGCTGCCGCCGAAGAAGTAGCCCAGCACTGCGAGAGGGCAAGACGCTGGCGACGGCGGAGATGGAGGTGGATGGCACGCGCTCCGTCGGCTTTGCCAGCCCGGCGCCTCCGGCCGATTGAACCAACACACCTTCGGTCTGCGCAGCGAGGCCTCCAATGCATTGCCGCGTTGGCGTATGGGTGGGTCACCCGTTCCTGGCGCGCCACATTCTGATCGGGGAGGCAACGAGAACTCGTCGAACGGCCCGAATCCCTCCACGCCGTAGCGTCTTTCGGCTTCCCAATTCACGGCGCATTCGCTGACTTCGAGGCAGTCGGCGGCGGTGGCGAGAGGCTTTCGCTGGGCGCTTGGTTGCAGATCGGTGCACGCTTCGACTACACGGCGCCGCCCATAGGCGATTTCCGCTTGCTCCCGCGCATCCCCGCGCCACGGGGATGCGGCCCGCCTGGAGGATGTCATCGCCGGCGCGGCGATTCTGGCCCGGGGGCGACAATCTGCTCTGTCAGCATTCGGGTGGGTGTCACGGCGAGGGTGCACTCGACATCGCGCGCGGCACCAAGCGGACGTGGTGGATCTCCAAACCGGCGTCCTCGTGGATCGTGAGGGCATAGACGTCGGTCAGTTCCAACCCCTCCGGGGAAGAGGACAGTTCCGGCTGGAGGGGGTGGAACTCGGCGACCGGCAACGACACTTCCCAGGTCTCGCCCGCGGGGCCCAGCGCCTTGGGGAAGACGTCCAGCTCGAACTTGCCGGCGAACATGCCCTGGGGTCGTTGGGTCACCATTCCGAAGCGCACGGTCTGGGCTTGCGTCGTTCGGCCTCGGAAGACCAGCCGGGCGCCTCCTTCCAGCAGGGCGGGGCGCTCACTATTGGCCAACACGGACAGAGCCGCCACGTGGAGCAGGACACATTCCTGATCCGGCAGCGGCCAGAGCAAGGGGACTGCGGCCAGACGCGCGCCCCGGTCTTCGGTCGAGGATACCCAGCGGCCCAAGACCGATTTCGGCAGGCTGGCCAAGTCGCAGGTCCAGGAGTTCCCTGGAGCCGGTCGCGCCCGAACCACCAATGGTTGCGGACGGCTCAAGGACGCGGTCACCTGATGTCCGGACGGCACGTCCACGGTGCTGCCGTCAACAAGTTGCTTGACCTTCGCCGTGCCGCGATTGACCCGCAGCGTCGTCTCGGTGTCGCTGGTCTGAAGGTAGAACTGGGCATGACGCGCTTCGGCCACCAGGGTGGGGGTCTGGATCGACAGCCCCGCGGACGTCGGACGATCCGGCGGGGAGACCCAGACCTGGCCCGTCCCCAGTTCGAAGCGCACGCCTTCCGTGTCGGCGGCCAGGATTCTCAGGACGGACTGCCCCACGAGCACGAGGCTGGAGTTGTCCTTCAATTCCAGGCCGACCAGCGCATCGCCGGAGCGGGTTTCCAGCGTGTCGCCCGGGCTCAACCGCATCCCCATCGGCAAGGTGTGTTCGATCCGGCCGCGGGCGGCAAAGACCTGGCTGGAGCCCGTGACCCAGGCGATTTTTCCAATCCAGGATGCGCGGACCGCGAACAACTGAACGGTCGCGCCCACGAGCAGCAGGGCCGCGGCCGTGGCCAGGCTCCATTGCCAAAGACGGAGAGGAATCGGGAATCGCGTCCGCCGCTGCGGGCGGGGCCGGACGGAACGCGGTTCCAGTTCGGGCTGGGTGGCGAGCGCTGTCCGTTCCAGGTCTGCCATCATCACCGAGTGTTCAGCGATCTCGCGGAGAAACGCGCGCGCGGCCGGGTTGGCGCGCAGCAGGTCATCCACCTCCTGGCGTTCGGCCTCGGAGACGGCCTGGTCGAGGAAGCGCAACAACAACTCGCGATCCGGTTCGTTGAGGGTCACGGCGTTCCTTTCACGGTGTCTCCCCGCCAGGGCTAAGTTTCCCCTCGATGCACTGCCGGAGGCTCTCGTGCAGCCGGGAGATCCGTTTGTAGATCGCGTTCAATCCGATCCCAAGATGGCCCGCCACTTCCTCGCAGGAGTAGCCCTCGAAGTAGCGGAGTCGGAGCAGTTGCCGGGCGGACTGAGGCGCCGCGGCCAGGCATTCACGCAGCGCGTCCATCCTGGCGCCGGAAGGCTGGGGCGATGCGGCCTGCCACTCCTGCTCCAGCCGTCCGAGGATGTCTTCGGCCAACCCCAGCGCTTCGCGCCGGTGGCGGCGTAACCAGTCGATCCCCTCGCGCCGGGCCGTGATGAACGCCCAGGAGAGCAGGGCTGCTTCGGACTCGAACTTCACCACCCGAGTCATCGCCTTAAGCGCGACATTCTGAAAAATGTCCTCCGCGGCGTGCGTGTCCCGCACCACCACCCAGGCGGCGGCGGACAATCGGGTCCGCCACTTCATCAGGGCCTGGAGGATTTCTGGTTCGCTCAGGTTCATTCAAGTCGTGAGGGGGGACTGCATCATGGTTGGCGTGTCATTCATACCGCAAGGCCTCGATCGGGCTCAAGCGGGCGGCTTTGAACCCGGGAAAGACCCCGGCGAGGATACCGACGCCGACGCTGAAGCTGAAGGCCAGCACCATGGCCTGCGCCGTGATCACCGGCGTGAAGTCGGTAGGGGAAAGGAGTGAGAGGATGTGAACCAGACCCCGGGACGCGAGCAGTCCGGCCAGGCCGCCGAGGGCGGCGATGACCACGCTCTCGGCCAGCACCTGGATGAAGACGCCGAAGAAGGTGGCGCCAATGGCCTTGCGGATGCCGATCTCCCGGATGCGTTCGGTGATGCTGGCGAGCATGATGTTCATGATGCCCACCCCGCCGACCAGCAGGCTGATGGCGGCAATGATGCCGCCGCTGAGCCGCGCGTTGCGGATGGCGTTGGTGATGTTCTGCGACCAGTTCTCCTGGGTGTTGAACGTGAAATCCTCGATGCCCTTGTGAGTGTGCATCATCACGTTCTTCACCTGCTGCAGAGCCGCGTCCATTTGCTCGAAGTCCACCACCTTGAACGAGATGCTGGCCAGCCGCTCCTCGGGCGTGCCGGTCGCGGACGCATTGGCCCGGAACCGGAGCTTCATGGTGTTCAGCGGAATATGGACCGAGTTGTTCTTCGACTCGAAGACGATGCCGGCGGAGCTGCGACTGCGCCCGCTGCCTCCGCCGCGCCGGCGCTCGGGACCGCCCGTGGCTGGCTCAGAGCCTTGGTTCGGGGCCAGTTCCCGCGCCTTGCGGTCCAACTCGCTCTCGTTGTGGGCATACATGCCGATGATGCGGAAGCGCTGGTTGTTGATGTTGATAAACTCGCCGACCGGGTTGATTTCGCGACCCGTTTCTTCCGGTGCACCGAAGAGCGCGTCCCGCACGGCGGTGCCGATCACGCAGACGTTCCGGGCCTCGCGGTCGTCCACATCATGGATCATGCGCCCGTGGGCCACGACGAACTGCCAGATATCCAGGGTGCTGGCCCAGGTGCCCGTGAAGTACCATGGGTTGTAAGCCTTGTCGCCCCGGGTCATGGTCACCGGGCTGAGGCTGTTCATTTCCGGCGTGACCCATTTGATGAGCGGCGCGCTGCGTTGCAGGGCGTGGACGTCCTTCAAGGTGTTGCCCACGGATTGGTCGGCACGGTGGCGCTGCCAGGCAGGGATGGGTTGCGCGCCGATGCTGACCCGTTCCAATCCCCCGATGGCGATGAAGGCTTCCTTCATGCCGTTTTCCATCCCCTTGACCAGTGCGGATTGAGCGACGAGGCTGCCGACGCCCAGGATGATGCCGAGCATGGTGAGCGCGGAGCGAAACTTGTTCGCCCAGATTTCCTTCAATCCGATGCTGAGGATGTTGCGCAAGTTCATGTGGCGTCTCCGGATGGGCCGTTTAGCTTCGCCATGTGGTCGCCTCTGCGCCGGTCCGTTCCTGCGAGCAGGTGATCGACCTGGCTCGCGTCTACTTGGAAGTGGAAGACGTCGAGGGTGTGGCTGCGGAGGATCTCTTGGCAGCCACGGTCTCCGCGGGTCCCTTCCCTGCCCCAGGGCCGTCCTTCCCTGCCGGCTTCTGCAAATCGGGTTGGACGACTTTCGCCGGCGGGACCAGCGCCACGACGTCCCCAGCCTTCAAGCCTTTCGTGACCTCGGCATAGTCATAGTCCGCCACACCGACCTGGACCGGCTGCCGCTCGAAAGTATCCTCGCCTCGCTTCACGTACACAAAGCGCTCCCCTTTGTCGTTGAACACTGCTGCCAGCGGCACCGCCAGGACGTTGGAGGCGGAGATCAAGGGGATGGTCAGATTCGCCGTCATGCCGGGGCGAACCCTGTCTTCCGCGTTCTTCAATCGAATGCGGGTGGAAAACCCTTTGACACCGGTCTTGATGGTCGCCAGCGGGGCGATGCGATCCACGTGCCCCGTCAGGCTGAGGCCGGACACCGCCTCGATGTCCACCGTCACCGCCTGGCCGACCTTGACGTGGGTGACATCCGACTGGTTGATGTGGGCCGTGATGATCATGTCCGCGAGATTGGCCACGATGAACACCTCGGTGCCGCTGTTGTAACCGCTGGCTCCCGAGACGGCCTGACCCACGGAAATCAGGCGCGCCAGGATCGTGCCGTCGAAGGGCGCCTTGATGACCGTCTTCAGGAGTTTGTCCTCGACCGTTTGGAGACCCGTCTGGGCGTTTTCGAGCCGGTTCCGAGCGATGTCCAGGCTGTTCTGCTGCAATTCGTAGTCGAGCCGCGCGTTGTCGAACACTTCCTGAGCCACGAGCTTGTCCCCAAACAGCTCCTGGACGCGCTGGAAGTTCAGTTTCGACTTCTCCAGGAGCAGCGTTTGGGTCTGCACGGCCAGTTTGGCGCCCGCGATCTCCGTCTGGCGCGAAGCCTTCTCGGTCTGCAGGTCCTGGTCATCCAACTCGAACAGGACATCGCCCTTCCGGACCTTGTCGCCAATATCCAGGGTGAGCTTCGCAATCAAGCCGCCGACCTCGGGTCGGACCGAGACGCTGTCGAGCGGCCCGATTTCGCCGGCCGCGGTGATGGCGAACTTGATTTCCCGGGCCGCGACTGCGGCGGTGGCGGGGCGGGCGGGGGCAGCGGCGACGGCGGTCGATTTGGGCCTCCCCGGTTCGACCGCACCCGACCTCTTCTGCCAGACCCCATACCCGCCGAGCGCGAGCAGGATCACGACCAGCAGACTCATAAGCAGTTTCTTCATGCGTTACGGGAATCAGAACGCGGCGGACCGCAGAATCCTGACATGACGCGTGGGTGGCTCCGCGGCCGGTTTCCCTGCATGGATACGCCTAAGGTTCCTGTCCACCAGCACCTTCACGTGCCGCTGACGGCAACCTCCTGCTCCTCAAGCCTCCAGGCCGCGGATGCACGGCTTCCCGCCCACGACAGTATCGCAGCGAGCCACGGGGCCGCCCGCACCTGGTGGGAAGCTGCGCGGTCCGGTAACGAGCCCGTCGGAATTCCCGTCGTCGTCCTGATGGCCCTCGCCGGCGAAGGACCTGACGTCATCATCGGATGCGTCGGCGGCGGCAGCAACCTCGCCGGAATCCCCTTCCCCTTCAGGCCAGTCTGCCAGCCATCAAGCCCGGGGCCGCGTTCCCCGCGCGGCCCGTTTTCGCTCACTGTTCCCAAGCCCGGAAGCACTCATACCCCGTGGCCGGGACAAAGGACGGGAAGATGCGGAACGAGTTGGTCATGGGGCCGGTCGCACCCCATCCAGCCCAGGCATCCCATGGGGCTTGCACCTCACTCGTAGAGCGCACCGCGTAACCCTTCGAGGGCGTGCCGTAGAGCACCACGTCCACCACCCCGCCTCCCCAGTGCCGGGTATCCAGAATCGCCGGATCCGCTACAAACTCCTCCACCCGGAACGCCGCCCATGCGCTCGGCGGACCGCTGATAACCTGGAGGTCGTTCGTCAGCGGCACGCGCTTGAACAGTGCCCAATCGCTTGCCGCATGCCGCAGGTCCCGGCTCTCCACGCGGTAACTGCGCCAGGACCGGCCATAGAGCGACACCGCAGGCCCCGGCGACACCACCGGCGGCAGGACCGGATGACCCTCGATCCGGACCGCCACATTCGCCAGGAGAAACACGTTCGCCGACAATCGGATCGTCCCGCCGTTCTTCGCCGTGAGTTCCGATTCCCCTGATGGCGTGGAGAACGCCGAGAGGCTCGAAAGATCAATGATGCTGCCCGCACCATCCGCGACGATCACACAGCGGCCACCGGAGACGCTCTGGACGCCTCCCAAGTCGATCGCACCCCCGCTCTTTGCCATGACGTGCACTTCCCGCCCAGAATGCACGCTCAGCTCCGTCATCCCAGACAGGTCAACGGCCGCCCCCGTCCCCTCGGCGTAGACCTGAAACCACCCGTTGCTCAACGTCGTCACCGCCGGCAGCTCGATCCGCCCGC
>CAZVRY010000140.1:0-17488 GCA_964629545.1 uncultured Verrucomicrobiota bacterium | reverse complement strand
CCCCCCCCCCCCCCCCCCCCCCCCCCCCCCCCCCCCCCCCCCCCCGGCCCCCCCCGTCTGTCCGCCCGGCCGGACTTGTTCAGGGCCCGGTGGCCGTCAGCGGGCGAAGCCGACGTTCCCCATCGGGCCAGAACTGCTGTTCCACGAGGGTGCCGTTACGGAGGCGCGCCTCGCCCTTGAGGCATCCGCTGGGGTAATACGATCGCGAGACTCCATGGACGTTGCCGCCCTTCATAGGCATCTCCTCGGCCAGGGAACCGTCCTCCGCCCAGCGGATGAACCACCCGTCCAGTTTGCCGTCGATGACCTGGGCGACGGACGCTTTCGTGCCGTTGGCATGCCACTTCGTGCGGGGGCCGTGGGAGACGCCGGCGCGGAAATGCTCCACGACCTGGAGTTGACCGTTGGTGTGGTAGCCTTCAGACACGCCCTCGAGCACGCCGTTGGAGATCGAGGAGCGGGAAAGCAAGCCGCCGGACGCGTTGGTTTCGCGCATCCACCCGGTGAATGGTCCCGGGGCCCCCTCCTGGAAGAGGCGACCCTCCTTGAGGATCAGCCCTGCCCGCGGGATTTCGGGCGGCGGCGGCGACGACGACGGACGGGGTCGGGCCAGGAAGAGGGTTGTCCCGGCCAACAAAACCAGCGCGCCGGCGAGGAGCCAACGGAGCGGAAGCGCTTTCATCGGCGGGCCGGGGTTTCGTCCCGGCGGAGGGGGGCCGGGGTGGAGGTGGGCGTCCGGCGGCGGACGCTGGTCCAACCCAGCAGCGCGGCCGCAGCCACGAACAAGGACCAGGATGGTTCCGGCACCAGGACCAGCGTAAGGCTCCACGAAACCAGTTTTGCCTCGCCGCCACCGGAAAGGTCCGCCAGGTAGAGCGTCCAAGCCCCGTTCGGATCGTGGCCCTGGAAGCCGGACAGCAACGCCGTCCGGGCATCGGACGGGAGCACCGACTCCGGGTCGGTTTCCCGGCCGTCGGGGCTCCAGGTCCCGGTGAGCCGGCCAGGGAACGGAATCGGCGTCTCGTCATTCCCGAAGAGCGTGGTGCGATAGCCGTGGATGTCGCCCTGGCTGGCGTTGTCACGGAACGTGACCTGGAAGGAGCTGTCGCCATAGCCGAGGGTGTTGTTCGAGGTTTTCCCCGGGCGGTTGAGCAGGACGGCGAGGTGGCGGCGGCGGCTGTTATCGGTGTGGGCCAGGTAAATGTACAGGTCCCCATTGTAAGCCGGGTTGTCGGGGTCGACGGATTCCACCCGCAAGTCCACCTCCACCAAGCCGATCGGTTTCGCTGGCCCCACCACTGAGAGGGTGCTGGACGTTCCGTTGGCGTTGTCGTCCGGAATGACCGCCTCGGTCGAATTGGAGAAGGAGATGGTCATCTGGGCTTCGAGGGAGGTGGTGGCGGCCAGGATCGAACCCAGGACAGCGCCGAGCCAGGGACGGGGGGACGCGGCGGGCCTGGCGTGGTCGCGGAGGTGGGGGCGTGGGAAGGAGGCCCCGGGGCGCAGCTTGTCGGCGAGGCCGTTCGCCGCGCGGGCAGGACGGGTCGGCCTGGAGGGTGGGGGGTTCAAGGCGTTTGGGTGCGGTAATAGCGGGAGGGAGCATGGGCCCCTCCCGCTTCGACATAGGTGAACCGGCCGAACTGGTCGGCGGTGGCGGTGCCCACCTCCTGCCACGCGGTGCCCAGCTCGGAGGTGGTTTGGATGCGGTACGTGCGGTGGGGGATGCCGGCGAATTCCACCACCGCGTCCTCGCCTGCCAAGCGCAGGCTCAACTGGTTTGGAGTCGGGCCTTCGCTGCCTGGCGCCGCCACGATGGTGAGGATCCCGGACACGGACGCGCGCTCGTCGGTCACCTCGTAGGTCACTGTGTCGGGCAACGTGTGTTGCCCCGCCGGATCGTAGATCAGCCAGGACCCTTGCCGGTCCACGGACGCTCCGTTGGCGCTGAACCGCGCGAAGGCCGACACCCGGAGCACGTCTCCATCCTCGTCGCGGGCCAGGCTCAGAAGCCTGGGCAGATAGACCTTGAGCAGGCGTCCAGGCTGGGCCTGCAGCGTCCATGCACCCGGGGCAGGGGGATGGTTCACTGAAGTCAGGGCCCACCCTCCGAGCATCGGGGACAGGGCCGACCAGGCGCCTTGGAGGGAGAACTCAGGGCCGGAACTCATGACTCCCTGGGCGGGCAGTCCGATCTGGCCGGTCAGGGAATAGCCTCCTCCGCCCAGCGTGTGGCTGGACAGGGAGAGGTTTTGCTGATCGATCGACAGGCTTTGGGCGGCGGCCTGGCCAGCCAGGAGGAGGCTGATCACCGCGACCCAGGGGGCAACGATTCGCCGTGGTGCATGGGAGGCCGCGCGGCTCACGGCTTGCGGTAGAGATGCCAGGCGGGCTGGGGATTGACTCGTTGCAGCGACGCGAGCGGGGCGCCGCCGGCCTGGCCGCCGAAGACGAGCAACTCGGTGCCGGACCATGCCGCGCCGGCTTGGCTGCGTGCGACCGGGGCGCCGCCGTTCACCAACGGTCGCCACGTGTTGGCGGTGGGATCGAACGCTCCTCCGGCAGCCAGTTCGCCGTTCACGCCCAGCCCACTCCAAACCACCATCTCGCTCCCGGTCCACACGGCCACGTGGTCCGACCGGGCCGCCGGGGCGCCGGTCTGCGGGAGGGCGGTCCAAGTGTCCGTGACCGGGTCGTAACTGCCGCCGTCCTCGTGGAGGACGGAGCCGTCCTGGCCGCCCCAGACGACGAATCGGCTTCCGGTCCAGACCGCGGTATGGCCGCTGCGCGCGGAAGGGGCCTGGGCGGTGGACATGGCCTGCCAGGCCGTGGGTTCGCCTGCTCCGCCGAACAGGAGCTGCGCGCCCGTGTTGAGCGCGCCGGACGCGCCTTCGCCGCCCCAGACGAGCAGCCGGGAACCGGTCCAAACGGCGGTGGCTCCCTGGCGCGCCGCCGGCGGATTCGCCACGGCCAGGGCGGACCAACCGTCGGTCGAGGGATTGTAGAGCGCACCATCCTCGAGCAACCCGTCGCGGTTGCGTCCGCCCCAGACGATCATCCGGCTGCCATTCCACATCGCGAGGTGGCCGATCCGTCCGCTGGGAGCCATGGTGTTTGACAACGGATTCCACTGCTGCAACGCCGACTGGTAGCGGCCGCCGGTGCCCAGGAAGCCGGCCGACGCGAACCCGCCCCAGACGATCATTTCCTGGCCGGTCCAGATCGCCGTATGCCCGATCCGGGCGGTGGGTGCCCCCAACGTGGAGATGGAGGTCCATCGATCCGTGGCGGGCTGGTAGCTTCCGCCCGAGGCCAGGAAAGACCCCGGGCCGACCCGGCCGCCCCAGATCATCAGGTCTTGTCCCGTCCAGACCGTGGAGGGACCGAAGCGGGCGGTTGGTTGGCGCTCCGCGGGCCCCGGGATCCACGCGGGGGCGGGGAAGCTGGCGGTGAGGCGAAGTCCCTGCGCGATCAAGGCCGTGTCGTGGAGTTGGGCGGAGACCGCGCCCACACCCGGGGGGACGAGGCTGCGCGCGTAATTGGAGACGCTGAGTAATTGGGCCATGAGGACGGCGTTGGACTCGGCCAGGCGGGTGAGGAGGCTTTCGTTCAAGGCGACGAGGTCGGTTTGCCGCGCGATGTTGGCGCTGAGTCGGGCGTCCGGCAACGTGCCCGTGACGATCAGGCTGGCATTGGTGGCGCTGTCGGGCCCGGGGGGGCCGGGCGGGCCTGGGGGCCCCGGCGGGCCTTCCGGGGACAAGGCATAGAGCGCGTAGGGGACGGCGCCCACCGGCTGACGCGGGGTGAGCAGGGTGTGGGGGGCTGCCTGGCCGGCCGGCCGCACGCGGACTTCCATCCAGCGGGCGGCTCCGTTGAACGCGGTGTGGCCAAAGTCCAGGATGGTGGTGAAGAGGCCGTTGCTGACCGTGATGGAATCGAGGGAGAGAGGACCCGCCACTACGTCGCCGTGCTCTTCGGCATCCCAAAGCGTGAACTGGAAATCGAACGCCCCCTGTCCGGGGGCGCCACCAGAGCTTAGTCGGCCTTGATAGGTCAGCGTGTTGCTCGGGTCGGCCGCCAGCGCCCGCGGCCACGGGAACGGGGCCAGCAGGGCCAGGAGCAGCAGCGCGGAAGCGGGAGGGGGACAGCCCATGCTATTCGATGATGAGCTTGAAGAAGCGCGCCGGTTCCGTTCCTTCGGCGGGCGCGGTCTCCACCTCCACGACCCGGACATCCGGCGCGTGATAGCTCGGCGCGTGGGGGCCGTTGGGACCGTGGGCGGTCAGCCGGAAGGGCACCGGCGTCCACCCGCGGAGGTCCGGGGAGGCGTGGATGGTGTAGGTGCGCCCGCGCACGGCCAGGAACTCGAGGACGGCGGACGCGCCGTGCGCCTGTTTGATCTTCAGCGAGTAACCGTCCTGGGGGTCGAAGGCGTAGGTGCCGGCCAGGTATTCGGCCTCGTTGCTCATGCCGTCGCCGTCCGCGTCCGCGTCCGCGCGGATGTCGGCCAAGGTGAGGTTTCCGCCCAGCCCGGCGAGGACGGCCCGTTCCCAGGCGTCGGGCAAACCGTCTCCATCCGCATCCACCCCGAGCGTGAGGTTCAGCCGGGTCTTCTGGCCGGGCTGGCCGAGGGCGGCGTAATCGCCCGACATTTCGAGAGGAAGGTAGACCACGTCGCCGATGCGCACGCGCATCTTGAAGGGAACTGTGGGTCGCAGGGCGGTGGCCATGTAGAGGTCGCTGGCGATGCCGGAATCCATCGGGACTGGGAGTTCGTAGTTCTGCCCCGGTTGTTCGCGGGACGCCACGCGCGTCGTGAGGCGTGTGCCGGAGGCAGCTTCAAACACGATCTCCGCACTCCCGCCGGCCAGGGGATTCCCCATCTCGTCGCGGACCAGGCCATAGATGAGATGATGGGGGGCGGGGGGAAAGGCCTGGGCGAAGGGGCTCAGCAGGAGGGTGGCGAGGGCACACCCGGCGGCGCGGCGGGTCCTGGGCGAGGGGAGGATCATAGGCGGCTGGGGAATCACAGGGTGGGTGCGTGGGAGGGCCTGGTCAGTTCCCGGAATACGAATAGGTCACGAAGTTCAGCTTGATGTCCTTGACCGTGGCGATGAAGCGTTCGAGGCCTTCTTGCGGATCATGCAGGAGGGTGTGACCGGGGATGACCAGTTTCCACTGGCTGTTCCAAACCGAGCGGCCGATGAGCCGGTTGCTGGTGTAGGGTGACCGCTGCAACCCGCCGGCCACGGTATAGATGTTGTAGTTGAAGCGACTGGCGGAGGAGACCGGGCGGAAGGCCTGGTGCTTGCGCAAGTTGAACAGGGGCTCGCTCAGGGAAAGGCCCGAGGGCCAGGGCTGGAGCGAGGAGAAGTCCGAGGCCCCGATGTTGAACGGCATCGGGACACTCACGTCGTCGATGGTCCAGGTCCGGACGCCGGTGGCATCCCCGAGTGGTGGGGTGCGCATGGAGTCGGTGCCGACCGGGATGAGGTAGACATAGGGCGTCGCGGCCAGCGCGAGGGGGTCGAGGAAGCTGCCGTCCGGGTCGGGCGGCGAGGTGCCCCCGGCGCCGCCCACGCCCGAGCCGTTGGCCGACGGGTCGTCCATGCCGCGATACCCCTCGAGGGCCACGCCGGCGGCGAACACTTTGGTCGCAAAGGAACTTGCGCTGTAGGCGTGGTCGCCGGCCGCCAGCGGTTGACCGAAGAGGTTCAGCCCGCCCGCCACGGTGGTGCCGAAGGTGAGGACGATCCCGGGCACCGGCAGACCGTCACCCTGGTCGATCTGCAGGCAGAACCGGCGCACATCCGCATCGGTCAGGATGTCGTCCAGGCGGCCGCGCTGGAGGACGTCCGTCCAGTTGGGGTCACCGTCGGTCCCCGGGAGGATCCGGTAGTTCTCGGTGCGCATCGACACGGTGGTGCCGTAGGCGTCGGGGTTGTTGAAGCCGAGGCGGCCTTTGACGACCTGCCAGTCGGCGAACATTTCGGCCAGCGTGCTGGAGAGCCCGGGGTCGCCGGTGTTGCTTCCCGCGAATTGGGGTTCGCCATTGCGGACGACGCCGAGGGCGCGGGCTTGGACGATGCGGTTGATGAACCGGCGGCCTTGGGGGGTGCCGAGGAGGCCGGTTTCGTAGTCGTAGGCCTGCGCCGCCATGAAGGCGTAACGGGCGGCCAGGTCGAACAGCACCTGATAGCGCTCGAGTTTCTCGTTCCGGAACAGGCGGAACGCGGTGTCGCGGGTGCGGAAGCCCTGGATGACGGATGCGGCGCGTTGGCGGAATGCCTCCCGCTCGAGTTGCAGGCTTTCCCCGCTGGCGTGGAGGGCTTGGAAGTTGCGCTTGGCTTCGTCGAGGTCGCGCAGCCGGGCGTTAATCCCATCGAGGCTCCGCTGGAGGCTGGAGATATAGGATTGCACGCCGTAGACGGCCTCGTTCATCTCCTGGCTGGCATCGGCGGCGCTCTGGCTTTGCTCCAGTTGTTTGATGATGGCCTCTTCGGAGAATCGCACCGTCATGGCCTGGAGTTGGGCTGCCCGGTCGATGCTGTTGGCCACGAAGAGCCACGTGCCATAGGTGGTGGTGGCGGCCACGCGCGGGCCGGGTCCAAAGACGTCGCCGCCGGTGGCGGTGCCGAAGATGGCGTTGGCCGGGATGCCGGTCATGGCGGTGAAATAGGTTGAGGTGGCGAAGCCCTTGGCGGCTTCCGTCGCCAGGTGGACCACACGGTAGACATACTCGGAGATCTTGATGGCCACGAGGGCGTCATTGATAGCGGCCAAGCGGGCGAGGCGGGACGAGGCCGCCCAGATCCGGTGGAGCGCGTTCACCAGGCTGGCGTCCAGTTCGGTCTTGGCCCGCTGGGAAGCCGCGATCGCTTCCAGGAGCTCCTGTTGCCTCCGCATGATTTCCGCGCCGGCGACCTGCAGTTTGCCCGGGACCGGTCGCGCGGATTTCCACGTGGAAGGCTTGGCCAGTTGGTTGCCTTCGTAGTGGAAGAGGATCTCGGCCCGGTTGGTGCCGGCCAGGATGTCGTTGATCGAGCCGGAGTTGCTGTGAGTCCACCAGCCGGGAAACCGCTGGAGCGAAACCGCGAAGTCGCGCGGTTGGTCGTGGGCCAGCCAGGACACGCCCGCACCCCGGGCCGTCGCGCTCAGATCCGGGGCATCGAGGTAGGCATAGTGAACGAGATCCGGCCCGGCGTAGCCCTGCACGTAAGTCTTGCCTGGGCCCACGTCATCGGGATACGGGCGCCCGTAGATCTCGACCAGCAGGTTGGTGTAAGCCAGTTCCTGCCGCGCAACGGCGTCCGCGAAATCGCTCAAGGAGTCCTGCTCCGATCGCATCAGCCGCGTCACGTCCTTGGCGTCATCGAACGCCGCCACCGCGTTGTGGAGGGCGGACTTGGCGCGCTGGAAGATCTGCTCGAAGTGGGTCCCGTGCTCGCCGCCCACCACGTCGTTGGGATTGAGATCGAAGGGCACGGCGGTCAGGGACAGCCCGACCGGGGTGGCGCGCGCCTCCGCCTGGTCGAGGGTGGATTGCAGGTCCTCCGCCGCCGACACCAGCTCCTGCAACTCCAGCACGGTGGTCCGGTCAATCTTCTGAATGCCCGTGTGGGACGGGTCCTGGTCCACGGCGGGCAGGATGGCGTTCCCGACCAGCCAGTGGAGGTAAGCGCCTTGGCCGGTGCGAACGGCCCAATGATCCACGCCCCAGAACTTCGTTCGGCCGGAGGGGGCCTGGGCGTTCGTGCGGGAGAGGTGTTCCCAGCCGCCAGCCGGCTGCCCCTCGAAATCCAGGCGCCAGGTCAGGGCCGCCGCCTGCTGGCCGGTCCTGGCCACCGCGGCGGCGGCGGCCGCGAATTTCCGTTCGTGCTGGTAACCCACCTGCACGGGCACCCCCAGCACGTTGACGGCTTCCGTGCTCGGAACCCAATCGAAGTTGGGATTCACCAGGAGCGTGTAAAAGCCGGTCAGGGCGGTGAGGTAATGGCCGTAGGCATCGCCATGCCCTTGCGGAAACAGGCGGGCCGCGTCCGCGGCGTCCACGACCCCATCCGCGTCCTGGTCCAGGATGTTGTAGTTGAGCGCGTAGATGACCTCGCCCGCGTTGATGCCCCGGGTGTAGTTCCAGACCATGCGGTTGTAGTAGGGCGGCGTGGACACCGACGGCTGCCGGACATCATCGCGGCCCCGCAGCAGCGCGAGTTCCTCCTCCAGGAGGGAGGGCACCTGGCCTTTGAACGCGAACAGCGCCGTGGCGATGTCGCCGTAGGTCCGGTCCTTGGTCCCGATGCCGATGGTCGGATTGGCCGCGTCGGCCCGGGCTTCGTCGCCCAGCAGCAGGTAAAGGTCGCTCAGGTAACCCGCGGCCAGCAGCAACGCGTCGTTGGCCGGGCCGTAGTTGATGGGCGGCGCCGCGTTCACGCTCAAGCTTTGGCCGCGTCGCAACAGGGTTTCGTAGATCTCGATCAGCCCGTAGTCGTTGATCGTGGTCCCGTTCAAGGCGACCTCCCCCTCCCACCGGTGGCCGGCCTGGGTCAGGATGTTCGCGTCGGTGTTGACGGCCTGGCTGAAGAGGTCTCGCGTGCGCTGGTTGAACGGGTTGATTCCCGCGAGGACGCGTTTGATCCAGCCCTCGGCCAGGGCGGGGGTGGTCCAGCCCGACCATTCCTGGAAGCGCGGATGGCTGGGCTGGAGGGGGCGGTAACGGAGCGTGAGGTAGTTGTCCGACAACACTTGGACACCGCTGCCGCCCAGGACGAAGGTCGGCAGGTTTGTACCGCCGGCCAGCGGTTGCCAACCCAACGTGAGCATCCCGGCGGTGCCGTCGGTTTCGTTCGTCACCGCCAGGGGCGACCCCTGCACCGGCGGGGCGATCATCCACTGATACTCGTAGTCCCCGCCGCGCCCGGCCAAATCCGGAGTGTGCTGGAAGCTGACCAACTCGCTGAGGGGGTTCTCCGCCGGGAGGACTTTCAGTTGACCGCTCTCGAAGCGAGGGCCGACCCGGATGACATACAGGGTGACAGGCTCGTCGGCTGCGGTGAAAGCCCGTCCGTTGCCGGCCACGAGCGTCACGTAACCGGTCCCCGGCCCCACCGCGCTGAGCGCGTAGGAATCCACCGCGGTGTTGTCGCTGGACACTTCGATCACCTGCGCCGCGTCGAGGGTGAGCGAGGCGGCGGGGTCCGGGGCGAACTGGCCGGAGCCGGGCGGGGTCTCGCGGTAGGTGAGCTGGGTGGCAGAAAGCCGGCTGACGGCGTTGGTCCAGGTGGCGTAGCCCGGGTCGTTGGTCGGGCAAAGGCCGTAGACGGCAGCGAGGTCGGGTCCGCGGAGCACGTTGAGTTGGAGGTAAGGCGAGCCGGCCGGTTCGTCCTGGAAACGGCCTTCCAAGGTCAGGATCCCGTCTGCGGTGAGGAACAATCGCCCCGCCAGGTGGGGCGGCAGGGCCGGAAAGTAGAGCCGTCCCTGGTAGCTCTCGCGCCGAACCCCGCTGGGCAAGGTCACCGGGGCGAGGGTCTTCGCCGCGGTCGGGTCATACAACACCACGCTGGCTTGGGAGGTCAGGTTCGCGGAGAACGTCCCGGCGGCGGCGGTGGCGATGGACTGCTGATAGAGGATGCGGAGGCTGCTTTGGCCTCGGATGGCGGGCCTTCCGTTGGCCGGGCCGGTGGCCGTGGCTCCGAGGTCCAGGCGCGGCAGCGGTTTCGTGGGATCCACCGGGTCGCGGTCCGGCCAGACCGGGCGATAGACAATGTCCAGGGAGGCGTCCGTGGGAGCGCTGCCTTCGCCCAGGTAACTCCCGTCTTCCGCCGTGGGGCGCAGGTAGGGGACGATGGCTCCGACCGCCGGCGGATGGGTGCGGCCGGGCCAGGCGAAGCCGGGTTGCGTCGGGTAGTAGAACCGCATGGTGAAGCTGTTGCTCTCGCCGGGCGATTGGGCGAGGAAGGGCGGCCGATCGACGTAGGTCACGTGGGCGCGCGCGAAGCGATTGGTGGACGTCAACGCCAGCGGGCCCTGCGTCACGACCGGGCCGCCGGCCATCACCGTCAGGGCCAGCGCATTGGTGACCGTCGCTCCGCTCACGCGGTTGCTCACCACCAGAGTCAGGTCGCTGGTCCCGAGCGGCGTCTCGTCGGGGGGCGTGCCGGCCAGAGCGAGGGCGTGGCCGTTCGTCGTCCGCGCGCCGAAGTCGTTGGTGTAGACGACCGTGGTGATGAGGCCCAACCAGGACGGCAAGGGCGTGGAGGCGGACCACTGCAAGGCGCTCGACCGCTGGGAGGTGTGCAGGACGAAGGTGAACGGTTGGCCGAGGACGGCGGTGGCGGTCAGGCTGGAGTGGAAAGTCTCGGTGGCGGGCTCATACGCGCCGGCCGCCAGCGCCGGTTCCTGGTGCAGCCCGCGGTAGACCCAGATGTTGTTCTTGCGATCTTCGAAGGTGAACCGTCGGTAATGGCCGGCGGGACCATTCGCATCCGAGCCCTCGATCCAACCGCGGGGCGGGTCATTCCCGGTGGCGGTGTTGAAGCTGGCCTGCAAGGCCCCGGAACCCGCCACCGGCAGGGCGAGCAACGGCAGGGGCATGGGCGCCTGGAGGATGTGGCCGGCTTCGGCGATGTAGTCGAAGACGATGCCGCGTTCCGGCGCTTCGCGTCGCACCTTGAACGCGCGCATGGCCGGCCGTCCGTCGGGCTCCGTGTAGCGCAGCAGGACGAACGGTTCGGACGAGTAGGCCGGTGGCGCGACCTGGTTGAGATCGTCGCGCAAGGCATAGATCTGGCCTCCGAGCATCAGGGCATGTTCTTCGTTGGGGTTGTAGCCCGGTTGTGCCGGGTCGTTTTGGTAATAGACCTGGCCCTGGGCCTGCGCACTGTCCAAAGGCCCGCTGCCCGCGTTGCTGGCCAGGACGATTTCCGGCGCGTCGCCCGGCCATTGCAGGGTGTAGAGGCCAACCACGGTCGGCCAATAGGTGGGCGCGAACCCCAAGCTGGCCTCCGCCCTGTTCCGACGGAACCAGAGCACCTCCAGGCGGTTCGTTCCCGGAATGGCATTGACGGGGATGATCGCCCCGGCGGAGGCCGCCGCAAACCCCGCGCGCAACGGATCGAGATACGCGGTCGGATCATAGGAATGCCCGCTCCCGGCCACGATGTGACCGGCCCAGTAGCCGTCCGCGGCGTCGGAACCTAATTCGCCGCTCGGCGGGGCGAGGCGATCGCCCACCGTGACCGTCTGCTCGATCACCCGCGGGACGGTCCCGGCGGGTGCGGCGTTGAAGCCGAGGGTGGCGGGGTTCCAATGGCTGAGGTTGGTGGCGACGGAGCCCGCAAAGTTGGTGGTGACCAGGCTCTGGTCGAGCCAGGAGAACACCCGTTCGAAGAACACGTCGTCCCCGGAGGTGTAGCGCAGGAGGGCGCGGTGGGCCGGGTAGGCTGGAGTCAAGTAGGAGTAATAGGCCGATTGCGGGGTGAGCTTGCCGCGCGGCTGATCGAGGGGGTCTTGGTAATCGAGGGTGGGCTGATTGAGTTGCGGCAAGGCGATGGCGGTGGTCTGGGCTTCCTGCTCGCTGCCAACCAAGGGGCGCACGTAGTGGCTGTAGGCGGCCGGCGAGGTCGGCCAGACCAGCGCGTAGCGGACGAGGAGGTCCGGCCAGAGCAGCCCCTGCTGGCCCTCCACCAGCCAATGCACGTTCAGGTCGTTGAGGTTGGCGGTCGCGCGCGTCGCGTAGAGCGTCGGGCGCGTGCTGCCCTCCTGGAGCAGGCTGAGGACGAAGCCGCCCTCGGCCGACGCGGCCAGCGGGCTGGGAATGAGGCCCGCGTCACCCAACGCCGGATTGGCAAAGGGCGTCAATGGTTCGCCCAGGTTGATCACGACGTCCGCCGGGTTGGGCTGGCGGATGACATCGACGATCTCGAAGCCCAGGAAGGAGCGGGTCACCCCATCGGGCCGGGAGTCGCCGAGCAACTCCATGAAGACCCGGCCCTCCTGGTTGTAGGCCTTGATCTGGCCGGTGAGCTGGTCGTACCACAGCGTGCGCGTTTCCTCGAAGACGGGGGTGCCGGGCGGAACCGGCGAGGACTGGCCTAGGGCGCGATACTCGTGGGCGACGCGCGCCGGGAAGTTGTTGTTGTAAACCACCTGCACGGCGCCCACCCGGGCGGCGGGAACCGTCACCGGCTTGCCCGTCGGGGTGAACACGCCTTCGGTCCAATAGAGCTTCTGCGGTTTCTTGACCGGGCTGCCCGAGACGATGTGCCGGGTGGTGAACAGGGTGTAATAATTGCCGTTCTCCAGCGAATAGCGCGCGGGGTTCGCGCCGAAGTCCGCCGGCACCGAACTGGAGGGGACGGCCTTCTTCCAGGTGACGGAGAGCGGCCCGGCCTGGACGGCGAAGACCTGCCGGGCATGCGGGCTGTAATAGTAAGAGGCCGTGGCATGGCCGTTGGTCGTGAACGGTTCCGGCAACCAATAGGCCTGGGGAACGACCCCGCTGAGCAAGTTCGTGTCTACGTCGGTGCTGGGCGGGTCAATGACCGAGCCGAAGAGGATCGTGACCCGCTGGGCCACAAAGGGAGCGCCGACGCGCGCGGAACTCATCACCACCGTGACCGCGCCGTTGTGCATGCCAAGCGGGAGACCGGTCGCCACCGCGTTGGCCACAAAGCTGGCGGACGGGTTCAAATTCTCCCGCTGCTCCACCGGCGGAATCGCCACCGCGCCAAACGACACCAGGCTCTGGAATTGACCGGCCTGCGGCGGGTCGGTCGTTTCGCCAATCTCCAACTGTTGGCTCAGAGTCGGGCCCAGGCCGCTGGAGCCGGGCGGCACGTTCAAGACCGTGGAGATGGGCACCCCGCGCTGGGAGCCGAAGTTGTAGGGCGTCGCGTCCTGGTTCAACTCCGGCACGACCGCGGCCCCAGCCTGGAAGGTCACCAGCGGGGTGGCCACCAGCAGCAAGCCCAGGCACAAGCGGGGCGCGGGGGGCCGTGCCAGGAACGATGAGCGCCAACGTCCACGCCCGACGGGGAGCGCGGACCCTTCGCCTGGGGCGGCGGACCCTTCGGTCGGCTCAGGGGCTGTCCGCCAGGGCCTGCGCGCCGCGCAGCCTCCAGGGCGGGCAGCCCCATCGGGCGGTCCTTCGGTGAGGTTCACGTTGGAATGCGGGTTAACGGCCAGGCTCGAGACTTGCCCCTCGCGCCGCGAGAGCCGCCGGGGACAACCGGCGGGCCGCCGCCGGCTTGACCTCGCCGCGGGGAGGCCCGAGTTGCGCCACGAGTTGCTTGAGTTCGGCCAGTTCCTGTTCCAGCGTCCCGACGCGGGCCGCCTGGCTTTCAAGGTCGGCCAGGTGCGCCTCGCGTCGTTCCATCTCTTGCAGTCGCCGGTCCAGCTCCTGCAGCGCGGAGTGGTGGCGCGCCGCGGACGCCTCGCTCTTCTGGTCGAGTTCATGGACCGCTTGCACGATGACGCCGGCGAGTTGCTCCACGTTGACTTGCTTGTAGCCCTGCTCATCCGTCCGCACCCAACTGGGGAAGACGCGCTCCACTTCCTGCGCCACGAAGCCCGTCTGCGGCTGGCGGAGCCGCTGCAGGGCTTCCTGCCTCTTCTCGGCCCAGAGTTTCCGGTTGTCCTCGTCGGTCCCCGAGGCGGAACGCCACGTCCTTTCAATGTCGCGCGTGAGGTGGGCGATCCCCTCATCGTTCCAGTGGTAGGTCACACCCCGCAGGCGGCCCAGCGTTTTCAAGGCGTCGCCGAAGGTGGCCACTTCCCTTTTCAGCCGCCCATCGCTGGTCGCCCAGATCGCGGTGTTGCCGGACCCTCCATTGGCCAGCGCGTAGTAGGTGCCGCCCCATTTGTTGTAGATATAGCCATCCACGAGAATATCGCCGCGGAAGATCCCGGACCCTCCGCTCAGGACGAAGGCGGCTCCGTTCTCCAAGGTCAGCCCGAGGCTGTCCGCCGTCCCCTCGATGGCGTAGCCCAGGTAAGCCACCCGGGTGGGGCCGGGTTTGAACCACTCGAGGTAACCCTGAGTGGTGCCGGTCCCCGGGTGCAGGCCCACGTAGCCGTGCGTGGAGGTGGTCGGCCTCGAGACGATCGGGCCGTTCACGTGCAGTGTATGCGTGGGGCTGGGCGCGCCGATGCCCACGCTGCCCCCGGGGGTTTGGAGGCAGAGGTTCCTAGGGGTGGCAGCACCGTAATCGTATCCAAACAGGTAGGCCGCATTCGCATATTCCATGAACAGCCCAGCCGTCCCCGCCGCATAAGGGCTGGAAGCCCCCGTCACCGCCACCCCGCCATTCACGTGGAGCTTGCCCGTCGGCGTGGCGGTGTTGATGCCGACGCTGCCGGAGAAGCTGTTGATACTCCCGCTGAACGCCTGCGGACTGCGGTTCAGCAAGGCCACCTGAGAGGAGAGCCGCGCGGTGTCCAACGTCCCGCTGGAGATCTTGGCCGCGTCGAGGACCGGAATCTGCGCAGCGACCAGGTCGGTCAACCCGGAGGCGCTCCCCGCAAACGCGGTGGCGGTCACGGTGCCGTTCACGTCGAGGGCGGTGGCCGGGGCGGACTTGTTGATCCCGACCCTGCCCACGGCGGTGCTGACGACCGCCGTGCCGCTGGGGTCGATCACTTGGTTGGCGTTCCGCGCCGTGAAGGCATAGGCGTTCGGCAGCAAACGCAGGCGCGGCAGTATGTCCGTGGCGTTTCCCCCGATGGTCACGTTGATGGCGATGTAACGTTCCGAAATCCAGGCCGAGGCGCCGCTCGGAGCGAACACCGTGGAAAGGGCCGGGCGCGGCTCGCTCCCCTGGGCGCTGCCCTGGCCCAGGATCACGCTGAACAGCCCCTTGTCCACCGTGATGATCTGAGCCTCCGACCAGAGGAGGACTCCGTCGGTCGATTGATCGTAAATCCTGAACACGGCCGGGTAGTTGACCGGGGCGGCGTTGCCTAACGGGGTGCCGTTCTGGTCGGCCAGAAACCCCTGGTACGTCATCAGGTCCGGCGGGTGGTTGTCGCCCGCCCGCCCTCCCAACGGGAACAGCGGGACGACCATCGCAAACCCGAGGCCCCAAACGAGTCGCCACGGGCGGAGGAACCGATGGGATGCCCCTGAACCAGGGCGCCCGGAGGGGCGAGGCTCCCGACGAGCGGCCTCCGCCGAGGCTTTGTCGCCCAAGGCCGGCCGTGGGGCTGCGGCCCGGTGCGACTGGACTGCGGTGGGCACCGCGCGGCGCGCCAGGACGCTCGCCCTATCGAGCCGATCGTGGACCGGGTTCCTGGCTGGTGCGGAGGCCTCGGGTCTGGAGGGAATCGGCCGAACATCGGGTCGGTTGGCGCGCAGGGCGACAGTCATAGGCATGGCAGTGTTGGCGGGTGAAAGGTGGCAGGGAAGTCGGGTCACGGCTTAGCGGGTCAGGGTGGTGATGCTGCTGATGCGGGTCAGGGTGAAGGAGCCGCTGGAGTGGAACTGGCGGGCGTCGCTGCCCTGGCCCAGGAGCGTCACGGTTTCGGCGTAATGCCCGGCCAAGGCCCCGCTGCGGGCCGTCAAGCTGGCAAAGTCCGTGGACGGCGCGGTGAAGGTCAGCGTGAGGACGCGCGTGATCTCGTAGGACTGCAGGCCACGCGGCAACTTGTCGCCGGTGCGCAGGTCCAGGCCCGAATGGTCGGGATGATACGTGTGAAGGAACGGGTTGGAGGATTGGTCGTCGTAGGCCAGGGGGACGGTCACCGTGAGCGTCGAGGCGGACCCGAGGGGAGCGCTGAGCGGCCACCCGGGGTTGGCCGCGGACCAGGGCAGATGGGTGCAACTGATCCGCCGCGCCGAAGCCAGGCGGGCCGGATGGAGCACCTGTTCCCGCGTGGCCACCACCAGGTTGGTGCTGGCATCCAGGCCCTGAAACACCCGCTGGAGCAGGAAGCCGTTGACGCCGTCGCTGTGGATGATCAGCCGGAGCGGAAACGGGCGGATCACGGCGGCGGGACTGGTGTTGGTGTGGGTCGGAAGGTAAGCGCCGGCCGCGGTGGTCGACCGGGTGCCGTCGGGGTTGGTCTGGTAGGACTTGAGATACTGCTGAACGGTATCGACCGTGGCCGTCCCCACCCAAAGTCCGGCGCGGGAGGCCACCTCAGCCGTGACCGGCACGTCGATCTGGCTCAGCGCAAGGGAGTCCGTGATCCGGAGAAGGCCCGCGTAGAGATCGCCGGGGGCGCCCGTCACGAGCGACCGATTCAGTCCGATGACCACCTCGCCGTCCGAACCGGGCTGGCCGCTGGGCGCCAGCGTGAGCGTCTGCGGCCCGTCGGCCAGGTTGGTGAAGGCGTAGGTCAGCGTAACGGCGTCCAACGCTCCCCGCAGGAGCAGCGGGGGTGGTCCCGTCACGGGACGCTCGCCCGCGGGCGGCGTTTCGGAGTGGACCAGGGCCAAGGTGACGGTCAGCGGAGTCGCGGTCAGGTTGCGCAACCGGAATCGGCTCTGGCCCAGGTCGGCGCCAAAATCGAGGCCGGTGGGCTCCGGCAAGTTGATTTCGATCGGCCCGAAGTAGCGATTGTAGGTGCTGCCGGCGCGCATCCAGTAAGCCTCGCCCCGACGCAAGCTCCGGGTGCGGAAGGCATAGATCCGCGCGGGATTGCTCGCGCCCAATTCGCCGCCCACGTAGGCGTAAAACTCCGCCGCCTGCTGCAAACCGGCGGCAGGGGCGAGGAACGACTCGAAGGTGGGAGGCGCGGTCGCCGGGGTGGGAAAGCCAATGAAGTTGAGTCCCGTGCTGGTCCAGCGGTAATGCGGCGGGACGGCCTTGCCCTGGAGATTCCAGGTGTAGTTGGCGGGTCCGGTGACCCGGACCAGGCAGGCGGCATGGCCGGCCAACCGTTGGAGGGGCGAGGTCGCGCTCAAGAGGCGATCCCAACTGACCCATTGGCTGTTCGCCGTCGTCGGCGTTTGCGGGCTCGTCACGAACTGGGCGGTGGCTGGCGCCGGGCGCCAGAGCCAGATCTCCTGGATGGGGTTCGCGCTGTCCGCGCCCACCAGCGATTCCAGGGTGGCGTGACTCGCGTCCACGTGGAGGTAGACCGCGTTCCAACCGGGGACCAGGTCCATCGACTGGGTTACCCACTGCGCGGAGACGGGGACGATCGAGGCCCCGAGCCCCGCGGCGGCCATGAGCGGCCAGAGACCGCGGGCCCAGGGGCCGGGGGGTCGAGGGTGCCTGCCAGCCAAGGGCACAGCGCGATTCGGTCGGGCGCCTCCCGCGGGCGAGCGCATGCAGTCCATCATGTGGTTCCGTGATCTCAATCATGGTGGTCACTTGTAGGCCACCATCCTCTTCAACGGGAAATGCCGGGTATCCGCGCAATAAATCATCCAAATAGTGAAAATAAATCAGCCGGGTCCAGGAGGGGCGGGTCCAAACCCCAGCGGGGTGTAGGACGGAATTCTTCGCCTGGCGAGAATGGCTCGATGATTCCTCCCATCAGTATCTAGGAA
>CAZVRY010000139.1:0-17611 GCA_964629545.1 uncultured Verrucomicrobiota bacterium | reverse complement strand
CGGGACGAGAACTTGACTCGATTTGATCAAGTTCTGGGCGGCAAGGATTCTAGAGGGAGGAGGTTGGACACGAGATTGCGGTTGGGGCGGTCCGATCCCGAGGGTCCCGGGAGGGAGCGTCAGTCTGCGTCCGGGCATGGCTCCACCAGGGCTTGGCGGATGCAGTTGAGCACGATGGCGTCCTGTTCGGGGAAGACGGAGCGGAGATCGATTCTGAACCGGCGGCCCGAGACGTAGCCGACCACGGGGGGGCGGCCGGCGCGCAAGCGGGTGGCGAAGGCCTCGAGGCTGAGCGCGGCCGGTCGGAGGTCGAGGGTGATCGACGGGAGGGTTCGGGCGGGCAAAGTGCCGCCTCCGACCTCGGCCTTGCCCAGGCCGACTGAAGCTTGCACGGGCCAAGCGGTGCAGGCGCGGGCGAGTGTCTCGGCCCGGGCGCGCAGGGCGGTCTCGTCGAGCGAGAGCATGGCGGTTAGAGGCAGGCTGGGAGGCGTTTGTGCGCTGGCGTTGAGGTGGGCCTCGAGCGTGGCCTGGAGCGCCGCGAAAACGAGCTTGTCGCAACGCAGGGCGCGGAAGAGCGGGTTGCGCTTGAGGGCGGCGACGAGGGGACGCCGGCCGACGATCAGGCCGGCTTGGGGGCCGCCGAGGAGTTTGTCGCCGCTGAAGCAAACGAGGTCGACACCTTGGCTGATGGACTCTGCGGGCGTGGGTTCGTGGGGCAACGGCTGCCAGCGTTCGGTGGCATCCAGCGCGCCGCTGCCGAGGTCTTCGACCAGCGGAAGGCGCTTCTTGCGGGCGAGGGCCGCCAAGCCCGGCGTTGGGGCGCTTTCCACGAACCCCTCGAGCCGAAAGTTGCTGCGGTGGACTTTGAGAATGAGCGCGGATCGAGGGCCGCACGCCCGCGCGTAGTCTTCGAGGGTCGTCCGATTGGTGGTGCCGACTTCCCGCAGGACGGCCCCGGAGGTCTCGAGGATATCCGGAATCCTGAAGCCCCCGCCGATCTGGATCAACTCGCCCCGCGAGATGACGACCTCGCGGCGTCTCCCGGCGGTGAACTGTCTGAGGATGAGCACGAGGGCGGCGGCGCAATTGTTGACCACGGTGGCCGCCTGCGCGGCGCACAGGAGGGCGAGGCTCTGTTCCACGTAGAGGCCGCGGGCGCCACGACTGCCGGATTCGAGGTCGAGTTCCAGGCTTGAATAGCCGGTCGCCAGTTCATGCAGGGCCGCTCGAGCCGCGGCCCCAAGAGGGGCGCGCCCCAGGTTCGTGTGGAGGAGCACCCCGGTGCCGTTGATGACCGGCTGGAGGCGAGAGCGCCGCAGGACGTCGAGCCGCTTTCGGACGTGAGCGAGCACGTCGGCGGGGTTCGCGGCGGTCCCGGCTCGACGCAGGCGCCCGAGTTCCTCGCGAACCGTGCTCACCACCCAAGGGCGAGGTACGTCCGACGGGCCGAGAGCCTGGAGGAGTTTCTCGACCGCGGGGATGTTGCGCAACTGGGGCCGGGGCATGGATCAGGCTTGGATCGTAAGCCGAGGTTGGGGCGACGGGGTAAGGCGGCCGACCGTCGCCGCGCAGGCGGTCTTGGCCCCGCGCAAGGATCTCAGGACGGTCGTCAACCGACCGGGGGGGACGCAAAGGAGCAAGCCACCGCTGGTCTGCGCGTCGGCGAGCAGCAAACGCATGGACGGCGAGACCGCGGCCGCGAAGTCAGTGAAGCTGCCGGCGAACTCGAGGTTGAGGCGGGTGCCGCCGGGGACGCAATCTCGTTGGATGAGGGACCAAACCTCGCGTCCGAGGACGGGCACCCGGCTGGCGTGGACTTCTGCGCCCACCCCGCTGGCTCGACAGAGGGATCCGAGATGTCCGAGGAGGCCGAATCCGGTGACATCCGTCCCGGTCCGCACCAGGCCGGCTTCGGCGAGTTCGGCGCCCACCGAGTTGAGTTGGCGCATCACCCGCATGGCGCGGCGGACGAGTCCGGGGGAGGCGAGCCCCCGTTTCAGCCCGGTGGTGACGATCCCGGTCCCCAGCGGCTTGGTCAGGACCAGGAGATCGCCGGGGCGGCCGGTGGCGTTGGTCATGAGGCGCCGAGGCGAGACCGTGCCGGTGACAGCCAACCCGTAAAAAGGCTCGGGGTTGCGAATGGAATGTCCTCCGGCGAGCGCGCAGCGGGCTTCCCGCAGCGTGGCCGCCCCACCTTTCAGGATCGAGGCAAGGACTTCAGGCGGGACAGTATCGGAGGGCACGCCGACCAGGTTCAGGGCCGTGAGGGGACGCCCCCCCATGGCGTAGACGTCGGACAAGGCATTGGCGGCGGCGATCCGGCCGAAGAGGACCGGGTCATCGACGATTGGGGTGAAGAAATCGACGGTTTGGACGAGGGCAAGGCCGGGGCGGAGGAGGTAGACGCCAGCGTCATCGGCGGTGCGGGCATCGACCAGCAGCCTTGGGTCAGGGGGGGAAGGTGGTAAGCGACGCAGAACCTGCGTCAGGACCTCTTGGCCCAGCTTAGACGCTCAGCCGGCGCAGGAGGCCAGCGACGTGAGTTGAAACACTCGTTCACGAGACATGCGGATCACCTCCTTTGCGCGGGCGGAGAGGGAGCGAATCGAACACTCCTCCCGCCGGATGAAGGCGGGACAACGGTTTTGAAGACCGCGAGGGGCACCAGCCACCCAACACTCTCCTCTCCCATGGCGGACGCATCCCCTGGAAAACGGCTTGTTCCGTGTGTGCGTGCCTTCGTGCCATGCGCTTGCTCTGGGGCGACGCTACCAGAGACTCAGGACGGACGAGAAGAAGATGTTTGCAGTGGGGCAGGGATCCGGCAGGGTTTGACAAGGGGGCGCGGCGGGGCTATACCGCCCGGAGTGTCGCTGGCGCGTTCGTCTATCGGTTAGGACACGGCCCTCTCAAGGCTGAAAGACGGGTTCGATTCCCGTACGCGCTACCAATACCCCGGGACTCCTCTTGTAATCTATTATGGCTAAGCCATTTAAGATGAATTCTGCCCTGGACGAATCCCGTGGTCTGGCGGGACGCAGAGGTTCAACCGGGGGTCGGGGGTCGGGTTGGCGGGACGCAGACAGGCAGGGTTCGAATGGGGCCTTTGTAACAAGCGAGTTGCGTTCAAAAAAAACATTGACACCCCCCTGAACCTTTGTGAGAGTGCCGACACACACGGACAAACCAAATAACACCTATGAGAACAAAAACACTGTTACTGACGGCGGTGCTTGGTGCGGCAGGAGTCGTGAGCTCCATGGCGCAGGTTTACTCGGTCAACGCGGTTGGCTATGTAAACATGGATCTTCCCACCGGCTTCTCGCTGATCGCTAATCCCCTGAATAATGGCCAGAACAAGCTGAGCGACTTGATCCCGACGGCCCCGGACGGCACGACGATCTTCAAGTTTGACGGCGTTGGCTTCGATGCGGATGCCCCGCTGTATGTGGAGGGCTTCGGCTGGTTCCAGAGCAGTCACGACGTGAGCACCTACACCCTGAATCCGGGCGAAGGCGTGTTCATTTCGCTGCCCTCGGCGACCAAGCTGACCTTCGTCGGCGAGGTGCCGCAAGGCGATCTGTCGAACCCGATTCCGGCTGGCTTCTCGATCCGGGCATCTCAGGTTCCGCAGGCTGGGACGCTTGACGCGTTGAGCTTCGACGGCGTGGAAGGCGACACCATCTACAAGTGGTTGCGCAATTCGCAGGCCTACGACTCGAACACCCCGCAGTATTTCGAAGGCGTGGGTTGGTTCCCCGAGGCTCCGACGGTTGATGTGGGCGAATCGTTCTTCATCTTCCGCAGCGGCGCGGCCGGCAACTGGACTCGTACTTTCAGCGTTAACCAATAACTACTGAAATCAGAACAAACACCAGCAAACAACACACTATGAAGAAACTGATCCTTATCGCGACATGCATGCTGGCCAGCTTGGCTGCGTATGCACAGGGGACGGTGACATTCGCCAACACGGCGGGGACGTTGGTTCGCTTTGACACGACGGCGGATGTTCCGGCCGCTCTTCAAGGCACGGCGATTCCCACGGGTACGGCAGCCAGTCCGTCCGATTTCCGGGCTGCTCTCTATTGGCTGAATCCTGCCACGAGCGCGTTCGAGCAATTGGGCGCTGCCGCCTCCATCGCTCCGGTTGCCGGCCGCTTCAGCGGTGGCACTCGGACCACGGGCGCTGGCACGGCTGCTGGAGCTACCGGGACGTTCATGGTCAAGGTCTGGTCGGCTGGCGCCACGTTTAGCAGCTACGAAGCCGCGCTGGCTTCCGGCAATGCGAGCGTGTACGTTGGCGAGACGGCCTCGTTCAGCAATGGCACCGGTGGTGCGGGTTCGCCTCCTGGGCCTGCGGTTGCCCTCTCTGGGTTCACCGGCCTCAATGTTCGGCCCGTTCCGGAGCCCTCTATCGTGGCTCTTGGTCTGCTCGGCGCTGCCGCCCTGCTGATCCGTCGCCGCAACTAAGCAGTTCTGGTTTCTCATGGGGTCGCCCTTCGGGCGGCCCCTTTTTTTTTGCCTTGGTGGTCTCTCCGGGTCGACCGGGGGACAACTGGGTGACAGGTTCAGAAACGCCTCGAGTCGACAGGGGGACAACTGGGTGACGGGGGCAGGAGCGCCTTTGGTGATCTCGCGGGTAACCAACTGAACGGTTGAGGCTCAACCGCTCGGGCTTGGGTTCGCCGCCGCGTCCGGCTGAGGCGAGGTCCCTTTCGTCCAGACCTGGTTGATGGTTTGGGCGATGGCGTCGAGGTGGAACGGCTTGGCGAGGTGAGGATTGCCAGTGGCCTTCAGGAGATCGAGGACCTCGGGGTTGGAGGCGTCGCCGGTCAGGAACACAATGCGTTGCGCCAGGAAGGGGTTGCGCTTGGCAAGTTCATCATGAAACTCACGACCGTCCATGTCGGGCATCCAGAAGTCACACAGGATGACGTCGACAGGTTCTTGGGCGAGGTAGTCGAGGGCACCGGGCCCGGTGAGGTGGATGACAGCACGGTGGCCCAGGAGAGCCAGCATTTCGCTAAGGAGGGTCGCGATGGCGGCATCGTCGTCGAGGATGAGGATCTTGGCCGCGGCTGCGGCTTCCGCGGGCGGGGTAGGGCGCGGTGGGGTCGGAGGTCGGAGGCGGTTGGGGTCGATGGCGGGGAGTTCGATGAGGAATCCGGTGCCGCCCAGGGAGGAGGGTTGCGCGGTCAGGTGCCCATCCTGTTCAGCGAAGAGGCTATAGGCGCTCAGAAGGGCCGGGCCGGGGCCGTCCATCTCGTCCATGGAGGCAAAGAAAGGGTCGGCGAGTTGTTTGGCCAGGGTGGTGGGCAGGCCCGACCCGTCGTCCTCGAAGGTTGCCTGGACCTTGCTTCCTGGAGCGGTGGTCGTGATATGGAGGCGGACGGGGTTGGATTGGCCGCCGGTAAGAATGATATGGACGGTGATGATCGCGTCGAAGGCCCGTCTGAGAGCCTCGGGGTCGGCGTGGACGGGGGGGAGACGGGTGGCGAAGTGCTCGACGAGATGGAGGCGGGCGGCGCGGAGATCGAAGAGGCGTCCGTCGAGGACGCGGCGCAAGACCGTGTTCAGGTCGGTGGATTCGCGGCGGGCGGACTTGCGGTGGGCGACGGATTGAAGGCGGCCGGTGACGCGGACGACGCGGGTGGTTTCAGCGGATAAGCGATCGATGGCGGCGCGGGCGCTTGGGTTCAGGGAGGGGGTTTGGCTGAGGCAGGTTAGGGTTTCCTGGATGGTGGCGAGGGGGCCGCGGAGTTCCCGGGCGGCGCTGCCGGCCAGACGACAGAAGGTGGCGAGCTGTTCGGCTTCGCGGAGGCGTTGTTCGAGGCGCGCCGTCTCGGTGAGTTCGTGGATGAAGAATTGGTAGGCGGCGCGGCCCTCGTAGCGGATGGGGCTGCCTTCGACCTTGACGGGCAGGTTGAGACCGTCGCGGCGTCGGAGTTGGAAGCGGGGTTGGGCGCTAATGGCGTCGAACCACTCGGCGCGATCGGAGGTCGGCGTGGCGGGGAAGAGTTGATCGAGGGGCACCTCCGCCGTTTCACTCTCGTCGAGGCCGAGCATACGGCGTCCGGTGCGATTGATTTGGAGGATGCGGAGGTCGTCGGCGGCGGCGATGACGATGCCTTCGGTTGCTTGCTCGAAGAGGAGGCGGCAGCGTTCCTCGCTGAGATCCGCCTGACGTTTGAGGGCGTCGGTTTGGGTGCGCTGGGTATGGAGTCGTTCGAGGGTTGCCTGGTTGGTGTGGCGGACCTCCTCGAGGACCAGGATGATCATGCTTACGGCGATGAAGAGCTGGAGCACGGCAGAGAGGACAAAGCCGGTGCTGACCAGGTGCTCGGAGAGCTCGAAAAACGGGTTGGCGATGAGGTGGAATCCCCACAGGACGAACCCGGCGGCGAGCAATCCGGCGCCGACGAAGGCGCGTCGGCGTCGGTAGCGGTAGAAGGCGACGGCGGTGAGGAGGCTGGTCAGGCCGATGAGGCCGAAGATCGGGAGGCGGGCTTGCAGGGGGTGAGCGAGTTCGTAAGCGCCCACGTAGCTCCAGACCAGGAGGAAGCCAATAAACAGGGCAAGTTGGAATTGCCGGACGCGGAGGCTGAGGAAGCGAGCGCTGCCCCAAAGGAGGAAGACGGCCGAGACGCCGATGCACCATTGTTCGAGGAAGGCGAGCCAAGGTGCCGGGGGAGAGTGGGGCAGGCTGATGTGGAGGGTGAGCCAGAGCGCGTAAAACAGCCAAGCCGCGGCCCAGATGCTGAAGTATCGGCGCCGGGTATAGCGATTGAGGTAGTAATACAGCCCCACGAGGACCCAGACGCTGATGAACGAAATGACGAGGGCCGCCCGCAGGTATTCCTGCGGGAAGGAGAGGTCGAAGCCGAGGACGTCGTTCAAGTCAAGGCTGCGGGGTTGTGGTGTCGGCGGGAGGGCCCAGGGTTGCTCGCTCCGGCCGACGCTGGAGGTCATAGCATGGAGGGCCGGGAATGTCTTTCAAAAACCATGGGGCGCGCACCGGCCGGCCGTGGCGGGCTGTGGGCAGGCGCAGCCGTTCTGCCGGCGGGCAAGGCGGGTGGACCCATGGGGTGCCTGGGCGCCCTCGGGCTGGTGAGCGACCGCCCTGGCCGGAGAATAGGGGGACAAGGGGGAGGGCGGCGGACTTGGGGTTGTTCAGGGAATCTGCTCGACCGTGAGGGAGTTCATGAGGCAGCATAACGGCTGAAGCCATGACCCCGCGCGAACGTCTGCAACAGGCCCTTGACCATCAAGCTCCCGACCGCGTGCCGGTGGATATCGGCGCGACTTTTGTGACGGGAATTCACCTGACTGCTTTGAGCCGGCTGCGGCGGGCGGTGTTGGGGGAGAGCGACTACCGGGTCAGGGTTTGCGAGCCTTACCAGATGTTGGGGGAAGTGGACGACACGCTGCGGGCGGCGTTGGGCATCGACGTGGTGGGGACGTTGGGGCGGAAGTCGATTTTTGGGACGGACGAGTCGGGTTGGAAGCCGTTCACGTTTTGGGACGGCACGGAGGTGCTGGTGCCGCACAATTTCAATCTCACGGTGGACGAGGCGACGGGCGATTGGCTGATGTATCCGGAGGGGGACACGACGGTGGCGCCGAGTGGACGGCTGCCCAAGGGGGGCTACTTCTTCGATTCGATTGTCCGCCAGCCTCCGCTGGAGGAGGCGACGATGGATCCACGGGACAACATGGAGGAGTTTGCGCTGTTCGGTCCTGCGGATCTCGAGTTTTACCGCGCGCGGCGGCAGTGGTTTGAGGAGCGTCGAGAGTATGGGGCGATCCTGGTGATCCCCGGGGCGGGGTTTGGGGACATCGCCTTGGTGCCGGCGCCGTTTCTGAAGCACCCCAAGGGGGTACGTGACATCGCGGAGTGGTACATGACGACGTCTGCGCGGAAGGACTATGTGCGGGCGGTGTTCGATCGGCAGTGTGAGGTGGCGATGAAGAACCTGGAGACGTTGATAGAGTTGTTCGGGGATTTGGTGCAGGTAGCGTTGATCACGGGGACGGACTTTGGGACGCAGCGCGGGCCATTCATCTCGCCGGCGGCGTATCGGGATCTGTTCAAGCCGTATCATCGGCGGGTCAACGACTTGATTCACGCGCGGACGGGGTGGAAGACATTCATCCACTCGTGCGGTTCGGTGTATGATTTCCTGCCGGACTTCATCGAGGCGGGGTTCGACGTGTTGAACCCTGTGCAATGCTCGGCGGCGAAGATGGATCCGCGCACCTTGAAGCGGGAGTTTGGGCGGCGGCTGGTGTTTTGGGGGGGCGGGGTGGATACGCAGCGGACGTTGCCGTTTGGGACGCCGGACGAGGTGTATCGGGAGGTGCGCGAGCGGATCGAGATTTTCGGGGAGGGGGGCGGGTTTGTGTTCAACACCGTGCACAACATCCAGGGACCGACCCCGGTGGAGAATCTGCTGGCGATGTTCAAGGCGATTGGGGACAGCGGGTCGGTCTCGTGAGACTGGCGGGCTAACGGCATGAATGCAGAGGGCACAGGGAGTCGGGCCTATGTGGTGTTGGTGTGTGTGGTGGCGACGCTGGGCGGTTTGTTGTTTGGCTACGACACGGGGGTGATTTCGGATGCGATCGGGTTCTTGGCGCAGAAGTTCCAGCTCGATCCGCACACGGAGGGGTGGGCGATGTCCTGCGCGATTCTGGGGTGTGCGTTGGGGGCGATGGTGGCGGGGTGGGTGGGCGACCGGTTAGGGCGGAAGAAGCTGTTGGTGGCATCGGCGGTGTTGTTCACGGTGTCGGCGGTGGGGACGGCGTTGCCGGACCGTTTGAGCGTGTTCATGGTCTTTCGGGTGTTGGGCGGGGTGGGGATCGGGATGGCGGCGTTGGCGGTCCCGATGTACATCGCCGAGATCACGCCGGCGGCCATGCGAGGGCGGATGGTGTCGGTGAATCAGTTGGCCATTGTGACTGGATTTCTGTTGGTCTATTTCGCCAACTACGCGATTGCGCAGGGTGGGGATGAGACGTGGTTGGTGCACACGAGCTGGCGGTGGATGTTTGGCCTGGGGGTGGTGCCGGCGGTCGTGTTCTTCGGCCTTCTGCTGTTCGTGCCGGAGAGTCCGCGCTGGCTGGTGGAGCAGGGTCGCACCGAGGAGGCGCGGCGCATTCTGACGCGGGTCAATGGCTCGGCAGCGGCGGCGGCGGAGTTGCGTCAGATCGAGGTGAGCATCGCGGGGGAGGGGGCGACGCTGGCGCAGGTGTTTCAGCCTGGGCTGAGGGTGGCGTTGGGGATTGGGGTGGGGTTAGCGGTGTTGCAGCAGGTGACGGGGATCAACGCGTTCTTGTATTATGGTCCCGAGATTTTGAAGAAACTGGGAACGGAGACGAACGTCGCGCTGATGCAGCAGATTCTGGTGGGGGCGGCGAACTTGGCTTTCACGGTGGTGGCGATCGCGACGGTGGATCGGTGGGGGCGGCGACCGCTCATGCTGCTTGGGGTGGCTGGGATGGGGGTGTGCCTCTTCGGGATGGGGGCGGCGGCGTACACGCAGAGGGTGGAGGGGTGGATGATCGTCTTGATCGTGGGGTATATCGCGTGTTTTGCGATGTCGATTGGGCCGGTAACGTGGGTGATCCTCTCGGAGATTTTTCCGACGCGGGTGCGGGGGCGGGCGTTGGCGGTGGCGACACTTTGTCTGTGGCTAGCGGACTGGCTCGTGACGCAGACGGCGCCGTGGTTGAACAAGGACCCCGGGTTGGTGGCGCGGTTTCACGGGGCGTTTCCTTTCCTGGTTTACGGGGTGATGTGCGTGGTCGAGTTTGCGTTCGTGTGGTGGTTTGTTCCCGAGACGAAGGGGCGGACGCTCGAACAGATCGAGGAATCTTGGAAGCGCGGCGGGCGATGAGTTCATCGGGCCAGCCGCAGGTTGGGGGTGGGTCGGGTGTTGGCAGGTGGGAACCTGCCGGCTCCCTCGCCCTGGCCTCTGCCCGCGTCGATGGCATTGCTTGTTGTCAACGGTGGCGCCGGTGGGCGGTGTTGGCCGCGTGGGTAGTTGGGGGTTGGGTAGGCGTGGCAGGTTGGGGAGGGAATGCGGCGGACCTGCCGGTGTTCGACTTTACGGAGCCAGCGGGGGGCCAGGGGTGGACGGCGGTGCACGACCTGGCGCCGGTGGCCTTGAGTCGCGAGGGGCTGGAGCTGCGGATTACCGGGAGCGATCCCTATGTGCACGGTCCGGCGCGGGATTACCCGGAGAATCGGTTGCTTTGGCTGCGCCTGCGCCTGCATTCGGAGGAAGGGGGCGGGGGGCAGGTCTTCTTTTTCACGGATCAAGCGACGGAGGAGCGGTCGGTGCGATTTGCGGTAGCGGGGGGGCGTTGGGAGGAGATTCGGTTGCCGTTGCCCGCTTTGGGTGCGGGCTGTCGCTTGCGGGTGGATCCGCCGGGTGGGGGAGGTCGCTGTGTTTTGGAGCGATTGTGGTTGGAGGAACGGCCGGTGTGGACGCCGCCGGTTTGGCCCAGACCGGAGGTGCCGGAGTTGGGGCGAGATCCGCTCGTGGTTCGCGCGGGCGAACTGCGTTTGGTTCACAGTCGGACGGAGGTGGGGGGGTGGCGGATAGAGGTGGCTGGGGAGGAGGTGGCCATCGGTTGGAATCGGCCTCAGTTGGCCTATCGGGTGGCTGGGGGACTGCGGTGGGTGCCGTTCGGTTGGGGGATGGGGTCGGAGGTGATGGGGCGGCAGGGGTCGGGGGGGGTGGAAGTGAGCGCGCGGTGGCGGGATCCCGAGGGGGCGACATGGACGTTCCGCCAGGAGTTCACGTCGGCAGGCCGGGGGGCGATTCGGGTGGAAGGGGTGCTGAGGGTGGATGGTGACCGGGAGGTGGCCTACGTGCCGCTGCTGACTGTTTTTCCCGGCGCGGGCAGTTACGGGACCAATAAGAACCAGGCGTTGCTGGCGGGGTTGGAGTATCTCGAGAACGAGCCGAGCAGCTCGGAGGCGGATGTGATCGGTCCGGACGCTTGGCGGTTGGTGCCGGACTCGATGAAGATCACGTTCCCGCTGATGGCCATTCAGGCACGGGAGCACTATTTGGGTTTGACCTGGGAACCGCAGCCGCATTTGGCGGCGGTGCACGACTCGCCGGATCGTCAATTTCATTCCGGGGGTCATTTGATGGGGCTGCTGATGCCGGGGTCGGACGGGGCGAATCGCGAGGAGCGCAGCTTGTTGCCTTATGACGTGATGGTGCTGAAGGCGGGAGAGGCGTGGCGGGTGCGGGCTACCCTTTTGGGGGGGCGTGGGGCGACGGTAGTGTCGGCGGTGCAGGAGTATGTGCGGCGGCATGGTTGGCCGGCGGCGCCGTGGGCGGGTGTGGGCGTGGCGGATCATCTTGAGTTGGCGGCGCGAGGTTGGCTTGAATCACGGATTCGGGAGGGTGATCGGTATCGGCATGCGGTGTGGCCGGGTTTTCCGGCGCAGCCGGCGGCGGACGCTGCGGTGTGGATGGAGTGGCTAGCTGGGCGGATGCCGGATATCGAGTTGGGCGTGCGGCTGCGCCGGGCGGCGGCGGCGGCTTTGGGGGAGATAGCGCCGGAGGACTACAATCGTCGGCAAGTGGGTCACCATCGGCGTCCGTTGCCGGCGTTGGTGTTCGGGGCGGTGCGGGCCAACGTCGAGCAGGCTGCGGCCGAGGGGCGGGAGCTTTTGCGGCGGTTTCAGGCCGATGGGACGGTGCGCTACGAGCCGGGGGCAGGGGGTGTGGATTACGGTCGAACCCATTGGTCGCGGGAGGCGAACGGGTTGACGGCGCAGGTGGTGGCGGCGTTGTTGGAGGCGGGCATGTTCTCGGGCGACGGGGGTTTGTTAGAGGCGGGGGTGCAGCGGTTGCGCGGGTTGGACAAGTTTCGCGGGACCGTGCCTCGCGGGGCGCAGACTTGGGAAGTGCCGTTGCACACGCCCGACCTTTTGGCTTCGGCGCATTTGGTGCGTGCTTACACCATGGGTTACGAGTTGACGGGGGAGGGTTCGTTCCTGGAGTCGGCACGTTACTGGGCGTGGACGGGGGTGCCGTTTGTCTATTTGCGGTCTCCCACGGTGGGGGGTGTAGGGGTTTACAGTACGATCCCGGTGCTGGGCGCGACGGGTTGGAAGGCGCCGGTGTGGTTGGGATGTCCTGTGCAGTGGTGTGGGTTGGTTTACGCGGACGCGCTTTACCAGTTGCAGGCGCACGATGCGCGGGGGCCTTGGGGGACGTTGGCCGGTGGCATTGTGGCGGCGGGTTGGCAGCACACGTGGTCCCGCGACGATGTGGAGCGGTGCGGGTTGCTGCCGGATTACTTTCTGTTGCGGCCGCAGCGGCGGGAGGGGCCGGCGATCAATCCGGCCACGCTGTTGCTGCCGTCATTGGCGGCCTTTGGGGAGGCGGCGGCTTATACGCGGCAGGTAGTTCGGTCCTGCGGCTGGATCGTGCATGCGCCGGGGGGACTGAGCGATTTACGGGAGCGGGGAGCGGGGGTGTCATTTCGGGTCCATCCGTGGTCGGCGGGTCCCTCGTGGTTGTTGATCAATGGAGTGCGCTCGATGCCACGGGTGCGGATGGACGGGCATGTCGTCGCGTTGACGTCGCCGCACGCCTACGATGCGCTGGCGGGGCTTCTTTTGGTGCGACTGGAGGGGGAGGTTTTGGTGGTGGTGGAGCGGTGAGAGGGGGTGGGAATTGGGGGTGGGAATTGGGGGTTGCCATTTGGGGGGAGGGGACTACTATACATATGTATAGTATGAATGCCCTGACCCCGCGCCAGCAGCAAGTATTCGAGTTCATTCAAGCGACGCATCGAGCCGAGGGGACTGCTCCCAGTTTGCGGGAGATTGCCCGGCATTTTGGGTTTCGCAGTCCCAAGGCGGCGGCGGATCATGTGCAGGCGTTGCGGCGGAAGGGAGTGTTGGAGCATCAGGCGGGGCGGGCGCGGTCGTGGCGTCCGCGGTCGCCGTTCGAGGTATTTCGGCGGGAGGTGATGGACGTGCCGATTTACGGGACGATTCCGGCGGGGTTGGCTGAGGATCGGCGGCAGGAGGTGCGGGGTTGTGTTTCGATGGATGTGGGCACATTGGGGTTCAAGCCGACGGCGCGGACGTTTGCCTTGGAGGTGCGAGGGGATTCGATGATTGGGCGGCACATTTTGGAGGGGGATGTGGTGATTTTGGAGCATGGGATGACGCCGCGGAACGGGGACGTGGTGGCGGCGTTGATTGACAATGAGAACACGCTCAAGACGTTCGTTCAGGAACGGGGTCAGGGGCCGTATCTCAAGGCGGAGAATCCCCGTTATCCCAAGCTTATTCCTGCGACGGAACTGGTGATTCAGGGGGTGATGGTGGCGCTGATCAGGAAGGTGGAAGGGGGAAGGAGGAAGGCGGAATAGGGATTCCGTGGTGGGGGTGGGATGGGGAAGCGCTTTTCGGGATTCACTGTTCGGCCTGTTGTTATTTCTCCATTGCCTTGGTCGATGCCTGCGGTAGTCCATTTGGATGCCGACGCCTTCTTCGCCTCGGTCGAACAGGCGTCCGATGCGCGGTTACGCGGTCGGCCGGTGGCGGTGGGCGGCGAGCAGCGGGGGATCATTGCGTCGGCCAGTTACGAGGCTCGGCAGTATGGCATTGACACGCCGATGCCCACCGTGCGTGCGCGCAAGTTGTGTCCGCGTCTCATTGTGTTGCCGGGCGATTACGAGAAATATGAGCGGTTCAGTCGGTGGATGTTCAGTTACGCCTACGATTTCACGCCGGACGTGGAGGTTGGGTCGATTGATGAGGGGTATTGCGATCTTACGGGGGCGCGGCGTCCGGCGTTGGAGATTGCCGCGACCATTCGCGATGCCATTCGCCAGGCGCTGAAGATCACGGTGAGCGAGGGCATTGGGACGAACAAGTTGGTCAGCCAGATTGCCTCCAAGCTCCACAAGCCGGCCGCTTTCCAGCAGGTTCCTCCCGGTCAGGAGGCAGCGTTCCTCCATCCGCTTCCCAACCGTTGGTTGCCGGGCGTGGGACGGCAGACCTCGATCCGTCTGAGTGCGGCCGGGCTCACGCATATTGCCCAGGTTGCTGCCACTTCGGTGGAGATGTTGTCGTTGCTGGTGGGGCGTCAGGCCCCGGTGTTGCGCCAGTACGCTCGGGGCATTGACGAACGTCCGGTTATTCCGGCCCGGGAGCCGGCCAAGAGCTATGGGCAGCAGAAGACCTTTGCGCAGGATCAGACGGACGAGGCGTATTTGGAAGCGGTGCTTCGGCGGATGGCGGACGATTTGTTTGCGCAGGTTCGGGCGGATGGGAAGGCGGTGCGGACCCTGACGGTCAAGGTGCGTTACAACGACATGGACGAGGATCAGTGCAGCGAGAGTTTGCGTGAGCCGACCGAGCTCGAGACCGAGGTTTACGGCCGTTTGGCGCAGATGTTTCGGCGTGCCTGGCGTCGGCGGGTGAGTGTGCGGCTAGTGGGGTTACGTTTAAGCAATCTTTACGAGGGTTGGAGGGTGGGGGGGCTGGTGCTGGATGGGGCAGCCCGCCAGCAGGAGGCTCGGCGGCGGTTGGCTGGCGCTGTGGATGCTCTGCGGGAGGAGCATGGCCGGTATGTGGTGCTGCGTGGGCATGATTGGTTGCTCAAGGCTGGGGGGGGGGAGGGGGCGGAGGGGTTGGCGATGGAGGGGCGTGGCGGGGGGGGGGCGCGCAAGGTTGGACTTGGGCGGCCGGCAGGAGCGCGGGCGGGTGGCAGGATGCGCCCGTTGCCTTCGGTTTTGTGCCTTCCCCTGGTGGTCCGCAGTTATTACTCCTTTCTCGACTCGACGCTATCGCCCGAGGCGATGGTGCAGTGGGCGCGGGGGCAGGGGTTGCGGGAGGTGGCGTTGTGCGATGTGGGGAATTTGCATGGGGCGGTGACGTTCACGGTGGCCGCCAAGGCGGCGGGTCTCCGACCCATTCTTGGCGCGGAGATCCGGGTCAACGGGCATCCGCTGCGTCTCTATGTGGAGGACGCGACGGGGTATGCCAATTTGTGCCGGCTGCTTTCGGTCAAGGGGGAGGGCAAGAGGGGGGCGGGGGGTGGGGGGCGAGGGGGTGGGGGCGGGGAGGTTGTTTTTCGCGCGTTACCTTCCGACTATTCTCTCGGGGGTTTGATTGCGGTGTCGTCCGACGCCTCGCTGGCGGGGCGTTTTCCCGGCCGGTTTTATCTTAGCGTGGAGCGGCCGGAGGAGATGCGTCGTCTGGTGAATGCGGAGCGGCTTCCGGAGGTGGTGGCGTGTCCGGCTCACTATGCGGCGGCGGCGGACCGCTGGAAGTATGACATTGTGCAGAGCATTCGCACGTTGACGTTGTTGCAGCAGGAACATCCGGCCAAGCGGTTGGGAGGCGAGCATCATTTGCGGTCGCCGGCGGAGATGGCCGCGTGGTTTCGGGAGTATCCGGAGGCGATAGAGCGGACGCAGGAGATAGCAGGGCGGTGTCGGTTCGAGATTCCGCTGGGCAAGCCGCAATTTCCGGCGTTTCACCCTTCCGACGGTTCTTCGGCCCGGGATTTTTTGCGAGGGTTGGTCTTTGCGGGGATGCGGCGGCGGTATGGGGGGTGTGGGGAGGGGGGGCGTTGTCTGGGGGTTGCTGATGGGGCGGAGATTCGAGGGCGGGTTGAGACTGAGTTGGCGATGATCCACGAGGTGGGGTACGAGGAGTATTTTCTGATTACCTGGGATGTATTGCGGGCGTGTCGGGAACGGGGGATCACGTGGATTACGCGCGGTTCAGCAGCGGACTCGCTGGTGTGTTATTGCCTGGGGATTTCGGACGTGTGTCCGATCCGGTTCGATTTGTATTTTCGCCGGTTTTTGAACAAGGAGCGGATGGCTTTGAACAAGCTGCCGGACATTGACATTGATTTTCCGCATGATCGCAAGGACGAGGTGGTGGATGTGTTATTTGAGAAGTATGGGGTGGAGCATTGTGCGGTGGTGGGCGGGTTTTCGACGTTTCAGGCTCGGAGCGCGTTTGCCGAGGTGGCCAAGGTGCTGGGGGTGGCCGAGCGGGAGGTGCGCCGGTTGACCGAGCATTTTCCGTGGAGTTTCGGGAGGTCGGAGATCGGCCGGCAGAAGGTGGAGTTGGGGCCGGGGAAGGCATCTGCGGGGGCTGAGGCAGCCGGGGTGGGGGGCGGAGGTTCTTCGGCTGTTGGCCATTCGGTTTCGGCGTTGGGGGAGCAGTTGCGCCGTTCGCCTGAGACGCGGGATTTGCCTTGGGAGGAGGAGCCGTATCGTTCGGCCCTGATCATGGCGGAGTTTTTGGAGGGGGTGCCACGGTATCCGAAGATGCACCCTTGTGGTGTGGTCTTGTCGCGGCAACCGCTGCACGAACTGACGCCGACGTTTCGTTCCGGGAAGGGTTGGCCGGCCACCCATTTCGACATGGACGCGGTCGAGGCGGTGGGGTTGGTGAAGATGGATATTCTGGCGCAGGGCGGGTTGGCGGTGATGCGGGATGCGTGGGCGATGATTCGGTCGGGAGGGGGGGCGGTTGGGGGGGAGGGTCGAGGGGAAGGGGACGGGGTGCTGGTGTCAGTGGGGCCGGGGGATGGGGCTTTCGACGATCCGGCGGTGTGGGAATTGATTGCCGGGGGCGGGTCACGCGCGGTGCATCACATCGAGTCGCCGGCGATGATTGGTCTGTGTCGGATGTGCCAGGTGCGCGACATCGACACGCTGATTGCGATTGTCAGTGTGATTCGTCCGGGGGCAGCCAATGAGGACAAGAAGCGGGAGTTTACGCGGCGGTATCAGGGGTTGAGTCCGGTGACGTATCCGCATGCTTCGCTGGAGTCGTGTTTGCGGAGCACGTTCGGTTTGGTGGTTTACGAGGAGCACATTTTGCAGATTTGCGAGGTGTTTGCCGGGTTGGATGGGGGGCGAGCGGACGTGTTGCGGCGGGCGTTGGTGAAGGAGAAGTGGGAGACGGTGACGGCGATAGGGCGCGAGTTTGTGGCTTTGGCGCGGCGGCGGGGGCATAGCGAGGAGGCGATTGCGCGGGTGTGGGAGGCGGTGACGGGGTTTCACGGGTACGCGTTTTGCAAGGCCCACAGCACGGCCTATGGGGTGGAGGCGTGGCAGAGTGCGTGGCTGAAGCGTTATTACCCGGCGGAGTTCATGGCGGCCGTCCTGACCAACGGCAAAGGCTTTTATGCGCCCCTGGTTTACGTGTTGGAGGCCTGGCGGTTGGGCATTCCGATGCTGCGGCCAAGCGTGAACGAACCGGGACCGGGGTTTGGGGTGGTGAGATCGGAGATGGGAGAGGGGAGAGGGGGGGGGGCGGCGGTGGCGATTCGGGTGCCGGTCACGGTGATGAAGACGTTGACAGAGCGGACGCGGGCGCGGTTATTGGAGGAGCGGGCGCGGGGACCGTTCGCCTCGCTGGCCGATTTTTTCTTCCGGGTGCGGCCGGGGCGGGAGGAACTGGAGGCGATGTCGCGGGTGGGGGCTTTGGATGATTTTGGTCAGAGCCGCTGCGTTCAGTTTTGGGAGATTCAGCGGTTGTTGGCCCGCTGGGCTCAGGGGGAGGATCCGCGGCAGGGGTGGTTGTTTGGGGGCGGAG
>CAZVRY010000138.1:0-17635 GCA_964629545.1 uncultured Verrucomicrobiota bacterium | reverse complement strand
CCGGCCCGGTGGCGCTCCCGCCAAAATCGGAAGTTATTTTTGCACAGACCCTTAGAGCACCCGAACGGACTTGGTTCGGCCAGCCGCCTTCTCGAAGGTAACCATCCCGTCCGCCGAGATGGCATACGCCCCCTGGATGAGGCGGTCCACGAAACCGGGCTTTGCGGAGGCTAACCCGCTCAACGCTAACACCTCCTCCGCAACCCCCAGCGACTTCACCTCACCGTCCTCGAACAACCGCCGCAAGCCCAACAGCGCATCCTGTTGGGTGACCCCGTAATGGTGCTGCAAGGCGAAATACACTTCCGCGACCACGAGGTCTGAAACCACCGCCTGATCCCCCCTTTGCCCCAGATCGTCCAGGCATGCCACCGCTCGTGCCGCTTGGTCGGCCGGCTGGCCCAGCAGCAAACGCAGCACCACCGACGTGTCCAAACCCGTCGTCACGCCCCCGGTGCTCGCCCCGCGGCGACCGCATCGAGTCGCGCGGAGCCTCCGCCCGAAGCGCCGCCCCCGCACCGATTTGCCTTGGCCGGGCCCAAACCTTTGCCAGACTCCCAACCCATGGCCCGCGCCCAACCGCCGCCTGCCGCCATACCGGCTGACCTTTCCCCGGACTGGTTCGCCCCGACACGTTTCGCGCTCCTGCTGGCCCTGCTCATCGTCGCCACCTTCGCCAACGAGGCCCTCAGCCTCGGCACCTTCTTCTTCCGCGACTTCGGCTACTTCACTGCCCCCCTCGCCCATTACCACCGCGAGAGCTTCTGGCGCGGAGAGCCCTTCCCCCTCTGGAACCCCCTCAGCAACTGCGGCACCCCTTTCCTCGCCCAATGGAGCACCCTCTGCCTCTACCCAGGCAGTCTCATCTATCTGCTCCTGCCCTTCCCCTTCGGACTCAACCTCTACATGCTGGCCCACCTCTTCCTGGCCGGATTCGGCATGTACCGGCTGCTCGAGCACTGGACCGGCAGCCGGCGAGCCGCCGCCTGGGGCGGCATCGCCTTCGTCTTCAACGGCATGATGCTCAACAGCCTCATGTGGTCCAATTATGTCGCCTCCTTCGCCTGGATGCCCTGGACCGTCCTCTGCGTCCAACAGGCCTGGCAACACGGCGGGCGCCGCCTCCCCCCCGCCCTCCTGGTCGCCTCCCTCCAAATGCTCTCCGCCACCCCTGAACTCATCCTCTTCACCTGGATCCTCCTCGCCGCCCTCCTCGCCGCCCAAACCCTCTTCCCCGGCCCCCAATCCCCAGTCCGCAATCCCCAACCCCCAATCCGCTTCCTTACCATCGTCGCCGGCGTCAGCCTCCTCTGCGCCGCTCAACTCCTCCCCTTCCTCGAATTGCTGGCCCGCTCCCAACGCCATGCCAACTTCAACGACGGCTCCTGGGCCATGCCGCCTTGGGGTTGGGCAAACCTCCTGCTCCCCCTTTTCCATACCTTCCCCGCCCACCACGGCGTCCACTTCCAACCCACCCAGTTCTGGACTTCCTCCTACTACCCCGGCATCGCCACCCTCGCCCTCGCGCTCTGGGCGCCCACCCTCACTCGCCGCCGACGCGTTGCCTTCCTGGCCGTCGCCGCCCTCGCCGCCCTCGTCCTCGCCCTCGGCGACGCCGGCGGCCTCTATGCCGTCCTGCGCCGTGTCGCGCCCATCGCCGGCTTCATGCGCTTTCCCATCAAGTTCATCATGCTTGCCACCTTCCTCCTCCCGTGCCTCGCCGCCTTCGCCCTCGCCCACCTCGAACGCCTTCCTCCCCCTGACCTGCGCCGCTATACCCGCCAAGGCATCCTCTTGGTCAGCCTGCTGATGCTCACGCTCGGACTGCTCACGGCGTGGGCCTACTGGCGACCTTTGGCCGACGAACAACCGCCCGCCACCGCCCTCAACGCCCTCGGACGCGCCATCTTCCTCCTCCTCATCGCCGCCGCTGGCCTCGGCTTGCTCCGCCTCCGCCAACTCCACGCCTCCCCCCACGCCCCTCCCTCCACCACCCTCCGCCCCCTGCTGCCCCTCCTCCCACTCCTCCCCCTCCTCCTCCTCTGGGCGGATGTCCTCACCCACGCCCCCAACCAAAACCCCACCGCCGCCCCGTGGGTCTTCGACCCCGATGTCCAACAACTCCAACCCGCCCCCCGACCCGGCCACGACCGCCTCATGGTCAGCGCGGAAGCCCACACCCGCCTCCGCCCAGCCTCCATCGCCGACCCCACCCGCGACGCCGTCTTCAAACGCCAAGCCCTCTTCGACAACGCCAACCTCTTCAACGCCATCCCCAAAGTCGACGGCCTCTTCTCCCTCTACCTCCGCGAATTCGATCACCTCCGCTCCCTGCTTTACGGCGACACCAACGTGCTCCGACCGCGACTCATGGACTTCCTCGCCGTCAGCCAAGCCACCGCTCCCGGGGAGTTCATCGTCTTCCAGCAACGCCCCACCGCCCTCCCGTGGGTCACCCTCGGACCCTCCCCCCGCCAAGCCGATGCCAATACCACCCTCGCCGCCATGGCCCGCGACGACTGGGACCCCACCCGCACTGTCTTCCTGCCCCTCCCAACCAGCCTCCCCCACCCATCCGCCTCAAGCACCGCCAACCCGCAACTGCCCGCCCCACCCACGCTCGCCGACCCCAGCCATCTCACCCCCGCCCACGCCCGTCTCCGATCCTTCAGCGCCCATCGCCTCGAGATCGACGTCACCACCCCGCAATCGAACCTCGTCGTCGTCGCCCAAGCCTACTACCCCCGCTGGCAGGCCCAAATCAACGGGCAACCCGCCCCCATCCTGCGCGCGAACCACGCCTTCCAAGCCATCCCCGTCCCCGCTGGACATTCCACCCTCACCCTGACCTATCGCGACCGCACCTTCGCGGTGGGCTTGGCCCTCTCCACCCTCAGTTGGGCCCTCCTCCTCCTCCTGTTCTATCGCCAACGACATCAGGGTTCCCCCACCTCGCACCCTGAACCGTCCCCCGCATGAACCCAACCCCGGCACCGGCACCCTACAACCCGCCAACCCCAACCAAGGCGTGGACTTCCGGTTCGCGCGGCTGTCTCCTCCTCCTCGGACTCCTCCTCGTCGTGGCCTTCCCCAAAGTCTGGCTCGGCCTCGAGTCCTTCTTCTATCGCGACTTCGGCGTCCTCGCTTACCCTTTCGTCCACTACCATCGCGAGCAGTTCTGGTCCGGGAACCTCTGGCCCCTTTGGAACCCCCTCAGCAACTGCGGTGCGCCCTTCCTCGCCCAATGGGGCACCATGGTCCTCTACCCCTTCTCCCTCGTCTACCTGATCCTCCCACTCCCCTGGTCCCTCAACCTCTTCATCCTCGGCCACCTCCTGCTCGGCGGGCTCGGGATCTATCGTCTGGCTCGAAGCTGGACCGCGCACGAAGGCGCCAGTCTCCTCGCCAGCGCGGCCTACGTATTCGGCGGCTTTACCCTCTCCGCCCACGTCTGGCCCAATTACCAGGTCGCCCTCGCCTGGATGCCCTGGGTCGTCGTCGCCGCCGAACGCGCCTGGCGCCACGGCGGCCCCGCCATCCCCGCCGCCGCCCTCGTCGCCGCCCTCCAAACCCTCGCCGGTGTCCCCGAACTCCTCCTCCTCACCTGGCTCGCGCTGGGAACCCTCCTTGTCGTCGATTCATGGCATTCCTCTGCCCCCACCGCATCCCTCCAAACCCCGCCCCCACCGCCCTCCCCCGAGCCCCACTCCCCCCTGCCCTCGCGCCTCCGACTCCATCCCGGCCTGGCCCGCGCCGCCGCACGCCTCCTTCTCGTCGGCCTCCTCACTGCCGGACTCACCGCCGCCCAAATCCTCCCTTTCCTCGACCTGCTCGAACTCTCCCACCGCGACGCCTCCTTCGCCTCCTCCAAATGGGCCATGCCTCCCTGGGGCTGGGGACACCTCCTCGTCCCCCTCTTCCACGCTTTCATCACGCCCCAATGGACCTGGTTCCAGGAAGGCCAGGAGTTCGTCTCCTCTTACTACCCTGGCCTCGGCATCCTCGTCCTCGCACTCACCGCCCTCGCCTCCACCCGAGATCCCAAAACCTGGGCCCTCGGCGGACTCGCCCTCTTCGGACTGCTCCTCGCCTTGGGCGATCATGGTTTCCTCCTTCCCACCCTTAAGCACCTCCTCCCCGGCGTCGGCGTCGCCCGCTACCCCATCAAAGCCGTCGCCCTCACGTCCTTCTGCCTGCCCCTCCTCGCCGCCTGCGCGCTCGCCCACTACGACCGCGCCAACCCCCAGCAACAACGACGCACCCGCTGGCTCCTCGGCGCACTCGGTCTCTGCGCCCTCCTCGGCATCGGCGCCGTTCTCGGCCTCGCCCGAACCCACCCATTCCCCTACGACCAATGGCACCCCACCCTCGCCAATGCCGCCGGCCGTTCCCTCTTCCTGCTCCTCACCCTCGCCGCCCTCGGCTGCTGGATGGCCCGACCCGGCTGGCCGCATCGGCGCTGGATCCCCCTGGGCCTCGGCCTGATCTCCGCCGCCGACGGCTTGACCCACTGGCCCAACCTCCTCCCACGCCTCGACGCCGCCCAACTTACCCCCGGCCTCGCCCGCGACCACCTCAGACTCAACCCCACCCCCACCCAAGGCCAAGCGCGCGTCATGATCTCTCCCGCCGCCGAACAACGCCTCCTCCGCAGCGGCGTCAGCGATTGGGCGGCCGATTTCCTCGGCAAACGGCTCGCGCTCTGGTCCAACCTCAACGCCCTCGAACTCATCCCCAAGGTCAACGGCTCCTCCACCCTCCAACTCCGCGAACAAGCGGCCGTCCAAAACCTCCTCTACGCCACCCCCGAGACCCACCTCCCCGGCCTCATGGACTTCCTCGCTGTCACCCACGCCTCCCACTCCAACTCCGTCGTCGAATGGACCCTTCGCCCCTCCGCCCTCCCCCTCGTCACCGCCGGCCAACAAGCCATCCCTACCCCCCACCCCGCCGCCCTCCCTGCCCTCGCCGACCCCGCCTTCAACCCACGCCACGTCGTCTACGTTGATCCCGAGGTCCTCCCTCGCCCCGGCCTCCCCCTCGCGCCCAACACCAGCATCACCATCCTCCACGCCACCGCCCAGCAACTCGACTTCACCGTCCACACCGACCAACCCACTCTCGCCGTCATCGCCCAGTCCTACTCCCACCACTGGCGTGCCTCCCTCGACGGTCAACCCGCCCCGCTCCTCCGCGCCAATTACGCCTTCCAAGCCGTCCCCTTGACCCCAGGAACCCACCACGTCCGCCTCCGGTATGTCGACCGCCGTTTCCACCTCGGCGCCTGCCTCTCCCTCCTCACGCTCGCCCTCTCCGTCGTGGCGTGGCGACGGTCCCCCCCCGCCTCCCCTTGACCCCAAACGCCCCCACCACCCCCACCCACCCAACGCGCCCCAGCGCGTCCGCCTGGCCGTCCACCCCAGGATTCGCCATCCTCCTCGCCCTCGCCCTCGCCGCCGCCTTCCCAGGCGTTCTCCTGGGCCTCGAATCCTTCGTCTTCCGCGACTTCGGTTACTACGGCTATCCTCTCGCCCATCACTTGCGCGAAAGCCTCTGGCGCGGCGAACTCCCCCTCTGGAACCCCCTCAACAACGCCGGCCTCCCCTTCCTCGCCCAATGGAGCACCCTCGTCCTCTATCCCCCCTCCCTCCTCTTCGTCCTCCTCCCCCTCCCTTGGTCCCTCAACTTCTTCCAGTTGATCCACCTCTGGCTCGGCGGACTCGGCGCCTTCCTCCTCGCCCGTCACTGGACCCAACACTCCCTCGGCGCCGCCCTCGCCGGACTCGCCTTCACTTTCAACGGGCTCTCACTCAACGGCCTCATCTGGCCTCACCTCACCGCCGCCCTCGCCTGGATGCCTTGGGTCATCCTGTCCTCCGAAAAGGCCTGGCTCCACGGCGGCCGCCACACACCCATCGCCGCCACCCTCGCCGCCCTCCAAATCCTCACCGGCGCCCCCGAACACCTCCTCATCACCTGGTCCCTCCTCGCCCTCCTCTTCCTCCACCACCTCCTCCCCACTCACCCCGCCCACGACCGCCCCTCCGCCCTCACCCTCGGCGGACGCGCCGCTGCCATCCTCGTCCTGGCCATCGGCATCACCGCCGCTCAGTGGTGGCCCACCCTCGAACTCGCCCGCCTTTCCCATCGCGGCGCCCAATTCGCCACCGGCAGTTGGTCCATGCCTCCCTGGGGCTGGGCCAACTTCCTCGTCCCCCTGTTCCATTGCGAACCCTCCCCCCAAAAGGTCGCCTTCCAACCCGGACAACTCTGGACCTCCTCCTATTACCTCGGACTCCCCACCCTCGCCCTCGCTGCCCTTGGCGCCATCCTCCCCCGCCAACGACGCCCCTGGTTCCTCACCGCTCTGGCCCTCGCCTGCACCCTGTTCGCCCTCGGGCCCCACGGCCCCGCCTACGAACCCCTCCGCACCCTCATCCCCGAACTCGGCTTCCTCCGCTACCCCATCAAAGCCGTCATCGGCGTCACCCTCACCCTCCCCCTCCTCGCTGCCTACGGGGTCGCCGCCCTCGCCCTACTCCCCCCCATCTCGCAACGACGTCTCCTCCTCGGAACCGCCGCCGCCCTCCTCGCCCTCAGCCTCGCCGTCCTCGCCTTCGCCGCCACCCAGCCGGGACTCGAACCCCTCTGGCCTGCCACCCGCACCAACGGCGCCCTCCGGCTCCTCTTCCTCGCCGCCGCCACCACCGCGCTCCTCCTCGCCCTCCGCCCCACCCCCACGCCGACATTCCCCCTCGCCGCCCTCGCCTCGCTCGCCCTCCTCTGCCTGGACCTCCTCACCCACGTCCCTTGGCAAAACCCGACCGTCCACCCATCCGCCCTCCAACCCGGCCTCCGCGCCGGCCCCCCCATGCCAGCACTCGGACAAGGCCGCGCCATGATCAGCCCCGCCGCCAACCTCGCCATCTACCAGCAGGCCCTCGCCAACCCCTACACCAATTACCTCTGCAACCGCCTCGCCTTGAGCTGCAATACCACCCTCCTCGACCACCTCCCCGTCGTCGACGGCTTCTACTCCCTCTACCTCCGCCCTAGCCGCGACCTCCACCTCCTCCTCTATACCCGCCCCGACGCCCATTACCCTGCCCTCATGGACTTCCTCGGCGTCACCCAAATCACCGCGCCCAACAGCCTCTTCGATTTCCTCCCTCGCCCCTCCGCCCTCCCCCTCGTCACCGCCGGACAGCAACCCCAGTTCGTCGACGAACCCGACGCCCTCGCGGGCGTCCAGAACCCCGCCTGGGACCCGCGCCTGACCGTCTTCCTCCCGAAAGACGCCCAGAACGACGCCGGCCCACGCACCAACGCCCCGGCCCACATCGCCTCGCCGTCCTTCACCACCCACCGCATCGAATTCACCGTCACCAGCCCGGCCCCCACCGTCGCCGTAATCGCCCAAGCCTGGTATCCCGCCTGGCGCGCCACCCTCGACCAGACTCCCACGCCTCTGTGGAAAGCCAACCACGCCTTCCAGGCCGTCCTCGTCCCCGCCGGCACCCACCGCGTCGTCCTCCGCTATCGCGACACCCCGTTCCTCCGCGGAACCACCCTCTCCCTCGCCACCCTCGCCCTGCTCGCCGCCTGGATCCTCACCTCCGCCTTCTCCAAACCCCGCCAACCCCCATCCCGCACCGCTGCCGCCTCCCCGCCCCCGTCTTATTGATCAGTGCAGCAGCAAGCAGACACCCCTCACCCCACGGTAGAACGCGTGCGGATGCCGTTGCGGGTCAATCCGTCATCGGAAGGGATTGATGACTCGGACGCCGCCGTAATCCTGGCCGTGGTTGAGGTCTTCGGTGATGAGTTCAGCCGCGCCGGAAGCCCGCGCGGCGGCGAGGATGAGGGCGTCCCAGAGGGAGATTGGCCAGCGGGCTTGCTCGCGCGTAAGGGGTTTCCCGCCGAGATGCAGGCCCTTTCGCAGATGAGCAAGGGCCTCGTCCCGGTCCGAAACGGCGGTCTCAGATCTCAACAGCCAGTCAAGACCCGCCTGCACGAGCTCCTTGAGGGTGGTTTTGCGCTGGGCCGCGGCAACTTTGGCGCGATAAAGCAGGTCGTCGGGAAGGTCAATGGTCGTCTTCATCGGCAGTAAGTACGGCTATACGGCCATATTGGCAATTCAGCCGCCAGCGGAGGCAGATCAACGCGGGCGGACGGGAAGCCGCGCAAAACAAGCTCCTCCTCCCCGCCAACCCGTCCTCGTCCTTCCAGTCCTCGTCCTTACACTTGGAAACGTTCCCCTCCTCCAGTAGACTTCCACACGATGTCCATCGCCCGGTCGAATACCCAATGCCCAGGAAGGCCCGCCTTCCAGCCGGCGATTCCCACCCCCTCACACCGCGCCCCTCCTCTCCCGCTTCCGTCCCACCCCCTCTCGCTCACCCTCGCCTCCCTGCTCCTCGCCCTCTCCCCCGCCCAAGCCCAATCCCCCGCCAGCGAAGACTTCGACTTCTTCGAAACCCACATCCGCCCCGCGCTGGTCGAGCGATGCTACGAGTGCCATAGCTCTGCCAGCGGCAAATCCAAGGGCGGCTTACTCCTCGATACCCGCGAGGCCCTCCGCCAAGGCGGTTCCTCCGGCCGCCCCGGCATCGTCCCCGGCCACCCCGAACAGAGCCTCCTCCTGACCGCCCTCCGCTACCAGGACGACACGCTGCAAATGCCCCCCAAAGGCAAACTGCCCCAACCCCTCATCGACGCCTTCGACACCTGGATCCGCCTGGGCGCCCCCGACCCGCGCACCGCCGACTCGGCCACGGTTCCACCCCCGCCGGCCGACCCGCGCTCCCACTGGGCCTTCCAACCACCCCGGGCCGCCTCCCCTCCACCCGTGCGCCAAACCTCCTGGGTCCAAACCCCCGTCGACGCATTCATCCTCGCCACCCTCGAATCCCTGGAACTCCGCCCCGCCCCCCAGGCCGACCGACGCACCCTCATCCGCCGAGCTACCTTCGACCTGCACGGCCTCCCCCCCACCCCGGCCGAAGTGGAGTCATTCGTCCACGACCCTGGCCCGGACGCCTACGACCGACTGCTCACCCGCCTCCTCGAATCGCCTCGCTATGGCGAACGCTGGGGACGCCACTGGCTCGATGTCGCGCGCTACGCCGACACCAAAGGCTACGTCTACGACGACCGCGAAGACCGGCGCTATGTCCACGCCTACCCCTACCGCGATTGGGTCATCCGCGCCTTCAATGACGACCTTCCCTACGACCGCTTCCTCCAACTCCAGCTCGCCGCCGACCAGATGGATGGCCCGCCCGCGGACCTCGCCGCCATGGGCTTCCTCACCCTAGGCCGCCGGTTCCTCGGCGTGTCGCACGAGATCATCGACGACCGCATCGATGTCCTCACCCGCGGGATGCAGGGTCTCACCGCGGCCTGCGCCCGCTGCCATGACCACAAGTTCGACCCCATCCCCACCCGCGATTACTACTCCCTCTACGGCGTGTTCGATTCCTCCACCGAAACCCTCGTCCCCCTCACCCCCCAGCCAGACCCCACCCCAGCCAGACAGGAATTCGAACGAGGCCTCGCAGAACGACAGAAGAAGTTCGATGACGCCTGCCAAACGGCGCGCGAAGAGGTCGCCCGGCGGATCCGACAACGGACCCCAGATTACCTCCTCGCCCAACTCACCGCCCATCTCCTGCCCAGCGAAGACTTCTACGAAATCCTCGATGCCGACGCCCTCAACCCCCTCTTCGTCCGCCGCTGGCAAGCCTACCTGCGCGAAACCGCCAAGACCTTCCACCCCATCTTCGCTCCTTGGCACACCTTCGCCGCACTCCCCGCCGCCGACTTCGGCGCCCGCTCCCCCGCCGCCTGGGCCGACCTCAGGGCATCCTCGGCGGACCGCCTAAACCCCATCGTCCTTGCACACTTCGACGGCGATCCCCCTCGCTCGATGGAGGAGGTCGCCCGCCGCTACGGCGACCTTTTCTCCACCGCACTCCAGGAACCCGCGGCCCCGGAACCGACGCCTGCCCTGGATGAAGCCCGCGCCGCCTTGCGCCGCATCCTGTTCGCCTCCGATTCCCCGGTCTATCCCCCTAACGGCTCCCTCGCCGACACCCATTTCTATTTCGAGGAAAGCGCCCGCGTGAACTTGGGGCGCCTGTTCAAAGACATCGAGACCTGGCACCTCACGGCGGTGGAGGCGCCTCCCTACGCCGGCATCCTCCAAGACCTCCCCCAGCCTCGCACCCCAAGGGTGTTCCGCCGCGGCAACCCCGCCAACCGCGCCGAAGAGGTCCCCCGCCAATTCCTCGAGATCGTCGCCGGCCCCCAGCGGCAACCGTTCGCCCACGGCAGCGGTCGCCTCGAATTGGCCCAGGCCATCGCCCGCCGCGACAACCCCCTCACCGCCCGCGTCCTCGTCAATCGCGTCTGGATGCACCACTTCGGCAATGGCCTGGTGAAAACCGCGAGCGACTTCGGCACGCGCTGCGAACCGCCCAGCCACCCCGCCCTGCTCGATTACCTCGCCGTCTGGTTCATGGACCACGGCTGGTCCCTCAAAAACCTCCATCGGCTCATCATGACCTCCGCCGTCTACCAGCAGTCGAGCGAACCCATCGCCCCTCTCGACGACGCCTCCGCCTCTGCCGATCCCGAGAACCGCCTCCTCCGTTATTTCCCACGCCGCCGCCTCGACTTCGAGGCCCTCCGGGACGCACTCCTCGCAGTCAGCGGCAACCTCGACCTCACCCTCGGCGGCCGTCCCTCCGACCTCTTCCGTGCCCCCTTCAGTCATCGTCGCTCGGTCTATGGCCTCATCGACCGCCTCGCGATCCCAGGCCCCTTGCGCGCTTTCGATGTCGCCAACCCCGACCTCCACATCCCCCAACGGCATCAAACCACCGTGCCCCAACAGGCCCTCTTCCTCCTCAACCACCCGTTCGTCGCCGAACGCGCCCGCGCCTTGGCGGATCGCGCCGCGGAGGCGGCACCCCCCTCCCGAGTGCGCCACCTCTACGCCGCCGCTTTCCAACGGCCGCCTACCCCCGCCGAAGCGCGCTTGGCCTTGACCTTCATCGACCAACTCCAAGCCCAACCCCTACCCCCTCCCCCCCCGCCCCCACCGTCACCCTGGTCCTACGGCTACGGAGAACTCGACCTCGCCAACCGCTCCCTGAAGTCGTTCACCCCCTTCCCCCACTTCACCCAGGAGGCGTGGCAAGGCGGACCCGCCTGGCCCGACCCCACCCTCGGCTGGCTCCGCCTGACCGCCCAAGGCGGCCACCCCGGCGAGGGCCTCGCGCGAGTCGTCGTCCGCCGCTGGACCGCACCCCACCCCGGCCTCGTCCACGTCGAAGGAACCGCCGAACACACCGCCCAACCCGGCGATGGCATCCGCGCCACCATCGTCCACAGCCAACTCGGCATCCTCACCAATTGGCCCGCTATCCTTAACTCCAAAACGGAAACGCGCCTCGACGCCGTCCCCGTAAAAGCAGGCGAGTGGCTCGACTTCGTCGTCGACTCCCAAGACTCCCTCAGTCACGACGACTTCCTCTGGGCACCCCGGATCCGGTCCGCGCCAGGCGAGGCCGCGCCCGCGAGCGCAGCAGCCCCAAACCGATGGGATGCCCAACGTGACTTCGGCGGCCCGCCGCCATCCTTCCACCCCCTCGACCCGTGGGCCGCCCTGGCCCAAGTCCTCCTCCTCTCCAACGAGTTCGCCTATGTGGACTGACCTCTCCCACTCTCCCGCCCCCTGCTTCTCCCGCCGGGATTTCCTCGCCCGCTGCGGCCTCGGCATGGGCACCCTCGGCCTCATCCAACTCCTCGGACAAACCGGTGCCCTCCTCGGCAGCCACCCGGATCCCACCCACCCGCTCGCCCCGCGCCCTCCTCACTTCCCGGGCCGCGCCCGGCGCGTGATCCACTTCTTCCTCAACGGCGGCCCGTCCCACGTCGATACCTTCGACCCCAAATCCCTCCTCGCCCGCTACGACGGCCAACCGCTCCCCACCGACAACCTCCGCACCGAACGCAAAACCGGCGCCGCCATGGCCTCCCCGTTCGCGTTCCAACCGCATGGCCAAAGCGGCCTCCCCGTCAGCGACCTCTTCCCTCACCTCGCCGCCCACGCCGACGACCTCTGCGTCATCCGGTCCATGCAGGCCAACCTCCCCAACCACGAACCGTCCCTGATGCTGATGAACTGCGGCGACCAAGTCATGAGCCGGCCCAGCGTCGGTTCCTGGGTCACCTACGGCCTCGGCACCGAAAACCAAAATCTCCCCGGCTTCATCGCCATGTGCCCGGGCGGCTACCCCATCAAAGGCACCGATAACTGGCAGTCCGGCTTCCTCCCCGGCGTCTACCAAGGAACCTACATCGACTCCCAGCACCGCTCCCTCGACGCCCTCCTCGAAAACATCCGCAGCCCCCACGCCGATCCCCAACTGCAACGACAACAACTCGACCTCCTCCAACGCCTCAACCGCGATCACCAAGCCCAGCGCAGCGATCCCGGCCCCCTCGAAGCCCGCATCCAATCCTTCGAACTCGCCTTCCGCATGCAACTCGAAGCCGCCGATGCCTTCGACCTCGCCCAGGAACCCCCTCGCCTCCGCGAAGCCTACGGCGATACGGTCCATGGCCGCCAAACCCTCATCGCCCGCCGCCTCCTCGAACGCGGCGTCCGCTATATCCAACTCTGGCACGGCCAATCCCAACCCTGGGATAGCCACGAAAACCTCCGCGACGCCCACCGCCAACTCGCCACCGACATCGACCGCCCCATCGGCGCCCTCCTCACCGACCTCAAACAGCGCGGCCTCCTCGCCGATACCCTCGTCCTCATCGGCGGCGAGTTCGGCCGCACCCCCGTCGCCGAACTCGTCAAAGGCAAGCCCGGCGGCGGACGCGACCACAACCCCTACGGCTTCTCCGTCGTCCTGGCCGGCGGCGGCGTCAAAGGCGGGCTCGCCCACGGGGCCACCGACGAATTCGGCTTCCGCGCCGTCGAACGCGTCGTGCATGTCCATGACCTCCACGCCACCCTCCTCCACCTCCTCGGCTTCAACCACGAAACCCTCACCTACCGCTACGCCGGCCGCGACTTCCGCCTCACCGACGTCCACGGCCACGTCGTCCGCGACATCCTCGCCTGATCCTGCCTCACGCGTTCATGTCGCTCCAGCGCTTGGCCATCCGACCGAAGATCCACAGCGCAATAGCCGAAATCACCCCCACACAGGCAAAAGGAATCCACACATAATACTGTGGCGAGTACGTCTCCCACAGCAGCAGCGTCGCCTGCCCATGGTCCAACCCCGTCACCTCCACCAACCGATTCATCGCCTCCGAACGCGGCACCCCCAACAACCCCTCCAGACTCGCCGCTTTCCCGTCCCAACTCTTCCCCTCCCCCAACGAGGTCTTGGTGGCCAGGTACTTCAACGCCAACCCCGCCTTCTCCCCATAGTTCTTATACAAATACCCCGCCATCAAACCGCCAAACCCCGACCCCAACCCGGCGGGTATGTTCACATACCCCAAATACAAACCCCGCTTCCCCGGCGGCGCAATCAACGCCAAATACTCCGTCTTCTTCGGCCCCGTCGCCATCTCGCCCAGCGAGAAAAACACGATCCCTGCCAGCACCCACCCCACCTGGTGCGTTAACCCCGCCATTAACAAACCCACCGTGGCCAGAATCATCCCGAAAAACATCGCCTCCAGCGTCCGCATCCGGCGCGTCAACCACGCCACCCCCACCACCCCAATAATAATCATCAGCGAATTCAGACTGAGGATCACCTGCTGAGGTATCATCCGTCCGCGCGGTTGCTCCTCCGTCATCGCCAGAAACGCCTTCTCCGGCAGCCAACGCAAGCCCTCCGCCAACTTTCGACTGTCCACCCAGTCCGTGATGAAGTTCGGCTGCAAATCCCACAACTGATACATCATCAGCCAGAAGCCGGACATGATCAGAATCCAACTCAGCAACCGGCGCTCGAACACGTTCGTGACCGTTCGCCCCAACACCCGGCCGATCGGCTCCGATTTCGACGCCCCCGATGGAACGTCCTTGAACGTCAATAACAACAGCAAGTTGAACGAGGTGAAAAACGCCGAGGCCAAAAAAAGGTTGCGCCAAGCCTCCTTCGAGTTCGCCTCCGCATGCAACACCCCAGGCAGAAACACGCTCAGCCCCAATAACACCGACGGCAAATAATGGCCGATAAACGCCCCCACGTTCACCACCCAATAAAACAACCCCCAGCCCACCGAGGACGTCTCCTTCGTGAGCGTCCCCGCCAGCGACCCCTGCAGCCCAGGCTTGAAAAACGCCGTCCCCGTCGCCAACACCATGATCGCGAGAAAAAACGCATGGTAATTGTCGATGAACGGCAAGTCCCGCATGAAGGCGATCATCAGGTAGCCCACCATCACCAGGCTGACCGCGAACGCCAGCGTTCGCTTGAACCCGAACCGGTCTGCCAACCCGCCCGTCACCACCGGCAACACCGACTGGAAAATCGACCACCAAAGGTAGATCACCCCCTTGTCCATCGCCGTCAGGTGCAATCCCCCGGGATTGTCCGCCTGCATGATGTAGATAGGCGCCATCACCCGCAGGTTGTAGTAAGCTAACCGCTCCCACATCTCGATCGTGTTCAGCGTCCAAAACGTCCGCCCAAAACGCACCCTCGGCTTCCCCGTGGGCGCCCCCACCGACCCGTCTTCCGACTCGCGATTGTTGCTCACGCCCCCACCCTACCCGCCGCCCATATTTCGTCCACTCGGGAAATCATCCCGAAGCCCAATCCACATTGCCCATGACTCCCTCGCCTCCGTCGGACGGAGGAGAGACGGGGACATCCGAATCCAATAATGAGACCTCCCCGAAGCCGGGTGACGCGCCTGGTGCCCATGCGCCTGGGAAGTCGGGTGGTGCGAGCGAACTCGCAAACCACCAAGGGCGTCCGCCATCGTGGTTCGTCACGTTTGGCGCTCGCCACCGCCACCGCCTTCCGGTATGAACGGCCCCCGCCGTCCATGACCCGATGAGCATCGAACTCCATTTCAACCACCAGCACCTCCTGGCCGAACCCGGCCTGTCCCTCTTCGACTGCGCCGAAACCCTCGCCATCCACGTTCCCACCTCCTGCCGCAAGCAAGGCAAGTGCAAGGAATGCCTGGTGGAAGTCACCGAAGGCCTCGAGTTCCTCTCCCCGCGCACTCCCGAAGAATCCCACCTCCACGAACGGTTCCGCCTCTCCTGCCGCTGCCAACTCGTCCAACCCGCCGGGGTCGTCCGCTGCCATACCCTTCGCCGCGGCGCCCTCCAAATCGAAACCGCGGCCTCCGGCCTCCCCTCCCTGCCCCCCACGTTCACCCCTGACCCCGCCGTCACCCGCCGTGGCGACCGCATCCTCCTCGACGGCCAGGACATCGAGCAGTCGACCGGCCCCCTCCACGGCCTCGCCATGGACCTCGGCACCACCACCGTCGTCCTCCGCCTGCTGAACCTCGAGACCGGCGCGACCGTCGCCAGCACTTCCTTCGAGAACCCCCAACGCTTCGGCGGTTCCGATGTCATGGCGCGAATCCACTACGACACCCAACACCCCGGCCGCCTCCTCCAACGCACCTTGCTCGGCTACCTCGCCCACGCCATCGAAGAATTCCCCGTCGATCCCCGCTCCATCTACGAACTCGTCGTGGCCGGCAACTCGACCATGCGCGACCTCTTCTTCGGCCTCGACGTCCACTCGATCGGGCAGAACCCCTACCAGTCCCTCACCGAACTCGAACTGGCCGCCGGCACCCGCAGCACCACCAGCCTCCACACCACCGCCCAACGCCTCCGCCTCCCTCTCCACCCAAAGGCCCGCGTCTATGGCCTCCCCATCATCAGCGGGCACGTCGGCGCCGACGCCGCCGCGTGCCTCCTCGCCGTCGACCTCGCCCACCAAGACCAACTCGTCGCCGTCATGGACATCGGCACCAACACCGAACTCCTCCTCGGCCACCGCCACAAAATCTACGCCGCCTCCTGCCCCGCCGGCCCCGCCTTCGAAGGCGGCCGCATCGCCTGCGGGATGCCCGGCCTCCCCGGCGCCATCGAAGACCTCACCCTCCTCCCCGATGCATCCGCCCAGATCCGCGTCATCGGCTCCCTCCCCCCGGAAGGCCTCTGCGGCTCCGGGTTGGTGGCCCTCCTGAGCGAACTCCTCCGCACCCGCCAACTCAACCCCCTGGGCCGCTTCGAAAACGACCAGGACCGCTTCGTGATCCCCGTCCCCAGCGACGAACCCGTCTTCCTCAGCGAGAGCGATATCAACGAACTCGCCCAGGCCAAAGGCGCCAACATCGCCGGCCTCCGCATCCTCTTCGAGTCCTTCGGCGCTCGCTTCCACGATCTCCACCGCTTCTACCTCGCTGGCGGCTTCGGCCGCCACCTCGACCTCGATGCCGCACGCCGGATCGGCCTCATCCCCGACCTGCCCAGCGACCGCATCGTCCAGGTCGGCAACGCCGCCATCGAAGGCGCCTCCCTCGCCCTCCTCTCCCAAACCAAACGCCAGGAACTCGAACTCCTCGTCCGCCGCGTCACCCACTGCCGCCTCGAAGCCGACCCCAACTTCTTCGACCATTTCGTCGAAGGATGCCAATTCCAGCGCCTCCACTCGCCCCCATGAGCCCCGCCCGACGTCACCGCCGCCGCACCGTGCCCTTGCCCCCGCAACCCCGTGCCCCCTTGCCCCTCACCCCGTCTCTTCCCTCCCCACATGCCCCTCCCCCTCCCTGAGTTCGTCCTCCTCCAACCCCGCCCCGACCTCCACGTCCAGGAAGCCGAATACGCCCGCCTCCTCGGCTTCCCCCGCCACCGTCCGCTCGAAGGCCGATCCCGCGAACTCGCCGACTGGGCCCGCCGTTGGTTCGAGGAACACGGACAGCCCTGGATCTCAGCCCGCGGTCCCTACCCCGTCACCGCCACCCCCACCTCCTTGCTCCTCGCCGAACTCTCCCTCGCCTCCCCGCGCCTCCAACAACACTGGTCCGCCGCGGGCGTCGATCGCGCCCTCCTCCTCGCCGTCAGCGCCGGCCCCGAATGCGAAACCCAGGCCGCCCACTGCTGGCAACTCGGTCACCCCGACGAGTACTTCTTCCTCGAAATCTTCGCCTCCGCGGTCGTCGAACACCTCATGGCCACCGCCAACGGCCACCTCTGCGCCTGGGCCGAATCCCAAAACCTCGCCGCCCTCCCTCACGAAAGCCCAGGCTACTCCGATTGGCCTGTCTCCGAGCAGACCGCCCTAGAACAACTCATGCGCCGCGCCCAGCTCGCCTTCCCCGGCGAACTCGCCGTCCTCCCCTCCGGCATGCTGAGTCCCAAGAAATCCCAACTCGCCATCATCGGCCTCACCCCCCATCGCCACCGCGTCGCCCCCCACTCCCCCCTCGTCCCCTGCACCCGTTGCCCCCTCTCCAACTGCTCCTACCGCCGCGCCCCCTACCGCCATGCCCCACCCCGCTTGGAACAGGTCGCCCTGTCCCTCCCCCAACCACCCGACACCCCCCCCGCCCCACCCCCCCCGCCCCCCCCGCTCACCCTGAACGCCCCCTACCATACGAACCCCCGCGCCCTCCG
>CAZVRY010000137.1:0-17764 GCA_964629545.1 uncultured Verrucomicrobiota bacterium | reverse complement strand
GGGTCGCCTCGTGGGCCATGAGGGGCAGGTCGTTCTGGGATTCGCCGGGGCCGAGCCAGATGTCGCTGCCATGGGTGAAGGCGCGGGCCTGCAGGCCTTCGGCCGCCTTGCGGGCTTGGCTGTCGTCATGGACGCGAACACCTCCGAAGTCTGCACCGAACGACGATTGCAGCGCGGCACGGGTGCCGGCTTGAAGAGCCGACCCACCGCCCTGGCTGGCGATCGCTTGCTCGGCTGCCGCCGGAACGGGCGGGGGCGCGGCGGAAACGGCCGGAGCGGACCCGCCGCCAGGCGTCGCCTTTTGCAGCGGTTCCTTCTTCGCCGGGTGCTCCGTCTCTTTCCCGACCCGTTGCACGGCAGGCTCGGGTTTCTTTTCCGCGCCGGACTTCGGGTTGGTTTCCGCCTTCTGCGCGGATTGCCCGGAGGCGGGTTTGGTGGGCTTCGATTTCGACTCGCCGCCACCGGACTTATCCGGTTTGGTCGCCTCCGCCTTCTGGACAGGCGGCGGCTTGCCTTTCGCCTCTTCGGATTTCTTCTCCCCGCGCTGGGCTGTCGTGGGGGTTTCTTTCCGGTTGGATGATGGTCTCTGGTCGAGTCCTTTCTCCGGTTTGGCGGCCTGTTGGAGGACCTGGGTGGCGTCCTTCTTTTCGCCGGGTTTGTCGATGCGCCGTTGCACGGGGCGCTGGTCGGAGGATGCGGCGGGTTTCCCACCGGACGGCGAGGAAGGACCGGAGGCGGGCGTTTTGTCTTTGGGGGGTGTGGTTCCGGCTCGTTGGACAGATGGTTCCTTCTTCTTGGCATCCGCCTTCTGCACGGAGGGCGAGCGCGTCTTGGATTCCGATCCGTTCTCTGGGCCGGAGGGCGGGCTTGCTTTTTGAACGGGCTTGTCGGGTTTTCGCGCGTCCGTTCCGGGTGCCCGCCCGGCAGCGGCGGCGCTCTGCGCGAGATCGGAGGAAGTCACTCGCGAGATAGAGTCGGGCGCTACGGCGTTACCGGCGGCGACGCGCTGGGCGACCGACTCGGCTTCCCGTTCGAAGGGATCCCCAGGGGCGCCGACGGCGAGCTTGCGTTGAATGGGGGCGGTGACCACAGGTGCGCGGCTGAGTAGTGCGGGGCTGGTCGGGGCCTTTTGCACGGGAGCCTGGGTCTTGCGCGGTTCGTCGCCGGACTTGCGGGGCGTGACGGATGACTTCGATGCGCGTTGGACGTGGGCGGATCCCATGGGATCGCTGGGTTCAGAGGTTTTGCAGGAAGCGGGCGAAACGCCCGTCGCGCGGTGTGGCGGTTTCAGTCTGCAGCGGTGGGCAGATCGCCCCGGCTTTGCGGTATTCGGCCCGCAGCGCATCCTGCACTTGTTCCAGGGTTAAGTTGGGCATCCCGGCTTCGAGCGCCAGCAAGGCCGAATACTGGACGGCGTTGCGGATTTGGCCGCCGTTGAGAACGCAACGAGCGGCCAGGGAGACGAGCGCAGCCTCGCTCAACCGGTGATCCGCCGGCAGGTGCCACCGCCAAATCTCGAGGCGTTCGGAAGCCTGCGGTGGTGGAAAATGCGCCACCACGTCCATGCGCCGTTCGAACGCGCGATCGATACCCTGAGGCGCGTTGGTGGTGACAATGACGATGCCGCGGAACGATTCGATCTTCTGGAGCAGGTAATTGGTCTCGAGATTGGCGTAGCGGTCGTTGGCCGAACGCACTTCGCTCCGCTTGCCGAACATGCTGTCGCCCTCGTCGAAGAGGAGGATGACGTCCAAGCCCTCCGCGCGGGTCAGGATCCGATGAAGATTCTTCTCCGTCTCCCCGACGTACTTGTTCACCACGGCGGCCAGGTCCACGCGATAGACGTCCAGGCCCAGGCGACAGCCGAGAACCTGCGCGGCGAGCGTTTTGCCGGTGCCGCTGGGGCCCGTGAACAGCGCCTTGATCCCGCGGTCCGGTCGGCGGCCAAAGCCTTCGCCCAACCGACCGGACAGGCGCTCGCGCTGGCGGCAGCGCTGCTCCAATTCCTGGAGGCGGGCCGCCGTGGACGGGGGAACGACGAGCCGATCGGGATCGCCTTCCGTGGGCAAGGGATTGGCGAGGGAATCCAGATGCTGATGGTTGAGTTGCCGGCACGCGCCGCGGACGTCCTCGACCTGGACCTTGGAACGTCCATCGAGCGCAGCCAGGGCGGCCGTGCGGAGGGCGACATCCCGCAGGTAAGCGCCTGGCAACACGAACCGATCGGCAAGATCGTTGAAATCTCCGTTCGCTGAGGCCGGGAGTGAGTTCTGCCAGATCCGACGGCGTTCCGTCTGGCCGAGCTCCGGCAGGTCCAGGCAGAGAACCCGCGCTTCGGAGGTCAGGCGCAGGGATCCTTCCGACTCGAGGCAGATGGCGCGCCAGGGGTTCAGGCCATCGGCGGTCGGGAGGTCAATGAGTTCGCCAGGCGCCAGGGATGCTTCGCAGACTGGCACCGCCTCGCAAAGGGCAGCTGCGGCGCCCCAGAGAGGAATCCGCCCGGGCGCCGGCTGAAGCGCAGGCCACCCGACAGTCGCCAAGCCTAGGCCGCAAGCGCGAGCCACCGCGGCCACGGCGCCAAGCTGGTCGCCGCCAGCCGGTCCTCGCATCACCAGCGTGGCCACTTGCCCGCGCTGGATCAGGGAAGGCACATCCCGCAATTGGCGCACGAACTCGGTCGGGAGGGCCAGGTATTCGAAGTCCGGCAGTTCCTGTAGGCGGGTGATCCGGCACCAAGCGGAGAGGGCTGGGCTTCGATCGCCGCGCAGGAGTGGCCAAAGCGCCAGCTCTGGTCGCAGGGCCCAGGCAGCCCGGGGAAGATCGGCCTGCACCGGCGCCAGCAGACCCGCTTCGAGCCACGGGTTGAGCCGTCGCCGGAGATCCTCGCAGCCGTCCGTGTTCCCTTCGGCACGCAGGACCGCCCCCATCAAAGCGACCGTGGCATGGCCCGTTGGGGAAGCCGCTTCGCATTTTCCGAAAACGGGTCCGAATCGGGCATCTTCCTCGACCAACCCCGCCAAGAGCAGCGCCAAACGCGCCTGGAAGTCGACTTGCAGGGCTGCGCCGATGGCGGCCAGCGGTGGTCGCCGGGCGAAGCCTCGTTCCCATGAGGCCACCCCGGCTTCCCACAGACCGATGCCTTCATCCCAGGTGGCGCTCGCCGGCAACAGCCGTGTCACCTCCCGCAAATACCCGTCCAGGAACGGAAACCGACTCAGAGCGGTTTCCAGCGAGAGTGGCCCGGCGGAGCCGGCGCGGTGGAGATACCGCAGGAACCAATAGACCGCGGCCAGGAAGTGGATGCGGAAATGCGCTTCTGGCGTCCGCGGGACGTCGTCCCAGACCGGTGGTGGGAGCAAGCTCATGCAGGTCAATCGAACTGAAACTGGATCACTCGGCCCCACGCGGGCAACCATCCGGGATCCCGGTCCAGACCCGCCCGCCGGACGGGGAGTGAAATCGCCTCGAGCGGGAGGACCACATCGACGTGCGTGGCAGTCACGAACACCCGGGCGGGCGCTTCGAGCAACGTCGGGACAAGCTCGTCCGTTCGGCAGCCCAAGGCTCCGGCCAGCTTCGACTCGATGAACGGCAGGACTGGAGCGATCCATGCGGCGGCCACCGGGGCGAGGCCGCAGCCGGGGAGCGAGTGGGGCGGGATCAGCTCGATCGGGTCCTCGAGATGATCGACTTCGCGCCAGTGTCGGAGCAGAGCGGTGGGGTTGGCGGGTGGCCAAGCGGTTCCGGGCGGTTGGTGCAGATCACGGCCGCCAAGCTCTGCCAGGCAGGGCCAAAGCGCGTCCTGCCAGTCTACCCACCCCGCCCGCCCGAGGAGCCCGCGTGCGAGGGCGTCCAGCCATTCCCAACGAGTCATCGACACTTCCTCGCTGGCCGGCTCGTCCGCTTGCACCGTCGGCGGGAACCGTTCCACGACGTTTATCAGATAAAAGACGCCCCCCAACTTCGTCGCGATTCCTTCCGGCCCGGGCGAAGTCTGGTCGTTACCCTGCAAAGCGACTGGTGGAAGCGCCATGATCCGCGACAGAGCCGGCTCAGCCGACACGAGCCCGGAGCACGGAGAAGAGCCTAAAGCCGAGACTTCGGTGACTCGGATTGCCGTCTTCGGAGTCACCCGCTGGGAATCCTGAGAATCCGGCGCCTCGCGCCGGGTGACGAGTGAGACGGGACCAGGCGAAAGAGGCGACTGGCGGCTGTCCTCCTGGGATGCCGCCCTTGCGGCAGGAACCGAATCCCCCTGATTGCGGTTTTCGCTCCCGCGCGTCGTCGAAGGTGAATCAGAGCCTCTGGCCGAATCCGCCGACACTGCCGGGACGGGCCGATGGGCCGGCGTTGTGGCTCGGTCGGAGCGCCGACGACCGTCAGGCGTCGGTTTCGTCGGGTGGGTAGGCGCTGGTCTGCGACACCAGTCGACGACCGAAGTCGCGAAGCGGGTTGACTGCATCCGGGAAGGGTGGGTCATCAGCATCAGTGAAATGGCCAGGAGCATTCGCTGCTCGAAATGGACGAGCCCCGACCGCGCCACCGCGGCTGCCACAGAAGGCGTCACTGGGGAATTCCTATTGGGTTCGGCATAGGACCTTGCCGAAGGGAGGTCGGACGGTCGCGACGGGATGGAGGACGCCGCGGGTCCCGAGGTGGTTTCCTGATCCTGCCGGATGGGGGTTCCGTCGATAGCTGGCGCGGCTGAGAGATCGAGGAGCGTTGGGAGACTCCAGGCATGGGCGATGGCGGCCAGAACCCTTTTAGCTCCAAGCGGAGGTACCGTGGCGAGGACGGCTCCCGCCTGGTTCCAGTGGTTTAGGTGATCGACGGCGGCCGGCACGAGTATCGCCCGGTCGCACCACAGGGGCATCCAATCAGCCTGCCGGTGGGCGGTGCCTTGCCGAAGGAGGAGGCGCCACCACCAGCGTACCGCGGTTGTGCCTTCCTTGCACGCGAGGGCGAAGCACGCCAGGAGTTCTGCCTCGTCTTCGAATAGAACGGTGTCCGGGTCGCCCAGGATGCGTCCGTCCACTGGCCGAGAGGCCCGAGCCGCCCGCGCCGCCAAAATCATCCTCGTCGCGCGTTCCCAGGAACGATCCAGGCAGAGGGAACGATCCGCGAGGTTAAGGCTCCGGGGCAAAGGATCGTTGAGAGATCGAACGAGCAGGACCGTCCGCGACGGAAAACCCGGAGGCAGCACGTCGGCTTGGGTCAGCAAAGCGGACAGGCGCAACCGCGTCGCCAGTGGACCCTCCGCCGAGGCGGAGCTGTTAGCGATGCGGACGCGGTCAAAACAGACGTTCGGGTTCAGCCACATGCTTCGACGGGAGTCGAGCGGCAGGAACCGGACTTCCCTCCTCAGTTCGACCGTCAGTGCCCGCCCAGCAGGACATCGCGCTGCTGGCGCACATCGTTGAGGATGCCGCCGCTGGCGGCCTTGTCCAAGCCGGTCATTTCGGAAACTAGACCGGTGTAAGCCGAGGCCATGACATCGACATCGTCCAGTTCGGCGCCCACGAGCTGAAACTGGCCTTTGGCCTTCAACTCGGCAGGTGGCTGCAGCAAATCCATGACACTGGTTCTTTGCGGCAGCGTCTTGGAACTGGGCACGAGCAACATGGGCGCGTAGCCTCCGCTGCTGCCAAAGACAACATACGCATAGGGGGAGTCACTGGTGGTGCTTGGATCGTAGCCGCGTTTGACGTAGATCGTTGCGTCCCCAGGACTGATCGGAGCGTTCGTATACTGATTCTGGAATTGGCTGCCCCATTGGATGGCCCACTCGAGAGCCCAGGGTGGGGGATCAGGGATTGGGATGAAGACTTCCTGTTCCTCCGGCGGCCACGGCCAGCGAAAGGCCTTTTCGACGATGGCCACCTTGTCATACGGCAGGTTGACGTTGCCCTTGCCCGCCACAACGACCTCCGGAGCTTTGCCACCGCTGGTAACGCCTTTGTCACGGTGTACTAGCCTGAATTGGATCGTGGCGCGCGACGATTTCAGGTCTACCGGACCGCTGGCAGGCTGAAAGCCCTCGATGACAGCATGCGCCACGTACGCGCCAGTCTTGAGAGAACCGGTAATGAAGTCTGCTGTGGTGGTGTCGAGTTCTTCCAAGCTGGAGAACCGCGATTTGCCGACCCCCTTTGATAGCAGAGTCGCCTCGTAATCTTTGCCTGCTTCGTCCACCACGAAGATGCGACCTGTCTTGCCGGCAAACTTGGACTTCGCAACGAGCCGAATGACGATGCGTCCTTTGGTGGAAGGGGGTGGCTCGGTACCAGGTGGCGTTTCCTCAGGTGTTGTCCCAGTCAGCGCGAGCGTCGTGGCATCCGCCCGGGCAAAGACCTTGTGACTGCTCATGCCCGAGACGGTGTAAACCACGAGCGCGGGGGGCTCCACTTCCAAGTCGATGGGCTCCACAAACCACGACTGCTCGAACAGCGCCCGGAGAAACGCCGGATCCAGGCTGCCCGCCCGACAATCCAGCCCGGTAAAGAACGCAGGCTCGCTGAACCCTGAAGCACCGACCGGCAAGAACCCGGCCGGCGGCAGGAAACGGAACCATTCGATGGCCTTCACGGATCCGGCTGCTTCCTGGTCGATCAAGTAACGGAGATGATCCTGAAAGTGATCGAGCAGGGCTCGCCCTTCGGCCGATCGTCGGCCGCCGGACAGGAGTGGCCATCGGCTGACCTCTTCCCGGCGGACGGGCGGACGCCGCACGGCCCATGGATCGACGAACTGCAGCCCCGAACTGTTATGGAAGACCAGCGCCAGCGACACCTCGTCCTCGGTCAAACCCTTGAGGCCGCGCAGTTGATCCACGACGCCGTAGCTTCGAAATGCCGGTGCATCGTCTTCCACGGCCGCCGGGTCCCGGGCGAATTCCGCCGCGCCCAGCGTCCCGAAACAACCGTGCGCGGCCAGGTTACGGAGCATGGACAGACCCTGCGTCGTGGTGGTGGCCAAGAGGCTGCTCAAGGTGGACTGCACTTCGGTGGGCCACAACGACGTGCTCAGCGCGGCCCGCCGGAAGTACACACCTTCCACCTCGTAGCGCGCGTCGCATTGGGTCGCGCTTCCCTCGTCGTCCAATCCGTGTTTCGGGGCACGCTCCTGGGTGCCCGACGCGGGGCCAACCACCAGCAGCCAGAGACCCGTCGAACCAAGGGAGTCCGTCGTGGACACGGAATCACAGTTGCTGAAGGACGCCGTGCCGCTCGCAGCTTTGGACGCCGTGGCCGATAGCGCCAACTGCGCGTCCTGCGCGAGCGCGAGGGTATCGCCGCAGCGGTTGATGGCTAGACCCAGGCCAATGGTGAGCCCGGTGGTGGGACTGGCGGGGTCGACCTGCACGTCGAACCCGCTCACGACGCCGTCGCCGATGGCTTGCCCCAACCGGCGCAGGTGTTCGTGGACGGCCTCTTGTTCGGTGCGAAGGTCGCCAGCGGTGAGGAGGCGGCCGTTGAAGAAGTGGGTGTGCCGGAGCGAACCCAACAGGATCTTTTCGTTGAGGGAGGCGGTAGACATGCAAGGAGAGCGTCAAAGGTGGGTTGGAGGGTGAGCGCTACTTGTGCTCAGAGGATTTCAGCGATATGGACCATGAATCCGCCCAGGGGTGCCGAATCCCCTGTCCCCCACAACAATTGGAAATACTTTGCGGCCTGTGGAAACCCGACAGCGAATGGAAGAACGCGCTCGCCAGGGTCGATAATGATCTGTGTAGCCGTCACCGCGTAGTGCCGAGCCGGATCATAGTCAGGGAAGAACAGTCGGAATTCTCCAGTGCGCTGATCCCTGGCTCGATCCAGTGCCGATAAGCCGTTGGTGGCAGCTGTGACATTGCCTTTTGTGTCGAATATGCCCAGAGCCGTGAATGGCTGTTTGGTGAAGAAGACGGTGACCGAGTTCTCGCCGTCATGACCGAGCCATTTCAAGGGGATCTTGGTGACGATTTCCCGGAGTTTGAAGGTGGTCGAAGGATCTCTGCTGTCGGCCGCTATGATTTGGTCCAGGGCGAACACCAAACGAAGTCTGTGCCCGGCAGCGAACTGTGCCGGATCCCGGAGTGTGAGCAGGTAGACATTTCGACTCTCACGTGAAACGGACGCCACCACGATTTCATTTAGGAACGGAGCCGAACTGTCATTCTCGGCGAAGACTTGAACGTGATTCCTGGTGAATGTCATGACCCCTAGCAGGTTCGCTTCCGCGTGATCCCGTGCGGCCTTCAAATGGAACCACACCCGCAAGCGGGGGAGTCCGGACCGGTCCTGAGCCGCAGGTGTGATCGTGGCGAAAGGGAGGGTGGGTAGTTGCTCGGCCACGTCTGTGATCGAAATTCCACCGGCAGCAGGCAGGGTGGCCGGTGCCCAATCCGAACCTGTCCATTGCAACACTTGACCGGTCGCCGGCGCGGCGTCGCGAACAGCTCTGCCGCTCAAACGGACGACCTTCGGATTCGGATAGGTGTCGAATAGATCCCCGCGGGCATCCTGGCCATCCTTGATGGCCTGCTCGTAGGGGACGGCCTCCCCGGCGAAGGCCGCCTGCGCCAACCCGGTAATCTTGTGGCCCGCGGCCGGCAGGTCTGCAGTCAACGCCCGGTTGGCCGGAATCGCCGCGGGCGTGACCAAAAGGTACTGCCGATGATCATCGTCTTCCAGGCCAGACAGTGCTCCGTGGTCACTGACGGGCGTGACGGGCGGGGCGGGCGTTTCCGCCACCCACTGGTCGCCGCGCCGCGTCAGCACATCGCCGTCGTTTACAGGAGAGCCGCAGACCGAGACGTCGCTCAGGTCGTCCAGTGCGGGCAGGCAAACGCCGAGGTGGGCTTCCAGCGTCTGGCCGATCCGATCAAGGTAACCGTAATCGAGGGTATCCAACTCGACTGCCAGCGAGCGCGTGGGGCTCGAGCCAACTTCCACCAACGCCGCATCGAACCGGACGGTCAACCGGCTACCGTTGACGAGCGGGGTGGAGAGTTGGAGATCGAAGACGTTGTGGCCCGGGAGCACGGGGCTGACCGCGAGGGTGGCCACGGTGACGGGACTTCCCGTGGAGGCGCCGTTCACTTCGACCTCGACGGCCCCGGCGGGGAGCGTGACGAGATCGGGATGATGCACCCAGGCGCGGACGATGTCCGGCCGCAGGAGGAAGAGGGTGGCGAAGGTTCGAACCCAGGCGGCGTCCAACCGACTGCCGCAGAGCAGGGCTTCCTGGAGCACACGGGTGGAGAGCAGCACGGGACGATCCGTCTCGTCGATGGTGGGATAACCGGCCACGGCCCACTGCCCGGCGGTTTGGCTCACGTTCACTTCGAGTCGGGCCAGGAGGATGCAGGCTTCGTCTGGTTGACCGCAGGAACAATGGTCGCGCTCACTCAGGAGGGCAGGACGAACCTCCGTGGTCCAGGTGCGGAAGGCGGCGCGCAGCACCTCAGCCAGGTCGTCGGGATGCACTGGCCAAGAGGGAGCCATGGGCGGCGATCCAGGAGCGAGGGACGCCGGCGGCGGGGACGACGGTGGGCTCGCCGACACAGGGATCAGGGAGCGCACAAGGTCCGCCATGGCGGCGGGGCTGAGCACCGCACCGGGCGTCGCACTCACCTCAAGGCCACGCAGGATGTCACCGAACTGGCGGACCATGTCCTCCTCGATTTGAGCGGGTGGGGTGAAAGAGAGCCGGACCTCGAAACTTTCCGTAATCCGCGAGGCCGCCATGCTCTCTTCGTCGGTGCGACAGGGACCGCCGGCGATAGGCACGGTATCCGTCTCGCACTCCCGGGGACAGAGGATGACGAACACCGAGAGCGGCCCCGGCGGCGCACCGGCTTGCGCGGCGACCTCTTTGGTATTGCGGTTGAGCCAGACGTCCAGGTCCCCGCACTGATCGGCGCAGACGCGAACCTCTCGGCCTTGCGGGGTCACGGCCAAGCCGCGGGAGACGCGGATTCTCCCTTTGCCTTCAGCGGTAACCCGCAGGCCGCAGAGGGTTCCGTAGCCATGCAGCGTCCGGTGATGGAGCCGGTGTTTCTCAAGGAAGTAGGCCTGTTCCTGGCGGAGATCGTCCTCACCCAGGACCATGCCGAGGGTGTAATTGACGCGCTTCCCCGGGTCGAGCTTGGCGGGGTCGAGTGAGAGCTGAGTGCAGTCGTTCATGAGTGTTCCTCCACGGGCCGGTTCGGTGCGGGGCGACGCGAGACCACGTCGCGATCCAACACCATTCGATCAGTCACGTTCCAGGGATGGCCCGTTCCCAGGAAGCCTTCGGCGAGATAACTTTGTCCGAGCAGCACCGCGAACCAGCGGCTGCCGCGATCCAGTAACGTGTCCCATCCGAGCCTGGCCTCGCCCACCCGCAAGGCGGCCCAGTAAAATCTGACTTCGGTCTGCACATGCGCTGGTTGTTCGAGGCTCAACACGTGGCGGGCGAGGTCCCCGCGCGCGAGGACCTTGTCCGTCGCCTCGTCGGGTCGGACCGGCAGCAACACTTCCAAGCGGTGGGCGTGATCGCGCAGAGGGACGACCTGCGAGACGAACTGCAACCAGTCCTCGAGACGATGCCCGCCGTCCGGAAAGGCGTCCTCACCGGGGAGCGTCACCGCCTCGAACGAAGTCAGCTCCGTCCACTGCCACGCCTCCCGCAGCCGGCGCACCTGGCGGTATTTTCGCTGCAGAAACTCCTGGTAGAAGGTCTCGTCCCGTCCGGTCACGACCGCATAAGTGAACCCCAGTCCCTGGCGGCGGAACGCATCCCAGTCGGCCGCCTGCCCGGCCCGAGCCGGTTGCACCGGCGAGAAGAGCACTGTTTCGAAGGTGACGTTGGGGTCGTGCCAAGCCCGCCGGAGCGCGTCGAGGGAGGCGGCCGGATCCGTGGGATCGGTCGGGTAGCGTTGCTGCAAGAACTTTCGGTAATCGGCGTGGATTTCCGCCGCGCTGGCGACCGAGCGCGATGGGAGGCCGGAGGCGTCGGTTGCGGCGGAGGCCGCTCCCAGCACCACGCCGGGCACGCGGCGGCGGAGGAAGGACTCGACGAGGCGGATCCCGAAGATGGCGTGGGAGGGGCAGCCGGAACCGGCGTGGTAGGCGCAGGCGGAATCCGGCTCGAACAGTCTGGGATCGACACACTCTTCCAGGGCTAGCCGCAGAGCCACTTGGACTCCTCGGGGCGTGCCGCGCATGCGGAAGAACTCCACGGCGTGGGCGAGGAAGAACCGCTTTTTCTGCTCGGACCAATCCTCCTGGAAGACCACGCCTAACCATCCGGCCAGCCAGGGGAGATAATCGAGGTGGACCGCTTGGGCGTCGAAGAGGACCTGGGCCCGTTCGATGCGTCCCTCCAAGTCGGTGAAGATCCCCTCCGGATTCGCGAGGAAACGGTCGAGGAAATCCGCCGAAGCCGTGTCATCGCGATAGCACGCCGGGAGGTATTCCTTCAGATAGGAGAAGCGTGGGTACCAGGCCCGCAGGGCGCGGAGGCGGGGGGTGTTGCGTCCGGTGCCGGTCAACTTCAGCCGGATTTGCAGGTAGCGCCCGCGCACGCCCTGGAACAGGAGTTCCCAAGTGCCGGCGTCGCTGGAATCGACGTGCCAAGGGATCTCGGAACGAGGGCGGGGATAGGGCACGGGCTGCAGCAACTCCTGCGATTCCCAGTCCATCTGTTCCAGCCAGTCCTTGTGGTTGGCGGCCCGGCAGCGGACCTCCACCGAACTGCGCGGCGGGATGCAGCCGTCCAGGGCCAGACGATGCCAGACACAATCCGGATCATGTCCGTCGAAGACGCCGGTTTCGAGCGTGCCTTCCCGGGCGTAGCGAGGCTGCGGCTGGGCATAGAGAGAGCGCCAGCTTTCGCCCTGGTCGTACCACACGTTCTGGCCCGCGAAGGTCAGTCCCCGGCCGGAGAAAAGGCGCACGGGATAGTACTTCTTGTGCAATTTCAGCTCGATCCTGTCAGCGTTGCCTTCGAGCTCGAACGCGAACGCCTGGTTGCCCTCTCGCCCCACCACGAAAAGGAGCCCCTGAAATCGTCCCGCCTCGATCTGACCTTCGGGCTGGAAAGCCAGGTCGTGGCCGGCCAGGACGAAGCCGGGAGATTGCTCCGGCAGGGAATCGGCAATGCGATCGTCCAGGCACACGACGTCCTCCGTGCCCTTGCAGGGGCGGAAGTGGCGGAGGACGGTTTCATCGGTTTGCGGTTCGAGGAGGAGGAGGGAACCATCGGGCAGGACCTCGAGGGCGACGGGTTGACCCGCCACGGCGATGGCGGCCGCGGCGAGGCGATCTTCGGGCGGGAGTCCGGGCGGTGGGCAGTCCCCGGATGCGGTAAGGCTTGTCGGCGTGAAATCCGCGTCTTCGGCGGGCGTTGCCGGTGAAGGCTGGGAAGTGGGATGGCACACGCGCAGATGCCGGTCCAGGAACCACAGCCGAGACTCGGCCGGCGAGGCGGCTTCTGCACCCTGGTCCAGGATCCACAGCCCTCCGGTTGGGGCCGCCGCCATGTCCACTGGGTGAAACGGCCATCCGGCAGGCCAGCGCCATTCGGTGGGCGGTCCGCCCGCGTGCAGATCAAACGCGAGGAAAGCAGGGGTGTCGCCGGTCAACCCGACCACGAGCCGATGATCTTGCGTCACCGCAAGCCCTGCCATCCGGCGAGGTTCGGGAGACCGAGGCGGGATGGCGGCTTTGAAGTCAGTGCGAGCCGTGGGCGCGCAGGCGGCGGTAACGTCGCCGTCGGTCCAGAAGTGTGCCGGCCCGCTACCGCCGCGGAAGCGGACGCGCACTTCGGCACGGTCGGCGGAGATCCAATACCAATTCCCGAAACGGTCGCGGGCGGTGCCCCGGCGGTCGGCCGGGCTGAGGCGTCGATCCCCGGCTGAGGCGGGGAAGCGGAACAGATCCTCGTTCAGGCGGACCGAGGCGGTGGCGGGATGCCATTCCAGGCCGCGATGGGGCGAGTCTTGTGCGAGCAGGGCCTTCCAGTCCCCTGGTCCGAACAGCAGGTGGAAGCGTGTGCCGTTGACATCCATGGGGAGGAACTCTAGAAAAGTTTGGGCGTTGAACCCCTGAACCTCAGGGCGAGGACGAGGGACGACGGACGAGGACGAGTTGTTCCTATCAAACTCTCACTTCTGCCTTGGTTCATGGGGAGGAGGAAAGCAAGATTACTAATTCTACATTCTGCACTCTGCCTTCCGTCTTGGTTCGCGGGAAGAACAGCGAGGAGAGCACTGAACTCAGCCACGTCGGACTGGGCGGCGAAACTCTGCAGGGCGGCGCAGGGGCGCCGCACTCCACGACGCTCCGCGACCCGGCACGCGCGTCCACATTCCCGAAGGGTCTTGGAGTGCGGCGGCCCTCCGCCGCTTTTCTCTCCCCGGCGCGATCCGCCACCAGACGCGGGAATCCTGGGGGCCATCCACGGGGTCCCCAAACCTAAGCCGCTGCCTTGGGCCACGCGCGACCGTCGGCGAGTGCATCATCATTCGCGGCCGGTAGTCCAAGCTCATCGACATCGAATGGCTCATAACCGTCGATACGGGTCAAATATCGAACAAATGATCCGGGGCCGTGAGGCGATCAACATTCGTCCGGAACGACCGGCACGGGTTTGACCTTGCGAGCTTCCTCGGCCGTGACGGCGGCGGAGGTATCGCCGCGCAGTTCCTGGAGCGACTGCGGGTCGCCGGACTGCACGCTGACCCCGGCAAGCCGCGGCAGTTCGAGGCCGGAGATTTCGATCCGGTCGGCGGGGCTCTCCTCGGATTTGGCCAGGTAGAGTTCGTTGACTTTGGCCACGCCGGTGACCCGGGCGGCCACGGCCCACAGTTCGAGGCGTTCGATGGGCTTGCTCAGGGGCCAGCCAGTCTTCTCGTTGCCGCCGGACAAGGGCGAGAGGTGGATCTTGAGGGCATCGCTGACGGCGTCGCGGACGGTGGCGAACTCGTGGCCGGGGGTGACGTCGAGGCCGGCGGAGACCCAGACATCGATGTAATGGGGGCCGCGGACGTGGAGTTCGGTGGTGATTAAGCGTCGAGGCTCCAGGTGGCGACAGACCGTGTCCAGGAAGGGGCGGTCCGGTTCCGGGGCGTCGGTGTGTGAAGGGTCATGACCCGGGATCACCAGCACCGTGACCACGCCTGGGGCGGAGGCGCTATCGAGATCAGGATTGAACAAGGGCAGGATGTCGACCCGCCCAACGTCCACCCCGGGGGTGCCCTTGGTGATCTCCTCGAAATCGTCCGTGCTGACCAGCCGGTCGCGGTTCCGCAGCCAGGCCGGGATGCGCTTCTCGGCCGTCTCGGTCGTTTCGGCTTCGGCGCCGCCCCAGGTGAGGATCGGGTTAGTCACGCGAACGCCGTCTGGGAGAGTGCCTTTCTTGATCGAATCGATCCCGAGATTGCCGGCGGTTCCGCCGCCGTAATCGTAGGTGACCTGGATCAAGGCGTCGGCGGGCGGACGCGCCCCATGCAATCCGTCGCCGAAACGGATTTCGCCGGAAGCGCGATCCAACTGGAAGGCGAGGGCCTCCTGGGGCGGGCGGGCATCCTCTCCCGCCTGGTCGGAGACCTCAGCGGGGGCGGTGTGGACGTCGTCGACCAAGGTCCAGGGTTGGCCGTTGACGGTCAGGTTGACGCTGGATTGGAGGACGGGCGTGTTGGCGAGCTTGAGGGTCTGATCCGGCGCGCCCGCGCCGCGTCCCACCAGTTCCCCGGTCACGCGGGCCTTCTGCTCAACCCGGGCGGCGTTGATCCCCACCCAACTGAGCCGCGCGTCGTAGGGCGGAGGTTGGTCGGAGGGATCCTGGAGTTGCACCGGGCCGGGCCGGGCGCGGAGCCGAAGCCAGGTGATCAGGCGCTTCTGCTGGTCTTCGTCCTCCAAGGTTGGCGGGAAGTCGCCGGTCCCTTCCTCGGTTGGCTCCAGGTTCGTCCAAAGGGTGAGTGCGTCCGCGTCGGGCAGTTGGATTTTGAGGATGCCGGGTTCGGACAGGAGCGGTCCGGTGGCGGTGGCCTTGAGGGATTGGTAGCGCGCGACCCGTTGATCCGCGCTTTCCGGGAGTTTGCCGTCGTCGGGGAGGCGGGGCAGTTCGACGATGAGGCCGGGTTGGTTCTCGGTGGTGAGGGAGCCTCCAGCCGGCAAGAGTTTCTCTTCGGCGGTGATTTCGGGCAGAACTCCGAGCGAGAGGACCTTCTGTGCGATGGCCTGGCGCGCGGCGTCGGGGTCGATTTTGGGCGAGGCCAGGAGGGCCACCCAGAGCGCGCCGTCCGCGGTGCCGCGGGCCAGGTCGAGCACGTCGAACGTGGCGCCGGCGGCGGGTGCTTCGAGGGGCTTGGTCTCGTAAAACAGCAGATCGTCGGCCGATTCGCCCTCACTGGCATAGAGTTTGGTGTAGAGATCCTCGACCTCGGCCTGGCGTTCGTCGGACAACGGAGCCTTGTAGAACACGGCGGCCTCCACCGGTAAGACATCCACGGCATCCAGCGTGCGGAACGGCAATCGGCCGGCCGCTAGTTCCTGGTCGGCGTCGAGCCGGGGCGTGGAGGTGGTCGCTTGGCTCGACTCGAAAACCACCAGGCCACGTGCGGGCATGGCGGGTTGCAGTGGCAGGCCGAGGAGCTTGAGGAACTTTTGCCGGTTGCGTTCGGGGATTAGGTTGGCCCGGTAAGTGAGGGTCTCGGCTAGGAAGGCGAACAGTTGCAGCAGGGTGATGCCCGGATCGCTCTGGTTGAAGTTCGTCCACTCCGGGTTGTGCACCGGGATGCGGGCGCGCGCGTCGTCCAGCAGTTGCTGATACGTGCGGTCCTGGATGGAGGCGGGTTGGAAGGCCATGGCGAGTGCGACGGATGCGGGTTAAGAGCTCTCGAACTGGATCGACAATCCGAGCTGTTCACTCCGGCTGGTGGCCACCAGGCGGTAGCGGATCACAGCCACGACTGCCCGGTTGGTGTCCTCTTGCGGACGGACGTCCACGTTCTCCAGTTGGATCCGCGGTTCCCACCGGTGCAAGGCCACCGTGATGCGTTCGGCGATGAGGCGGTGCGTGGCCGGGGTCGACGGCTGGAAGAGGAACTCCTTCAACCCGCCGCCGAACTCGGGCAGGAGCAAGCGCTCCTTCAGTTGGGTGAGCAGAATGATGCGGATCGCCTCGCGGACGTTTTCCGCTCCCACGGACCAGGCCCAACGGCCGTCTTGACCCAGCCGTGGCGGGAAGCTGATGCCGCGGCCGAGCAGTTTACCCTCGTCGATGGCAGGCATGATCAGGACTTGGTCAACTTCAGCGGCAGACAAATGCGGAAGAATGGCAGCCACCAAAACACGATGTTCAGCAGGAACACGATGATCAGGAGCAGAATCAGTGCGCAAAGGGTGATGATCGGAATCGAGAACGAACAAATCATCCCCAGGCTCAGCCCAGAGTTCTCGTCCCCGATCTTGCCGTCATCCAGGTCGCCCAGTTTCACGCCCTGCACCCGGTTCATCTGTTTGCGGAGTTGATCCGAGATGAGAAAGGCCACGTTCCGCGGGAATCTCCGCAATCCGGCCGGCGAGGTGTCCACCGGCAGCGCGACGCGCAGCGGGCGCGCCGGGGCGTCCGGGTCGAAGAAGGAAGCCAGTTGGAAGGCAGTTGACGCAGCGCTGACGAGCGGGGGTTTCAGCCGGGGACACCGTGGGCAGTCAAGGACGCACCGGGCCACGTAGTAGGTGCCGTCGGTCGGGTCGAGCTTGGGGCTGGCGGGGAGCACGGCGGCGACGGCTTGGTCGCGGTTCTGACCGGCCTCAGCCATCGCGCTTGTGAAGTGGCTTTTCAGAGCGGGGAACGGATTGTCGGGATCCAGCGTGCTGTAGCCTAGCCCGTCTAAGGCGCCGCGAACCCCGTCCTTGTCCAAGGCGTCGGTGCGCATCCCGGTGACGGTTTTCCCGGAGAGTATGTCGTCCGCGTGAGGGTGCACGTCCTCCAAGGCCTCCAGCCATGTATCGGATCCGTGGAAGCTCGCGCCGTTCAGTTGATGGAACAGGGCCTGCGCACCACCCGGCGGGCCACTTGGGCCCGACTCGAATAAGGCAGGCAGGGTTTTGGCCAGCAGCGAAGCACATTCCGCGAGGGTGAAGAGCAGGGCAGCACTCGTATCAGCGGTTGTCACGGTGGATCCGGCGTCGATGGCCTTGGCCAGTTCCGCCAACGGCACCATCACCCGCGTCTGGAGTTGCGAACTGCGCGGATCGCCGAGCGGATCGGAGCCGGCGTCGGCTTCTGAAATGACGACTGAACTCGCCGCGGTATCGCCAGCCCCCGTCTGTCGGCTGGCCACCGGCAGCAGGCCCATCCAGATTCGGCGGGGTTGGGATCCCTCGACACAGCTCAAGCCGAACATGGGGAGGCGCTCCTCCTTGACCGCCACGTCGTCCACCGTTCCGTCCGCGATCACAGCGCCCGGGTCGGGTCCGCCTCCCGCCACTTTGACCCACTTGGTCTGGCCGGCGGCGTCGGCGACCCAGGCATACTCGTCGTAGGTCGCGGGCACCCTGGGATCGTGGGCAGCCGGGTCGTGGGCGACCTGCCGGCGCAGGACGAAGGAGGTCTTCTCCTCGTTGGCCGTGTCCACCCGGCGATCAGGCAACCCGGCCGTTTGGCAGACGAGGCTTCCGGCGATCAGGTAATGGCGGCCGTGCGTTGCCTGATAGAGCTTTGGAAGTTTGGCCTCGGCCTCGGCGGATTCCGATTGCCAGCCGGCCGCCGGGCTGGGCCAGGTTTCGAATTG
>CAZVRY010000136.1:0-17793 GCA_964629545.1 uncultured Verrucomicrobiota bacterium | reverse complement strand
TGAGTGCGGAAATAAGCAGACACCCCTCACCCCTTCCCTCTCCCCAACCCCTGAAGGCGAAGCGATGGAGAGGGGTTGGGGAGAGGGAGATAGGGAGAGGGGAGCCGTTGCATGTCTGCTTACATATGAACTCTGCAATAAGTCCCAAATCATAAATCCTAAATCATAAGTCCTAAGTCCCAAGCCGCCCGACCTTTGCCCTTGCCAGGCAGGGGAGGTTGTCGCATGTTCCACGCGCCCTCAACCGGCTCGAGGTTGGCGTCGTCGATGGCTCGTCGAGTTGGAGCTTGGGGGAGAAATCGATAATCGAACGAACGGCTGAGGCTCGAACCACCATGAAACGGCTGCTGTTGTCTGCCCGCTGGGCCATTTTGCTCCTGATCCTGCTTGTGACCCCGCCACCCCTCGAGGGGGCGCCTCCGCCGCTCCTGGATCGCGAGTTGTTTTTTGGCAATCCCGAGATTGCGGGGGCCCAGCTTTCGCCGGACGGCCAGTACATTGCGTTCCTCAAGCCGTGGAACGACACGCGCAACATTTGGGTGAAGAAGACCGGGGAGCCCTTCGCGGTGGCCCGCCGGTTGACGGCGGAGACCAAGCGTCCCATTCCCGCGTTGTTTTGGGCCCGGGACAGCCGCCTGATCCTGTATGTCAAGGACAACGACGGGGACGAGAATTTCAATGTGTGGGCGGTCGATCCCGCGGGGGCGGCGGCGGGGCAGGAGGTCCCGGTGGCCCGGAACCTGACGGACGCGAAGGGGGCGCGGGCGTTCATTTACGATTTGCCGCGGAAGGCTCCGGACACGATTTACGTGGGGTTGAACGATCGGGATGCGGCCTGGCACGACCTCTACAAGGTGACGATTTCGACGGGGCGGCGGGAGTTGGTGCGTCGGAACGACGATCGGATCGCGGCCTGGATGTTCGATTTGGAGGGTCAGTTGCGGCTGGCCCTGCGGACGACGGACCGGGGCGACACCGAGGTGCTGCGGGTAGGGCCGGATGGGTTCAAGACCGTCTACACCTGCAACGTATTCGAGACGTGCGGTCCGGAGCGATTTCATCGGGATGGCCGCCGGGTGTATCTCCAGACGAACAAGGGGGATCCCGATCTGGTTCGCCTGGTCCTGTTCAATCCCGACACCCTCGAGGAGGAGTTGGTGGAGGCGGACCCGTTGAACCGGGTGGACTTCGGGGGGGGCGTATTCACGGAGTCGACGGAGGAGTTGGTGGCGACGCGCTACGAGGATGACCGCGTTCGGGTTTATTTTCGGAATCCAGCCTGGGAGGCGGATTACAAGTTCCTCCAGGCGCGGTTCCCGGGGATGGATATCGAGCCGGTGTCGGCGACGGCGGACGATCGGCTTTGGCTGATTGCGGCCACCAGCGACGTTGATCCTGGGGAGGTGCATTTGTTCGATCGGATGACCAAGCAGGTGACCTTGCAGTATCGGGTGCGGGAGCGGATTCCGCGGGAACACATGGCGCCGATGCGGGCCGTGCGGTATCCGTCGTCGGACGGTTTGGAGATCCCGGCGTTTCTGACGCTGCCCAAGGGGCTGGCGCCGGTGGGGTTGCCGGCGGTTGTGTTGCCCCATGGGGGGCCGTGGGCGCGGGACGGGTGGGGGTTCGACAACCTGGCTCAGTTCCTGGCCAATCGCGGGTATGCGGTGTTGCAGCCCAATTTCCGCGGTTCGACGGGTTACGGGAAGAAGTTTTTGAATGCGGGGAACAAGCAGTGGGGCGACCGGATGCAGGACGACCTGACGTGGGGTGTGAAGTATTTGGTGGGGCAGAACATTGCGGATCCGAAGCGGGTGGGGATCATGGGAGGCTCGTATGGGGGCTACGCGACGCTGGCTGGGGTGGCGTTCACCCCGGACCTTTACGCGGCGGCGGTATCGATTGTGGGGCCTTCGAGTCTGCTGACGCTGCTCGATTCCATTCCGCCCTACTGGGAGTCGTTCCGCATCATCTTCCACGAGCGGATGGGGGATCCCAACACCCCCGAAGGCAAGGCGCAACTGGTGCGGCAGTCCCCCCTCCACAGCGCCGCCAAGATCCGCACCCCGCTGCTGGTGGCGCAGGGGGCAAACGATCCGCGGGTGAAGAAGGCCGAGTCGGAGCAGATTGTGGTGGCGTTGCGCGACCGGGGGTTTCCGGTGGAGTACCTCTGCGCGCCGGACGAGGGCCATGGGTTCGCCCGGCCCGTTAACAGCATGGCCCTGTGGGCCGCCAGCGAGGCCTTCCTCGCCAAACACCTGGGCGGACGCGCGCAAACCGGGGCCTCGGCCGATGTCGCCACGCGGCTGAAGGAGATCACGGTGGATCCGAAGACGGTCGTGCTGAGCAAGCCGGTGGACGCCTCGGCCGCGGGGGTGCCGAAGGCGGTCGCCGCCTGGTCCGCGGGGACGGTTCGCTACCAGGGCAAGATCGAGGCCGGCGGGCAGACCATGGACATCGGGCTGACCCAGGAGGTCGAAGATCAGGGTGCGGTTTGGCGGGTGACGGCCGTCGCCAAGTTGCCCATGGGGGATGCGACCGATGTGACCACGCTGGACAAGAAGACCCTGGTCCCGCGCACGCGGTCGCTGAAGCAGGGTCCGGTGACCATCGAGCTGACGTTTGCGGAGGGCAAGGCGACGGGATCCATGGCCATGGGGAGCGATGCCAAACCGGTGTCCGCGGCCCTGGGCGGCGAGTTGTTCGCCGATGGAGCCGGCGGGCAGGAAGCCCTTGCTGCGCTCGCCCTCGCGGAGGGCTTCGCGGTGACCTATCGCAACTTCGATGTTCGCCAGCAAAAAGTGCAGCTCAAGCAGGCGAAGGTCGTGGGGGTCGAGTCAGTCACCGTGCCTGCCGGGACGTTCCAGGCATGGAAGGTCGAGGTCACGTCGGCGGAAGGCGAACCGGGGACGACCACGCTGTGGATTGCCCAGGACAGTCGCAAGGTGGTCCGGACGGTGGCCGACTTGCCGCAGATGGGCGGGGCGGTGGTGAGGATGGAGTTGCAGCCTTAGTCCTTGGCTTCGCATGCTCCCGCAGGACTGAGGTCAAAGCGAACCCAAGGTGGCCGTGTGACCGGGTTGAACTATCACCACCTCCGCTACTTCTGGACCGTGGCCAAGGAGGGGAGCCTGCGGGGGGCGGCCGAGAAGCTGGGGGTTTCGCCTCCTTCCATTTCGGCGCAGATCAGCGAATTGGAGGAGGCGCTGGGGGAGCAGCTGTTTCGGCGCAGCGGGCGGCACAATGTGCTCACGGAGGCGGGCCAGGTGGCGCTGCGTTATGCCGGGGAGATCTTCGGGCTCGGCCAGGAGTTGGTGGGTGCGGTGCAGCGGCGTTCGGACGCGCCGCCGCTGCGCTTCAACGTGGGGGTGGCCGATTCTTTTCCCAAGCTGGTCACGCACGATCTCCTGGAACCGGTGTTCACGATGGCGCAGCCGGTGCACGTGGTGTGTCGGGAGGGAAAGCTGGAGGATTTGCTGGCTCAACTGGTGACGCACCGATTGGACGTGGTGCTGGCCGACGAGCCAGCCTCGAGTGGCAGCCCCGTGCGGACGTTCAGCCAGGCCCTGGGCAGTTCGCCCACCGCGGTGTGTGCGGCGGGCAAGCTGGCGGCCGTTCTCCAGCGGGACTTCCCGCGCTCGCTGCACCAGGCGCCGGCCATGCTGCCCGCCGACAACACCGCGCTCCGGCGCGCCTTGGAAGGGTGGATGCGCGCCCGCGGCCTCGAGCCCCGGGTGGTGGCGGAGTTCGAGGATCTGTCGCTGATGAAAGTGATGGCGGCCGACGGGCGGGGGTTCATCGTGCTGCCGGCGGTGGTGGCGGACGAAGCGATGCGGCGCTACCGGTTTCGCCGGGTGGGATTAATCGAGGACTGCCGGGTGCAGTTCCACGCGATCACGGCCGAGCGGCGGGCGGTGCATCCCGCGGTGGTGCGGCTCACCCAAGAGGCGAATCGCCGGTTGAGGTTGGAGCTGAGTGTGAAGGTGTGAGCCTAGGCCTGCCTGTCAGGAGGGGTCCTGCGGGGGCTGGGTGCCGGGGGGGGGACGCGATGATCGCTCATGGGGCGGTGATGCCAACGAGGGATGTTTTGCTGGAGCGCGAGCAGGCCGATGAGATGGCTGCCGACGGGGATGGTCACGACCTGGAAGAAGATGGCGAGGAAGATCTTCAACGCGCTTTGCTTTTCGCCCTGATGAACCCAGAGCCCCAGCAACATCAGGAAGATCCCGAGGGTCAGCGCCTTGGCGACCGCGTGGGAACGGCACAACACGTCCGGGAGCCGGAGCACCCCGATGGCCGAGGCGAGGATGAGCGAGGCGCCGCTCAGGACGAGGAAGGAAGTGAGGAGGTCAGTCATGGCCGGGGTGGGGTGGCGGATCGGGCTCCCGCGAGGCCGCCGGTCCCGACGGACCCTCCAGGTCGTGAGTGCGGCTCAGGTAGTAGACGAACGCGACGGTGCCGCAGAAGCCAAGCAGGGAGAAGATCAGGATCAGTTCGAGATAGAGCGCTGTCCTCCACTGGATCGCCAGCAACACAATCATGCCCACGGTGGCCGTGGTGATGAGGTCGAAGGCGACGATGCGGTCAATCACCGTCGGCCCGCGGGCCAGTCGCATCAAGCCGCAGAGGACGGCCAGGATCAGAATGCCGAAGGCTGCCTGGAGCACGGAGGTCATCATCGGGTGAAACTCAAAATGCCGCGTTTGAGCACGCGGTCGAGCCGGGCGCGAACGGCACCCGGGTCGTCCGCGTCCAGGGTGTGCAGGACCAGCGTGCGGAAGTCATCCGTCACCTGCACGGTGGTCGAGCCCGGGGTCAGCGAGATGCAATAGGAGAGGAGGAGGATTTCCAACGGCCGCAACCCGGTCACGTCATAGGTGATGAAATTGGGATGGAGCGAGGCGCGCGGGCGGAAGAGGGCGGTGGCGACGACGTTGGCGTTGGCGGTCAGGAATTCCCAGGCGAACACGGCGAGGAATCGTCCCAGGGCGAAGACCCGCCGCGCATAATCCCCGCACTCCAGCACGCGATGGAAGGCGGCCAGCAGGGCGAACCCGAGGAGGAAGCCGAGGGCAAACACGGTCAGGGATGGCTCCGCGCTCAGGAGCAGCCAGATGACGGCGACAAGCAGGTTGAGGGTAAAGGACTTCATGGGGGGGCTCCGCCGGCCGTTTTGCCGAGGTAAGCGAGCACCGCCTGCGCGTAGCCCTGCTGGTCGAGCACTTGCCGGGCGGCCCGCAGGGCGGCTTGCACGAAGATCTCCGCCCCCAAGCCGATCGTCAACGAGAGGCAGGTCAGCGCCGCCGCGACCGCCGCCATGCGCACCCAGCGCCGGTCGCCGGTGCGCACGGGGACGTGGTCGGGCGCCGCCCAGAACGCGCCGTTCCAGATTTTCACCATGCTGAAGAGGGTCAGGATGCTGGCCAGGATGGAGGCGGCCACGAGCCAGAACTGGCGCTGTTCGAGGCCGGCGACGACGATGAGGTATTTGCCCCAGAACCCGCTGAGCGGGGGCAGGCCGGCGAGGGACCAGGCCTGGAGCAGGAACAAGACCCCCAGCCACGGGGTCCGTTTCCACAGGTGGCCCATGCGGGCGAGGTCGTCGGTCCCGTTGAGGCGCATGGCCACGCCGCCGATCAGGAAGAGGGACGATTTGACGACGATGTGATGGACGATATAGAGGATGCAGGCGGCGAGCGACAGGGGGGTGAAGAGGCCGATGGCCAGCACCATGTAGCCGATCTGGCTCAGGATGTGGAACGAGAGGATGCCGCGGATACCGTGGCGCGAGATGGCCCCGATCACCGCCAGCAGCATGGTCGCTCCCGCCAGCCACGCCAGCAGGTGGTGGGCGAACGCCAGGTCGTGCGGGAGCACCGTCCCGAACATCCGGAGCAGGACGTAGACGCCCACCTTGGTGAGCAAGCCGGCGAACAGGGCGGCCGTGGGAATCGGCAGGGTCGGATAGCTGTTGGGCAGCCAGTAATAGAGTGGAAACAGCCCCGCCTTGATGCCGAAGACGACGATCATCATCAGGGCCAGCAGCCGCAGGCGATAATCCCCGGCCAGGGCGCCGGCGCGCCCGATGAGGTCGGCAAAGTTCAGGGTGCCGAACAGCATGTAAGCCAGGCCGCACACGCAGATGAACAGGGCGCTGCCGAACAGGTTGATCGCCACGTACGGAAAGGCGTGTTTGATGTCCCAGTCGTCCGCCTCCAGCGTGAGCAGCGCGTAGGAGGCGATGAGCATGATCTCGAAGGCCACGAACAGGTTGAATAGGTCGCCGGTGCAGAACGTGAGGTTGATGCCCATGACCAGGAGCTGGGTGAGCGGGGCGCGCAGCGGATGTTCGACGCGGGACGAGGTCTCGGCGCAGCCGTAGAGCAACGACGCCAGGGTGACCAGGGTCGACAGCGCCAGCATCAGCGCGGACAGCAGGTCCACCACCAGCACGATGCCGAAGGCCGAGGACCACGCTCCCAGTCCCATGACGAAGGGGCGCCCCGGCCACGTCTCGGCCACCAGCCAGGCGGCCAGGGCGCACTGCGCGGCGGCCGAGGCGGCCACGAACCCGCGCCGGGCCGGGCTGGGTCGTCCCCAGAACAGGGTGGCGACCGCCGTGACCAGCGGCAGGAGGATGGGCGCAACGGGCCAGTTCATCGTTCCTCGTAGAGCTCCGCCGCGTTGGTGGTCTTCTGGTCCAGGAAGAGCCGGTAGAGCAGGAAGACGAGATACGCCGCCGTGCCGAAGCCGATGACGATGGCGGTGAGGATCAGGGCCTGGGGCAGCGGATCCACCATGGGCGTCGGGGGCTCGGCCACGACCGGCGCGCTCCGGGCATCCGGGCGGCCGGACATCGCCAGCACCACCAGGTTGGCCGCGTTGGTGAGGATGAGGAATCCGAACAGGATCTTCACGAAGCTGCGCTGCAGCACCAGATAGGTGGCCACCGTGAACATCACGCCGATGAGCAGGGCCGTTTCAAGTTGCATGGCAGGAGGTCAGCGGCGGACGGTTTCGCCCGGGGGGCGGTGGGCGGCTTCGTCCTCGATGGGTTGCTCGACCGGCGAGCTGTAGCGCGCCTGCTCCTCGGCCACCAGGGCGCGCAGGCGTTGGGTGGACTTGCCGAGGACAAAGATGATCTTGCACGCGATGCCCACGACCGTGAGGTAGACCCCCACGTCGAACACCAGCGGGGTGCCGGCGTGCACCTCCCCGAGGAACGGCACGCCCGACCAGTGCGCGTCGAAATGCTCGAGAAACGTCCGCCCTGCCACCATCGGGGCGGCCCCCGTGGCCACCGCCAGCGCCAGTCCTCCCGTGGCCACGCGCATCGGATCGAAGCGCAGCACGCGATGCACCTCCTCGAGCCCGAGGGCCAGGCTGAGCAGGATGAGCGAGATGGCGGTGGCCAGGCCGGCGATGAACCCGCCGCCCGGCAGGTGGTGGCCGCGCCAGAGCAAGTAGAGCGCGAACACGTTCACGAGGAAGAACAGCAACCGCGCCACGGTCTTGAAGATGTAGGATTGCGGGCCCGTCATCTCAGTCCTTTCGCCCTTCGTCCGCCACGAACCCGGGAGGGCCGAGGGGCCCTTGGCGGTATTCCTCCGGCGTGCGCTTGTAGCGCATCAACAATCCCAGGCAGCCCAGCGTCGCGATCAACAGCACGGTGATCTCGCCCAGGGTGTCGAATCCGCGGAAGTCCACGAGGATGGTATTCACCGCGTTCCGGCCCTTGGCCAGTTCCACCGTGTTGGCGAGGAGGCCGCGCCCGATGGGATGCGGATGCGGATGGGCCGTCACCACGAGGACGAGGGCGGTGGCCAAGGCCCCCACGCTCAAGGCGAGGAGCATGTGGAACACACGCCGGAGTTTGACCGCCTTATGCCGGTCTTCGCCCTCCTGGGCCGAGCGGGGAAACCGCGCCAGGAGGAGCAGGACGAGGATCAAGGTGACCGTCTCGACGAGGATTTGCGTGAGCGCCAGGTCGGGCGCGCGGTAGAGCACGAAGTAGAAGCAGGTGAGGAACCCCGCCACGGACAGCGAGATCAACTGGGCCGTCCAGCGCCGGAGCAGGAGCACGCCGACGATGGCCAGGGCAATCAGGGCGGCGGTCAGGGCGCGCAGCGGGTGCAAGTCGAGCGGGTCCAGCGCCCGCAGGCCGCGGAGGTCGTCCAGGTGGCGAGCGAACCCGCTTCCGACCAGGAGCACGAAGAAGGCGACGACGATGGGCAGATAATCGACCGGGCGGTCCGAGCGCAGGAGGCGGGTCACCAAGAGGGCGCCTTTCGAGAACGCCTCGAGGCCCATCTCGAAGGCGAGGTCGAAGCGCAGCCAGCGCGGGATGTTATGCCAGCGCCAGCGGGTGGTCTCGCCGACCGCATAGAGCGCGAAGCCCAGGACCACGACCGCGCCGCTGGCGGCCAGTTCTTGGGTGAAGCCGTGCCACAACGCGAGGTGCTGCGGACGGTTGAGCCCCTCGACGGCCAGCGCCCGGAAGAGGGGGTCGAGCGCCCCGGGGAACAACCCGAACACCAGGGCGCCTCCGGCGAGGAGGGCGGGCGGCAGTTGCATCCAGAGGGACGGCGCGTGGAAAGGGTGCCGCCCCGGCTCGGGGTTCTGGCCGAGGAAGATGTTCGCGAAGAGACGCACGGAGAAGGCCACCTTGACCACCGACGTCAACCCCACGCAGGCCGTCGCGTAGAGGCCGAGGGCGTCGTGGGTCGCCATGGCTTCGAAGATCTCCTTGAGCATCATTTCCTTGCTCAGGAAGCCGGTGGTGCCGGGAAGGCCGGCCATCGTGGCAGTCGCGACCAGCGTCGTGAGGCCGAGCCAGGGCAGGCGACGCCACAACCCGCCCAGCTCGCGGATGTCGCGAATGCCTGCGGCGTGGGCGACGATGCCGACGACCATGAAGAGGGCGCCCTTGTAGAAGACGTGGTTGAGGACGTGGAGGAAGTCGTATTCGACGCCCTGGGCCGGGCCGAGGCCGTAGTAGCCGAGGAGATAGCCGAGCTGGCTGACGGTCGAGAACGCGAGGATCGCCTTCAAGTCGTGCGAGAGCAGGGCCAGCACCGCGCCCAAGGCCATGGTGGTGAAGGCGACGAGGGTGAGCAGCGGCAGCCACCATTCGTGCCCGACAAACAGCGGGTAGATGCGCGCGACGAGGAACACGCCCAGTTTCACCATCGTGGCCGAATGCAGGTAGGCGCTCACCGGTGTGGGCGCGGACATCGCGTTCGGCAGCCAGAAGTGGAAGGGGAATTGCGCCGACTTCCCGAAGGCGCCCGCCAGCAACAGCATCATGGCCGCGGTCAACGCCGCGTGCTGTTCCGCCCACGGCAGTCCGTTCGTGAGCAAATCCCTCAGGCTGGCCGTGCCGGCGGTCTGTTGCAGCAATACCACGCCCGTGAACAGCGCCAGCCCGGTGCTGCCCGTGACCAGCAGGGCCTGCCGCGCCCCCAGCCGCGAGCCTTCCTCCTCGTGCAGGAAACCGATGAGCAGGAAGGAAGCGACGCCCGTGAGTTCCCAGAAGATGAACAGCAGGACCAGATGGTCGGCCAGCACGGTGCCGAGCATCGCGCCCATGAACCCCACCAGGTAACCGTAGAACCGTCCCAGATGCTCGCCCTCGTCGCCGAAATAGAAGATCGCGTGGAAGATGACGAGGCAACCCATGCCGCTGACCACCAGCCCGAAGAAGATCGAGAGACCATCCACGAGGAACGACAGGTTGAGGCCGAGCGAAGGAATCCACGGCCACTCGATCACCGTGCGGCCGGGCAGGTTGACGTGCGCGGCCAGGGCCACGAGCGCGCCGGTCGAGAGCAGGGGGAAGGCCAGCGCCAGCCAGCCGACCCGCGGACCCAGCCGCCGTCCGGCCAGCGCGATCAACGGGCTGCCGAGCAGCGGCAACCCGATCGCCAACAGCAAGAGTAGAGCGTCCACAGCCATGCCTTCCGTGACGTCGCGGAGCGGCCGCCCGCGAGGGTGCAGAGATCTTGCCGCTTTCCGAACGGCTGTAAACCCTTTCCCCAGCCGCCGCTCCCCACGTTATTGGTGAGTGCGGAAATAAGCAGACACCCCTCACCCCTTGCCCTCTCCCCAACCCCTGAAAGCGAAGTGCTACAGAGGGGTTGGGGAGAGGGAGACAGGGAGAGGGGAGCCGTTGCCTGTCTGCTTACCTATGAACTCTGCAATATGGCCCGGCCAGGGGGTGGCGGGCGCGGACCTCCCCCGCCCGCATGTAGGGCTTGAGCTCGGCCGTGACCAACCACTCTCGGACCTCGAGCAGAGGCAAGGCGAACCGGTCGCGGGACCGAGCGAAGGCATCGACGACCTGGCGGGTGGGGCGGTCCGCCTGGACGAAGCGCCCGGCGGTGCTGTGAATGATGTTGGGGATGTTGAACCCGCAGGCCCGCAAGGCGGCAGCCAGGGGGGCGTGTCCTTCGAGGCGATGGGCGAGGGCGGCCCGAAGGGCGGCGACTTCGCCGGTGGGATTCGACCAGGGGAGGAGGCACACCCGGCGCGTGAGGAGGGGGGGCTCGGGGGCGAGCGCGAATGGGCGAACGGGACCGAGTTCGTTCCAGACGCGCCGGACCAGGTCAATGGCTGCGGCGGCCAAGGATTCGAGCTCGGCGCGGAGGGCGGGCGAGGGGTCTTGATGGCGGAGGAACGAGATGAGCGTGACGAGGGTGATGTGAGTGTCGGATGGACGATAGACGTGGAGGCCGGGAACCTGGGCGAGGGATTCCGCCCAACACGCGTAGGCGGCCCGGACGGGATCCGGGAAGGGCCAGGCACAGGCGACGTTGAGCCCGAAGACGGGCCGGTCTGGAGCCATGGCGAGCAGAGGGTCGCATTCGACGCCGTGAGCGAGCACCTGGGCGTCGACCTCCCAGGCGCCATCCGCCATCCGCCCCCGCTTCATAGGCTGGGCGGCCAGGAGTGTTCGGCCCCGGGGGCGAGGGTGACGGTGTCGGTGAGGTGCTGATAACGGAGGGGGAATCGACCGCCGCGAGCGGACCGGAGGGTGGCGCGGGTGAGACGTCCGTCGGCCCAGGCGAGGTCGACCGTCACGCCCGCCCGGGCGCGGAGGCCAGTGACGGAGCCGTGGGTCCAGGCGTTGGGGAGGGCGGGGAGGAGGTCGAGTTCGCCGGCGTGGCTTTGCAGGAGCATTTCGGCGATGGCGGCGGTGAGGCCGAGGTTGCCGTCGATTTCCCATTCGGCCATGCCGGAGAAATTGGCGGTCAGGTTGGGGTTGACCACGCGCCGCAGGTGCATGTCCAGGACGTCGAGGGCCAGGTTGCCATCGTGCAGGCGCGCGTAGGTGTTGGCTTGGAAGGCGCCTTGCCAACTGCCGACCGCACCCTGCTTCCACCATTGCGCGGTGTCGAAGATCTTGCGCAAGCCCGCGGCCAGTTCCGGGGTGGAACGCGGGGTGATCTGCGCGCTGCAGACGGCGCCCCAACTGGACAGCACCTGGCAGGGCGCGGTGCGTTGCCAGTCTTGGACCCATTCCTGGAGTTCTCCGGTGGTGGGGCTGATTTGCATGGGGGCGAGGCGGGGCAGGGCGGCGGCGATGTCGGCCTGGAGTTGGGGGTCGAGGGGGAGGACGTCCCGGGCGGCGAGGCAGTTGCGGAACAGTTCGCGGATCATCTGGAGGGAGGCGGTGGGTCCGTAACAGGAGCAGGCGCTGGCGCCGTCGGGTTTGCGGAAGGCGTTTTCGAAGTTGACGTCGGGGGCGGTGACGAGCCAGCCGTGGTTGGGCTCGGGGATGAGGGCGTCGAGATAATAACGGGCCGCGCCAGCGAGGACCGGCCACAGGCGGCGGAGGGTGTTGGGGTCTCCGCTGAAGGCATAATGTTCCCAGAGGTGCTGACAGAGCCAGGCGCTCCCGGCCGGGAAGACGCTCCAGCAGGCGCTGCCGCCGACGGGTCCCGCTTGGCGCCAGATGTCCGTGTTATGGTGGGCCACCCAGCCGCCGGCGCCGTAGAGGTTCTTGGCCATGTTCGTGCCATCGATGCTGAGTTCGGTCGTGAGGTCGAGGAGGGGCAGGTGGCACTCCGGGAGGTTGGCGACTTCGGCGGGCCAGTAGTTGATCTGGGCGTTGCAGTTGAGGGTCCAGTTGGCGGACCACGCGGGGTTGAGGTCCTTGTTCCAGATCCCTTGCAGGTTCAGCGGTTGGGTCCCCGGGCGGGATCCGGCGATGAGGAGGTAGCGCCCGAATTGAAAATAGAGGGCGGCGAGGGAGGGATCGGCGCCGGGTTGGTAGCGCTTCACGCGGACATCCGTGGGGAGGCCGGCGGCCTCGCGGGAACCAAGGTCGATGCGGACACGCTCGAACAGACCTCGGTGGTCCGCCACGTGGGCGGCCCGGAGGGCGTCGTAGGCCTTGCCGATCGCCCGGGTCAGGGTGGCATCGCAGAGGGCGGAAGGATCCCGGCCATCGCGGCTCGGGCTGCGCTGGGGGCCGTGATAGCTGGTGGCGGCCACCAGCAGGAGGGTGACCTCGTCGCACTGGTCGGCGACGAGGCCGTGCTCGGTGAACTGGAGCGAGCCGCCCGTGTGGGTGGCCGTCAGGCGGGCCTCGAAACGCATGCCGCGTCCGTCAGGCGCGTCATCGTACTCGATCCGTCGGCCCAAGTAGTGGGGGTCGGCATGGATGGGGGCGCGGCCGAGGAGGCGCAGGAGGTTGAAGGGCGGCGACGCCGGGGGCGAAGGGGCCGGGGAGACGGCGGCGGCGGTGGGTCGACCGGGGCGGAAGTGCGCGGGGCGGACGGTATGCCGGAGTTGGCTGCTGAGGGAGGCGCGGAAGGAGATGCGAGCCGGTCCGTCCCGGGTGAATCGCATTGCGATGACTTGGTCAGGGAAGGAGGCGAGGGTCTCGCGGGTGTAGCGGGTGCCGTGGTGGGTGAACTGGACGCGGGCAAGGCCCGTTTCCAAATCGAGCGCGCGCCGGTAGTCCTCGATGTCGCCTTGGAAGGGGAACTCGAGGGTGAGGGCGCCAAGGGGGAGGTAGCACTGGTTGTATTTCCCGTTCATGTCCTGCTCGACGAGACGCTGGGCTTCCGCGTTCTGGCCGGCCAAGAGCAGGGCGCGGATCGTGGGCAGAGACTTCAGACCCTTGGGGTTCAGATTGTCGTAGGGCTCTCCCGACCACAGCGTGTCCTCGTTCAGGTCGAGCCGTTCCTGGCGGACACCGCCCCACAGCATGCCGCCCAGCCGACCGTTGCCAAGGACGACGGCTTCGGTCCAACGCCGGGCCGGTTGGCGGTACCAAAGCGTCAGTGGACCACCCGGCGGCGGGGCGGATCCGGTGAGGGCGATGCCTTCATCCCAGGCGTCGGATGGGGTGACGCGGGTTCCGTTGACGTAGAGTCGCGCCGTTCCCGCCGGATCGATCAGGGCAACGACGTGGGTCCAGGCGTCGGAAGGGGGCAGCGCATGGAGGAGGGTCTCCGCGCCGGCTATCAGCCGCAGGCTCTGACCTGGGTGGGTGTCCAGCAGCCAGCCGTCGGAGCCGCCCGGGGTGATCTTATCGACGATCCGGCCGCGGGTGCTGGGGGCGGGTCGAACCCAGGCCTCGACCGTCCCGCCTTCGAAGGCGAGGCGCGGGTGATCCGCCACGACGAAGTAGCCGCCCTCGAAGCGGGCGCTGGCGATCCCGTCCGCCTCCGCGGAGGTGACGGCGCCGACGCGGCGCGCCGGCAGGACGGGATCGTTCGTGAGCACACCGTCGGTCGCACCGCCGAACAGCCACTGGGCACGCAGCCCGGCCAGGCGCGCCGGGGCGTTCGGATGGGCTCGGGCGAGGGTGGCGATGTCCTGGGCCTCGAGGGGACGGTCATAGAGGCGGACGGCCGCGATGTGGCCCTGGAAGCTGTTGTGGCCGGTTTGGTCGGCGCCCAGGTGGAGGGGGAGGGCGTTGGGGACTTGGGCCAGGGCGGAGAGGGTGCAGAGGACGCCGCTGACGAGGTGGCCGAGGACGGAAAGCCGGCTCGGACCGACAGGGTTACAGGGGCTTCCGGCCTTCACGCTGGCGAGGAGAGGCTGCGGGGATGGCGATGGATGCATAGATGGGCTTGGTTCGAACTCTGCAAGAATCCCGTGGAGATGCCCACCCATTTCGGGAGGGGACGGCGGCTGCGACTGAACCTGTCACCCTCTCCACCGACGGGGTCCGGAGCCGGCTGCAGGGGCCGATCCGCGGCTGCCCGTTGTCCCCCTCGCGCTACCGACGCACCACTCGCAACGCGATGTCGTCCTCAAATGCGGGCGCTTCGAGTGACCGGACACCGTCGCCAGTCAGGTCCGTCCGGCGTGCCACCGCCCCGGTTTTCGTGTCGATCCACTCCGCCCGCCACGCGCCGGCCGGCAAGGCCAATTGCAGCACGGTGACCTCCGCCGTCCCCTGGCCTGGCACCGGCTGCGCGCCCGCGTCGGCCTTCGGCGCGCGGTCGCCACGGAGGGCGCGGCGCACGTAGAGCGCCACGGCCCGATCGGCTTGCACCAAGGCGCGTGCACTGCCACCCGGGGGCACGCCGCCACGCACGATCGAGGGGTCCGGCTTCATGCGGACGAACTCGAAGCCCTCCATGAACTCGCGCAGGATCCGCAATTCGCGGCGCAGTTGGGGGTTCCCTCCGCCCGGTTGCGAGGCCGGGTAGTCGAACGTGCCATCCTCGTGCCCGGCCGCAAACGAATAATCCAGGTGATTGAAGAGCCCGCCCCCCGCCAGGATGAAGTCCCATCCCTCCGTGCGATAGGGCAGGTTGTGGGTGCCGCGGAACCCCGTCTCGTTGTCGCCGATCACCTTGTTCAGATGGTAATTCATCGCCACCGCGTCCGGCGGGGCGGCGTAATGGAAATTGAAGACGGAGATGGCGGGGTGGGGCTGCTCGATCCGGGCCTGGTGGTTGGCGATGTTCTGGGTGATCAGGTGTCGCTTGGGCAGCGCGCGCTCGGTTTCCACGATGACGTCGGCGATCCGGTGCTGCCAGGCGAGGGTGACGCCCCCGAAGTAGGGTTCGTTGCAGATCTCGAACATGACGTTGTCGAAGGGGTTGAGCTCCGTCACCAGTTTGCGCGTGAGGGACTCTTGCACCTCGAGCAGACCGCCGTGGCGATCGAGGGTGTGGACATCGTCGCGGCCGATTGCGCCCAGGCCGTTGACGTTGTTGGAGACGTGCATGGGGCTCAGGCGCCACTGTTTGTCCTCATACATTGGGCAAAAGAGCGTGAACTCGACCACGATCCCCCGCTGGTCGGCATGGGCCACGAATGCTCGCAAGCGCTCGAAATAGGCCCCGTCCCATCGGCTCAGATCGAACCGGTTGCCGCCATTGGCGTAGCCGGGTTGGTCGCTGCGCGCCCAGGGGCTGAGGAAGCGCCCCGGTCCGGGGGCGAGGGTGTTGCGGGCGATGTTGAACGCGCCCTCCGGCTCCACATACGACCCGCTGAACGTGCGGGTCAGCATCATCCCTTCCCGCGCCAGCGTGTCCAGGTAACGTCGAAAATCAAAGTCGCGGTTCAACACGGCCCCGTAATGCTCGGCCGAGGTGACGAGGATCGTCGGTTGACCTCGCCACAGGAAGTAATGGGGATTCTCCGGGTGGAGCGCGATCGGGTCCGCCTGCCCAGCCCCCCCAAACCACCCCGCTACCAGCCCGAGGAACAGGCCCAGCCACCGAGGGTTGGACGGAAAGAACGCGACGCCGGGGGGAAAGGTGAAGGCATGCATGGACGGAACGAGCATGCGACGAACCGCCGCCGTGGCAAGCGCCAATGTGGACCCGCTGATCCGCGGCTTGGGGAGCCGGGGCCGCCGTCCCGGAGACGCGCCCGCCAACATCGGCAGTTATTCTTGCCCAGACCCTTAAGGTGGGCCTGGGGCGGGACCGGTTCCCCCTCGACACTCGGCTCCTCCTGCCAGCACACTACCCGTCCCATGGCGCGGGTTGAACTGGACCACGTCTCCAAGACCTTCCGCGGGCCCCGCGGCCGCGACATCGTGGCCGTCGAAGACCTCTCTCTCCGCGTCGAAGACCGCGAGCTGCTCGTGCTCCTGGGACCGTCCGGGTGCGGCAAGACCACCACCTTGCGGCTCATCGCCGGCCTGGAAACCCCCTCGAGCGGCACCCTCCGCATCGGCGACCGCGTGGTCAACGACGTCGAGCCCGCCGATCGCGACTTGGCCATGGTCTTCCAAAGCCCGGCCCTGTTCCCGCACCTGACGGTTGCTCGCAACCTGGCCTTCGGACTCGAGTTGCGCCGGCTTCCGCGGGAGGAGATCGCCCGCCGGGTGCGCGGGGTGGCCGCGATGCTTGGACTTGAGCAGGAGCTCGACCGACTACCCTCCGCCCTCTCCGGCGGGCAGCGTCAGCGCGCCAGCCTCGGCCGCGCGCTCGCTCGGCAACCTCAGGCCTTCCTGTTCGACGAGCCCTTGTCCAGCCTGGACGCGCCCCTTCGCCTGCAGTTGCGCCAGGAAATCGCCCGCCTCCATGCTCGCCTGCACACGACGACGCTCTACGTCACCCACGACCAGGAGGAGGCCATGAGCCTCGGACAACGCTTGGCCGTGCTCCACCAAGGCCGGCTCCAACAGGTCGACACTCCTCAGGCCATCTACGACCGCCCCGCGAATGCCTTTGTCGCCGGCTTCCTCGGATCGCCCCCCATGAACCTGGTCCGGGGCCGCCTCGCTCCCGGGCAAAGCGTGTGGACGTTCCACCCGACGTTCCCGGAGTCCGCAGATCTGCCTTGGCGCGTGAGCATCCCGGTGGCCGCGGTGAACCGTTGGCAGGTCAGGCCAGACCAGGCAGTGATCCTCGGACTCCGTCCCGAGCACCTCCAGATCAGCGAGCACCCGCTCGTCGCTCAAGGGATCCTCCGCGGGCAGGTGGACCTCGTCGAACCCCTGGGGCCCGTCTCCAACCTCATGGTGCGGACCGGCAGCCTGACCCTGATCGCCCGGGTGAACTCCCCGACCTCCGTTCGCGCCGGCCAAGAGCTGGCCCTCACGTGGGACTGCTCAGCGCCACGCTGGTTCGACGCCGGCTCGGGAAAGGCCCTCCCGCCGGGAGAGGACTAACGTTCGAGCAAACCCTCGGCCTCCATCGAGGCCACCAGGTCTTTCTCGGCCAGGACCCAATCCTCCAAGGTCAGACCGTCATGTTGGAGCTTGTCGCGATACAGCTCGTAGGCGTGCTGGCGCACCATCGCCCGCGTGATGCCGGCGGTGACGGGTTGAGGTTGGGGAACAGGGACATTGGGTTCGTTGTTCATAGGACACCCGCTTTCCGTGGTTGGAAGCAGTGTAGCCGCGGCGCGCGCCAAATGCAATCCTAATGGCGGAGGCAACAGGATGTTCGAACCTACGCCCCGACGACCCACTGAACCTTGGCAGTGCCGGTGGGACAACTCCTCGCGAGCCGGCGAGGGCGTACGACATCCCGGCTCGTCAGGAGCCTCGCCGACGGGGACCGGGGACCGGCGCAAGCACCGAGGGGGTCAGGAAGCGGTTTCAGGAGCAGGAGCGCCGGGGCCTATCAGGAGTCGCCCCTCACCCCGCCTGCGCGGCCGAAGCCGCTTCGGCGCGGCGAAGGCCCGTCCCTCCCCCCCAACCGTTTCCAGCGAAGCGGTGACTCAGGTTGGGGGGAGGGAGAAAGGTAGCGGGGAAACGTGAACGGTTCAGAGGTTCCATGCGCAATGGTGGTGTTGAACAGTGAACCTGTCACCCTGATGGACCGCGGTCGGCGTGGTGCCGCGCCCGAATCGAAAGCGGCGGAGCAC